>VBPX01000030.1:2193-93414 GCA_005877075.1 Nitrososphaerota archaeon | reverse complement strand
TCTTCTCTGAAGCAGGATGTCCTGGGGTATCTAACCATTCAAATACATTTACTGGACAAGCTTCAATGCAAGCACCATCAGCAACACAAATATCAAAATCTACTGTAACCTCCGTTCCCCAAATTCCAAGCTGTCCTGGAGGATCAACTGGACCCCATACCTTTATTCCTTGGTACGTTCCAGTTATCTGACGTTTTGATTTGAATTCGGGATCAATCGGACCTTCAATCTTTGAATATGAATTCCCTGTTCCGACAAGCGAAATGGTTGTATTGGCATCTTTAATTGCCGCGGGAGGTTTGGGAGATGGTGCAACAGATGGTGAATTAGCTTGAACTTGAGGCTGAGGTGATGTGTTTGGAGATTTTACATTTTGAGCAACAGATGAACTATCCCTAGTTATTGGATTCTTTTTGAGTGGGGTCATTTCATCTAATTTTTTTATTGCCTCCTCTGGCGATAATTTTTGTGACTTTTGATAATGATCTATTAATTTGTCCCCAATCTTTGAATTCCATATTATTGTATCAATTATTATTTTTGCATTTGTATTAGTTTTTTGCCTATAATTTTTTATCCAATAATGGTCGCCAAAGTATTCTAAGGGCTTAATTTGATAAATAATGTCTACAACATCACCTGTGATAATTTCAACAGTTATATCCAAGTTTGCCTCTAGCCCTTTCTGAGTTATAATATCAATTCCGTTCTCTGTCCATTTTTGTGTAACATATATCCTATCAGCATATGAATCGATCTTGAATCCAGAACTCTTGAGACTATTTATTATGGCATTAATATCGGCATGTTCTGTTATTTCTACCGGGATCCTGAAAACTCCTAATCTAGATCCATGTAAGGGATAAACCCCTCTCTTTGCCACTTCGGATAGCATGACCCAAACTCGATCTTTCAAAAGAGCGGACATTATTCAACATTATTTATTCTTGTGCTAAAAGCATTTCGATCAATAGATTTATTCCGTCATAACTCAATGAATGAATTCTGTCTGGACATAAGGTAGTTTTGCTTCAGAAAATTCGAAATGCTTACTTCATGGTGCAAGTTTACGTGAAATTTTCGCATAGGTAGCCCATTTATTCCAACAGATATTTTGTTGAACTCTGCCATCCAACTCTGATTATTTTCAAGTTTTTACGTAACTAATTGGGCAATCAAAATTCAGAGTAAATCATTGACTAAAATCACTACCGTGTCAGAAATACTAGTATTTAACATCACTTTTTCTTGATTTGTTTATTATACACACACTCTAATTTCCTGAGTATCCGTCACACTAACAAGAGTTTGGCAAATAATCCAATTTGAGATGACACAGCAATTATAATTCTCAGTTATTATGACATTGTTAAGATTAATTTGATGGTCTTTCACTTATAATAAGGCATATTGATAGAAATTCACAATTGTAACAGAATATGTTCTCAATTTATGCGCTTTTGTTCTTATCTATAGAAACACGATGGAAGTAGAGTGATCCATATTATCCTTAGTACCCGTGTATTCGAATTAAGATAAGATAACATCTTATAAGATAACCTTATCACATCTTTATTTGAAAGTAAAAAATTGTGATAATTTTATGCAATTTATACTTATGAACAATAAAGGCTTAATATCTATCACTCACAAATTATTTTTCAAGTTCCAAATGAATACCTTTGCTTGAAATCTTATTTTCTTTTTTAATTATCTTGTAAAAATTTGATTGAGTGTTACCAAAATTAATTGAAAAGAATATCGTTTTCTAAATTGTAAATTTAGTGCGTACGAGTTGTTTAAAGTCATTATATGAAACTCATTATTTGTCACATGGTTTAATTAAAAGCACTTAAATTATGAACTAGGAAAATAAACTTTTTGTAGGGCCGGTAGTTTAGTCTGGTAGAATACCTGCCTTGCATGTAAATGGAACTGTCTTGCATTTACAAGGGAAACGTAGGTGGTCGTGGGTTCAAATCCCACTCGGTCCATTTTTTGGTATTTGTATGTTCCTGGAGATTTTTCTTTTCAAATTCTTTTTTAACTTTTTCTAAATTTGTTATAGAAGAAATTCACACATTGAAATTGAGCAAGAAGATCCTCTGCTTTTTTTACTAATAGTTGTAACGCACTCCTAATATATCATATATAAAAAATTAAGTTAATGAAATATGCAAGTAATGGAACAATTATTTTGATATCGGCACTTACGATAACATTAATCTCCACTGTACTGCTCAATGGAATACAAGAAGCTAGGGCAGAGAATGCTGAAAAAGAGGACAGTAATAAAGTACAAACAAATAGTGAAAGCCAGCAAATTAACAAATGTCAAAATAATTCACAAAATGAAGGAAGTAATGTTGAATGTAATAACGTAATTGTATATGGTGTAGTATGTATGCCCGGATCCGTATGTAAAATAGAAAATTATGATGTGCCATTTGAATTGGTCACCCCATTTTGAAGTAGTTTAAACTGGTAACTTACGCCATTTAAACATAAATTTTTTTAAGTAATTTTTGGTTTATTTATACGATTGTTATATCATTAAATAAGAATGGTTATTTGATTATCTTTCATTACAATGTCACGATTTGATGTCACGATT
The DNA here is from genome assembly GCA_005877075.1 of Nitrososphaerota archaeon. Classification (GTDB taxonomy): domain Archaea; phylum Thermoproteota; class Nitrososphaeria; order Nitrososphaerales; family Nitrososphaeraceae; genus TA-21. The sequence continues at coordinate 90,800 of VBPX01000030.1, read as the reverse complement.
TGACATTATTAACGTCAAATCGAGAACTTAAATTGGATTATTTGACCAACTTGTCAAAAAACAACGGGATAATTCAAATTAAGCCGATCTACTAAAATCAATATTCAACTCAATTCATTTGCTATTATTTAAATAGATAATGAGAAATTAGATAGCAAAAGTTATTTTTGGCCTTGTAGTAGACAAAACATTGTCTTTTTTTGGCGGAACTACCAGTGGAAATATAGACAGAAAAAAATATGAAAGTTTAACCCTTAGTATTCGACAAACTGTGCTAGAACGGTCACATCATAGATGTCAAAAATGTTCTGTTAAATTTAGAGGAAGTAATGGTCCCTTTTTTGAACACATTAATGGTTCATTGAAAGACAACAGACCTTCAAATTTGAGATCTTTATGTGATAAGTGTTTTGAACATGTCAAGAAGAAAGAGAGTAGAAAGGGATTTTTCGGTAGTATGCGAAACAACCTTGGTCAGGTGTTTGGAAATTGAAACTAAAATTGTTATGTGGATTCTAAAAATAAATTTCTATGTTCTTCACAACAAAAATTTTCTATTTTCATAACTCCTAAGTTTGAGTTTCCTTCGACATGAGGCCAACTTTCGCCTTCAAAAAGGTTGCCGCAATATGCACAAGTTTTTTCCAACCACAATTTATCCATAATCATCTCTTATAAACCTGACAAAAACTTGAGATTAAGACAAAACACAAATCATGATATAACAACCATTCATTGGATTTCTACTAGACTTGAATAATTGACAAATAAATATATATTTGAAATTAACATTTTGTTCGATTAATTGAAGAATAATTACGAACAGAGGGGCAGAGAGGTCGTTCCAGATGTGGAAGAAAAAAATATCATTCTTTGCGAAAAGTGGATTGTTTCATTTTCTGAATCAAGAAGAGATGGTAGCAAATTGTCCTACAGAGAATTTTTTGCACAAGGATACTATGAAGCATACGATATAGTTATGAGTTACGCTGAAACACAAAATGTACACATTAGATGGTTTAAAGAGAAAAGAAATTGTGGAAGCAAATTTCTTAACTACAATTTTATTAAATTAGAATCTTTTTGCACTTACTGCAATAAGAGGTTCAATAATCAAGACCCAATTCCATGCAATCATTCTAACTGTTACTCATCATTTTGTTCAAGATTGTGCATGAATGATCACAGCATGTTACTACACAAGAGTAATTTGAGCAATAATAATTAGGTCATATTAATTTAGGACCTGGTTTCACTAAAATTAATGTAATTAATCTTATTCTTAATTGATCTCCTCCAAACTGTTCTAAAAAGTGGGAGCTATAATAATTAGGGCTGTCTTCAAAAATATCCTTTATCTTAAAACCAAGAGCAGCAAAGCTGGAACCTAACCATTCTACGCACGATTTGACTTCATTATCAGTGACAGGTTCTAGCAAATCATTAATTACCTCTGTCACTATAGTAAAGATTCCTTTTTGTTTTAATTTCATAAAGATATTTTGGTACAGAATTATCCATTGCTTCTCCATACTTTTGTCTATGTAACAGGGGGGAGGAAGTACGAAAATAAAATGGTCTACATAATTATGTGGAAAATATGAGAGTACTTGCTCAAAGGACTCGTTAATCAGGAAAACATTTTCCCTTCTCAATTTATTACGAGACTCTTGGATTTGAATCGGATCGATTTCAATTCCTACATAGCATGTATTTGGATTTTTTTCATGCTCAATAATATTACTCAATAATTGACCATCGCCCATTCCTAACTCTACAACTACTTTATTGAACGTAGATATAATTGAAATGATACTATTTTTTTGCCACAATACTATTTTTTCATTGTTGAGGTCTTAATAATTCTGATTCAAGTAATTGTTGCACAAGTTGAACTACTTCTTGTTCCACTTGCTGTCTGGGCAATCCTAATTTGGACGAAAAATGATCTGCCAGTTGTGTAATTGTTTTTGTCCCATCGCAGCTATTCCAAAAATCGACAATTGCCTGATTAACCATAAATTTATGTTCTTTCTCATTTTCAAGAATCAAAGAGCCATCTTCTTGAGTAATCAACCTGCCTTTAATCAAAGGTTGATACTTTTCATAATCAACTTGAAAGCGCAACTTTGGTCTTCCAAAGCCTAGTTTTTCTCTCACTGAAGGTTCTATTCTTTCAATATTCCATGGAGGATCCCAAACAATTGAGATATTTATGTTTCTCACTCCATCAATCTTCCCAATGTATCTCTTAACATCACTAACTAGTGTGTCATGAAGCGGGCACCCTCTTGTAGTCATAGTCATTTCAATATCAACATCATTTGCCTCGTTAATATTTACACCATAAATTAATCCCAAATCAACTATATTGACAGGGATCTCAGGATCCATGCATTTCCTTAATACCGAAAATACCTGTTCTTGGCTGATACTTGTTTCTGGCATCCATTATTAAAAATATCTTTAGAGATTAAATACTTTATCCATAACTTATATTTTTGGCAATACTTTTTTCGTAGGGCGGCATTAAAACACATTTTTCAGTTATGATTCCTGCAATCAGTTCAGGAGGAGTTACATCAAATGCGGGATTTAGAATTTTGATGCCTTTTGGAGCTAATAGCTTATTACCCATTCGCATCAATTCATTCTTATTTCTTTCTTCAATGACTACATCATCGACGCTACTCGTCAAATCAAAGGTAGAAATTGGAGCAGCCACATAAAAGGGAATGTCATGTCTCTTTGCAAGAGCTGCAATTTGATAGGTGCCAATTTTGTTATATACATGTCCAGTTTTTAAGATTCTATCTGCACCAACTATTACACGACTTATTGTGCCCTTAGACATTAGATGTCCTACAGCTGTATCAGGAATTAGGCTAAAATCTATTCCATAATGATCTAGCTCAAATGCAGTTAATCGAGAACCTTGCATCACAGGTCTTGTTTCTGTTGCAATAACACGTATATTTTTGCCCATCTCATTTGCGGCTCTAAGAACACCTAACGCTGTTCCATATGTAACTGTTGCAAGAGAACCTGCATTACAATGTGTGAGTATTACTTCATCATTACTTATCATCTGGGCTCCATTCTTTCCCAATTTTTTATTTATTGTAATGTCATCTGTTGCCATGTTTAGAGAGGTAAGAATGATTGAATTTTTGATATCTTGAACATCGCTTTTTGAAGTTGCTTGTTTCATTATTTGATCAAGTGCCCATACTAAATTAACCGCTGTAGGCCTAGTTGATCTTAACCTGTTATATGCAATCTTGAGATCTTTGAGTAGAGAATTTGGTGTTTTAGCCCTACTAGAAATTGCGGCTAATGACATACCGAAGGCAGCTGCAACCCCAATGGCAGGAGCACCCCTAACAATTAATCGTTCTATCGCTTTAGCAACGTCCTCATACTTGTTGTACCTTACATATACTAGTTTACCTGGCAACTTTGTCTGATCTATCATTACAACGCGGTTGTTTTCCCATTTTACAGTAAAAAGATCCTTAGACCCTTTCCTTAAGTTTCCGCTACTCTTGTGCTTTTTACGATAACGCATCCATGATTTGATGGTTAATGAAGTCTATAATAATTTACCTAGGGACTAACTTATTTCAAATTATCCTTGCAACCTTGTTATACTTAGATCGTAGGGAAACCAAGTACTAACTAGTTATTACTTTCTGATATATCCAAGTCCTATCGTAGTGCGGAGTCTTGATATTTTTTTGCATTGGATGCATTTTCAATCTTTTATTCCACCCGTTTACAACATGAGTATCTTATCGTCAAATCCATAATCGTATCCTGTTAAGCAGCTGGCTGGCTTTACATTTCATGGAAGTAATTTTACCTTATCCGACGGTCAAAAATTTATCCTGTTCCATCGATTAATTGATAGAGAACCATAAATAATAGGTACTTATAGTTAGCAAGTATGTCATTTATTAAATATCGTATGATGAGATTAAGAAAATTTACTAAAAATAAATTATATGTTATAGTGAAATATTTGCTATTTATTTACCTTGGTTTCAAGATGAAAATTGGATGGTACTGACAAACGTTCTGGTTGGATCTAATTTATTAATAAGATATCGTTGCTAATTTGACAGTCATACTTTAATTCCGTCTAATAATTTAAAGTAATTAGACATCATGATTTTGTAGTAAGACCTATAATCACGTAAATCGAATGAATCAAGAGTAAGGAATGTATATTGAAAAGGAACTAACTGCGAAAAAAAGTACATTTGATAATAATTCAAATAAATCTATTCTGCGTAATAACCTTTTTGATAACATAATAGGATATCACGACATAAAGAAATTATTTTTCTTATCATTTGAATCACAAAAACCAATTCATATCTTACTTGTTGGTCCGCCTGCATCAGCAAAAACATTGTTTATGCTGGGATGCATGAAACTTGAGCGTTCTTATTTTACATTGGGAACTCACAGTACCAAATCTGGGATGGTTGACTACTTATTTGAAAAACGTCCCAGATATTTGATTATTGATGAAATTGAACACATGCCAATTAAAGACCAGACTGTTCTCCTTAGTCTTATGGAAACTGGAATAATTGCAGAAACTAAACACATGAAGACGAGAAATACCCAACTTAAGACATGGGTTTTTGCTACTACTAATAGGACAGAACATATGCTTACTCCACTGCTCTCGCGATTCATGGTGTTACATTTTAAACAGTACAAGTTTGAAAATTTTCGGGATATATCAATTCACATGCTAGGTCAGGAAGGTATTACAAAAGATATCGCAAATGAGGTAGCTGATTCGGTATGGCACAAAATGAGATCAAAGGATATAAGGGACTGTATAAAAATTGCACATCTTACCAAAACTAAAGACGACGTAGGTTGGATTGTCGAAACACTTATCAAATATAGCAGGACATAGAACACTAAAAACCATAGCTGCGATTTTAATTTGAGATTTAGTTACTACATTTAATAAACAAGAATCATTCCATATCTACTAATAATCTAACGATTTCTGATAACCAAGATTCAAAGTGCTTTCGTTTCAAATTCACTAGCTGATAGCTTGTACTATAGCAATACTAAAAGTCAAATCCGCCACCATCAAATCCGCCACCATCAAATCCGCCACCATCAAATCCGCCACCATCATTTCCTACATCTTGAGAATCCGTATTGGAATTATCTGTATTATCCGCACTGTCTGCAGAAGTATTGTCTGCACTGTCACTATTGTCTAAATTACCACTACTACCAGTAAAGGAGCTTTCCATAGGGTTTAATGCTAGTCCCATTAATGACATCATTGAGGTAAAAAATAGAATATCCATTATTCCAGTAAAAAGCATCATCGGCATCCATGCTCTATTTGAAACCATAAAAGAGTCCATTTGAGATCTGTCACCGTTGTTATAATATTGATGCAATTCTTGTACCTTCTTTCCTAATTCCCTCTTCTTATCACCAAGAAGATTTGCCCCCGTCTCTGTTATTTTTAACTCAATTTTTTTTCTACCAAAGAACCCTCTCTTTTTTATGTTGGCTACTAATCTCTGAAAAACTAGATCATTTACTATTAATTCAACTTCAGTTTTTGATAATTTGGACATACTTGATATCTTTCCAATATTATTTATCCCCCTTGATATTGCATCTAGAACTATGAAATGGTTCGGACTTTCTCCTAAGTTCACTTCATTCGACATTATTCTATCTACCCACATTATTTTACTTAAATCATTCGCTTTTCAGTTTTTTCAAATTAAGAAATTTATTGTTCGAGCTACTACCGAAGGGAATATGTAAGATATTAATGAAATGTTAGGGGTTTGCGATTATGCCAGTCTATCTTCAAATTTTTTATGGACATCATTATGTTTTTGAATCGTGAATAACCATCATTTTAAAAAGTTTAAAATTATTAGTTTCAGAAAATTAGGTAATTGGCTGGGTCAGATAATTTTGGAGTCGAAAAAGGAATGGGAAGTAGAGCCATAGAATGGATGAATTCATATTCGAGAGAGAAAAAAAAGGAGTTTGAGGCACGGCTTGAAGGTTATCAAATTTCATCAAAGAATTTTGGAAATTTTGAAATCATCTCATGGACCGGTAATTGGTCTGATGCACGTAAAATTATACTTAAGGTGAGCACTAAATTGAGCATAAAAGTTATAGAATCAGGTTACCATCAAAAAGATAATCTTTTCCTTTCATTTTTTGGCCTTGGCAAGGAATTTGCTAAAGTGTACAAGAAGGGTAACTATATTGGAACTATTGTATTAGGCATTCGTTCGGGAAAATGGTATATAAAGGCAGAAAAACCTGGATAAAAATTAGTTGACGACTATTAATTTTGGAAAATCGAAAATATGTAAATATGACTTTACAGCTATGTTACGATATCAAATAACATTATTTCTTAAATAGAAAGTCACAAAGACTTTTGCCCGCAACGCTTACGCACTCATCATATAGATTTTTTGGATAGTTATTGTCACCTTGAGGAGGAAGATTGTTAGGCAAATTATTCAATGACGAATCTATTTTATTCTGAGCTGGCCTATCTCCCAATACTAGATCTAATTCCTTAATTGAGTTATTTCTAAGAACGGTAAGATGTACTTTATCTCCGACCTGCTTTTGGCTTTCAAGGTACGACAAGATATCATCAATCTTTGTTACCTCTCTGTTATCAATTTTTAGTATTATATCTCCACCTACATTAACATCTCTCCCGTTATAAGAAGTTGTTATTGATCCTGCGTGTAAATCATATTTCTGAGCCGGACTGCCTTTCGTGATACCAGTTATTAGAAAACCCTTTGTTTGAGTCAATCCAATTTGTTTGGATAACTCTGGACTTAGACTAAGCCCAATTATTCCAATATATGGATGGCGGTATGAGCCTGTTTGAATAAGTGAAGTTACAACTTTATTAATTGAGTTTGATGGGATAGCAAAACCCACTCCAGAATAAACTCCAGTATTTGAAAATATGGCAGTATTGACTCCAATTACTTTACCTTGAGTATTAATGAGCGGGCCACCTGAATTTCCAGGATTAATAGCAGCATCCGTTTGTATAATATTTGGAATAGAGAATGAGGAGCCCAGTCCAGAACTATCTTCATTTTCATTCGATGGCAAAAGTCTGCCCAAACCACTTACAATTCCAACAGTCATTGAACCTGATAGTCCAAATGGATTCCCAATTGCGACAACTGTTTCACCTACTCTCAAGGAAGAGGAATTGGCTAAAGGTAATGGAGTTAATTTATCAGAAGAAATATTTTTTACCTTTATGACAGCCAGATCTGCAAATTGATCAAAACCGACCAAGTCTGCAGAATAAACATTCCCGTCCAAAAAACTTACTTGTAATTCATTATTAGAGGTAGGCACCACTACATGGTAATTTGTAATCACATGACCCTCCTTATCATATACAAATCCTGAACCTAATCGGGATCCGAGTTCATTTGAATTGTCTTTATCAGTTACCTGTACTACCGATTTTTGGACTCTTGCAAAAAGATCTGGAAGAGGAAGAGAATTTTCTGCGGTAGAATTTCCAATTATGGGCATCTGAGCTAATGTATTGGAACCAAAATTTAAGGTTCCATAACACATTATTACAAGAAAAACCAAAAATGAGATTACCAATGAAAATTTCTTTTTGCTCATTTTCTTAATATTATAATCTTACAAATATCATACCCTAATATTCCTTCCTGATCAATGATATGGCATGATATTACTAACAGCGTGGTAAGTCTGCTGTTCTTCAAAGCTGAAGATCAGCATCCTGGAATCGGGCATCTTAATTGTTGTTGTTGCTTGGCTAAACAATTGTTCATCACTGTTCAGTTCAAAACGATACAATGAAATTCAAGTATCTATTTCTATGAATGATATGACAAAGGATGAAACATCAATGACATTTCTTAAATACAAAAATTTGAGTGACATGTTAAAGGTGATATTATTTTCTTCCCAATCTGCGCTAGGATTAACTCCCATGCTTTATCATATACAGTATAAGGAAAAAGATATTCTTTTTATTGAAACTGGAGCCCTGGGAGGAACCTTAGTCCATTATATCGTTGAAAAAGAAAAACCAAATCAGAAATTTATTGAGTTAAGGCAATTAACAGGCGAACACAATTTCGTTGAAAAAATAGGAAATGATACTCACTCAATATATATTCCCATATTGGAATTGGATAGTACCTCTATTGAATTTCCAATATAAGAGAGCCTTTACTATTGGATGTTCAAGGTGTTTGCATTACATTCATTTTTTGATTACGGTAAGAATGCAGAGAAAACTGGATGATAGGCAATAACGATCACAGTAAAATTGTATACTTTAGATTATCATGCGGGACATATTAAGAACTCTACAGAATTTTTATTCTGTTGAATTATTTATTCTCATTTTCTAGTAACATAATCTATGCTCTTGCAAAACGAACCTTATTCAATGTTTTTTAGAATTAATTACATTGTTCCGATAAATGAATCTTGATTACAAAAAATTTAATGAGAAAATATTAATCATGCAGCATTTACGATGGGCATATTTATGACGGAAAAGTACGCTGCGAGATTCATCGGGAACATTGACAAAGCTATTCAATAATGGAAAAATCTCTTTTCTTATTCCCACCGGATAACCCTATTATACTTGTTTCTGGGGTCTATTTTTCCGAATATCGTAGGTTTTAAAAATGTCTAATTACATTAGTACTGTATGGTAGATGAGAGGTTATCTGAATTTTTAAAAAATGGTAAAGATTGGGAAAAAAAAGCGACCAGTGTACCAGGGGTGTTTTTGATTAAGCTGCCTGAATATAAAAGCAGACCTGCGTATATCGCAATAGAAATTAACCCCGTTGATACATCAGGAATAGCAACTAAAAAGCGTGGAGTTGTAATCAGATCTCGTTCTGAATTGGACCAAATTAGCAAAATTCTTACTAATACCAAAATTGTTCAACTGGCCACAAGTATAGATGAAGTAAATCCAGAAAAAAAGTCAAAGCCTTTATCCGACCAAGCAGATGTATATGAGATCTAATAAAGAAGAAATGAAAATTAAAGGAATAAAAATAAAAATTAAAAAATTGAATAATTAGTTGACCATATCTTTTTTATTATTATTACTTTTAGTAAACAATAATCCTTAATTCATGTCCTTAAAGAAAGAAACGAGATACTTTAATCATCCGCTTCTTAGGAAAAATGCTTTAGATTTTAGAGAATATCAGAAAAATATCAGCCAATCTGCTTTGAATAAAAATACTTTAGTAATTCTTCCTACTGCATTGGGAAAAACTATCATATCATTGCTTGTCTGTATCAATTCTCTTTACAATAATAGAGATAAGAGGATCCTAATCCTAGCTCCAACTAGACCTCTTGTAAATCAACACAGGAATTCATTCGTATCATCAATAAAATTATTTGAAGATCAAATCGCATTATTAACAGGAAAAATTCTTCCATATGCAAGAACAATTGTATGGAAGAAAAAAGAAATTAGACTTGTTTTTTCCACGCCAGAAGTAGTAAAAAATGACATCAAGCAGAACAGACTTTCTTTAAATGATTTTTCATTGATAGTTTTTGATGAAGCCCATCGGGCCGTGAAAGATTATGCATACACCTGCATTGCAAAGCAGTATGTGCAACAATGTTCCTATCCACTTATTCTCGGGCTAACTGCTAGTCCTGGATCGGAGCAAGATAAAATTCATGAGATTTGCCGCAACTTGTTTATCGAAAATTTGGAATATAAGACAGAGGAAGATCCAGATGTAAAAATATACATCAATTCCATTGATGTTAAATGGCAATGGTTTGATCTCCCCTCAGAGTATCACTATATTAAGTCGATTTTGAAGGCTATGTTACAAGAAAAATTCAATTGGCTAATTACCCGTTCGATATTAAAAAAGAATTCCAAATGGATTTTCAAGAGAGATCTAATAGCCTTAGGTGAGAAGCTTAGACATGAATTGGATCTTACAGTGGAAAAAGAACGGCGATCGTTATATTTTGCATTAAAGCAACAATCTGTAGCACTATCACTCATGTACTGCATAGAATTAATGGAGAGCCAAGGATTTTATTCACTAAAGACTTTTTTGGATAGAATTAATGTGGAACAAAGCAAGAGCCACAAAATGTTACTGAATGATAATAGGATGAAAGAAGTAAAAGGACTAATTGAAAATTTGCAAACAGAGCATCCGAAAGCTGAGTATCTTATTAATCTCCTAAAAGAAAGATTTGATTCTCAAAAATTTAATTTGAATGAAAATGGAAGTTTGACAGAAAATGTATCTTTAGGAAAAAAATCAAGAGTCCTTGTTTTTACCCAATATCGCGATACTGCACAACACATAGTTCATCTGTTAAATAAAAACAAGATTAAAGCTTCAAGATTTGTGGGTCAAGCAAAAAGACAAGGTGATCCGGGAATGAAACAGGTAGAACAAAATTCTATTCTGGAATATTTCAGGGCAGGTGACTTCAACGTTCTTGTGGCTACTTCAATTGCAGAAGAGGGACTCGATATTCCTGAAGTTGACTTGGTTGTATTTTATGAACCTATACCGAGCGAAATTAGGTATATCCAAAGAAAAGGAAGAACTGGGAGAAAAAATATTGGTTCTGTTCTAATTCTCGCAACTAAGGAAACAATTGATGANNNAATACAAAAAATGAAAACTGCTCTATCGTCTAATGATTCAATCCTAAAACTCAAACCAGTTTATAGAAAAACCTTAGAACCTAATCCTATGACAAAACAAGAGATTGAGTCCCTTGATTCATATCAGGACAAATTTCAGGAAAGCACAAAAATAAAATCATCATTGAATAATAAAAACAAAATTTTGCAAAATAGATTGTTGCGTTCCACAAGGGATCAAACTATTGTACAATTTAAAAGACATGTAGACCAGACTGCTAGAAAGATATATTCTCTAGTATCTATTCATGGAAACAATGGATTATACCTCAAGACAATTCATAGTACACTCGAATTAGATAAGACAATAATAGAAGGAGCATTAAAAATGCTCGAAAAATTGAACAGAGTGAAAATAAAGAACCAGAAAGTAATTCTTTGTGATAATTTAGAAAGAATATCTGGGGAGACATATGACATTGAAATCGAAAAAGTGGTAGCTGGTAAAGCACTTGTACTTGTGAATGGTAAATGGCATGCCAGATTGCATCATTATGATTATAATGGACCGAGGGATTTGATAAAAAAAGGACAAGAATTCAGAGCAATAGGTCAATTGTATCACGACAATGATATTTTGAATATCCGTGTAAGACAAATAGTATAAATTAATACCATAATTTAAATAATAGGTACTCTAGAGTAGCAAAGTTCGAATTATGGATATCTACTGGAGTATCTCTGGTTTATGCTGCTCGATTATCCTTGACAAACCATTCATATAATTTTTAGCAAATGTAGTAATCGGTTGAGAAGAATACCATATACATCCAAGTACTTGACAATCATGACATGTTCTCGCTATTTCCCATTGAGGCGCACTCCATATTTCTTCTATACTTTGTTCCAGCAAATTGTATATGTTATCTGAATTATTAAATTTCCAACAGGGCACCTTTACAGTACCATCTCCGTTTACAAAGATGCTTTTCCATACCCCACATTCATCAAAAACTGTTCTTCCATATTTGATAATTTGCTCAAAATATTCAGATGGGATCATTATCTGAAGGGAGGAATTTTTTTTCTTGTAGTCCAAAATGCTTTCACAAACTTTTGTCATCGTTTTTTTATCGGGCAATAGCGAGTACGATACGTCAGATCTATCTTCTACAAAAGTTAAGGAAACCGAACTTGAACCCAGTTCTTTAGCTTTGTCAAAATAACTTTGGTCAATAAATTCATCTGTGTTAAATTTAGTAATTACACTGTTAAAATAATGTGAGATGTTACTTTGATCTAGAAGTCTAATGTTTTCCATAACCTTCTGAAAAGTCTTGCTTGATACACCACGCACTTTGCAATAAGACTCTTCATGAACTGAATCAATACTACAGGTAACAAATTGAATATATTGTCTCAACTTATCAAGGTCTACATTGTGTAAAAGTGAACAATTTGTAATCAGTGATGTTGGCATATTAAGACTGTGAAGATATCTGACAAGTTCAATAAAATCGGGTCTACTTGTTGGTTCGCCGCCTTCAACAATTGCCCAGACACAATATTTTGAGACTTTATCGAAGATTTTTTTCCATTGTTCTGTAGACAAATCTTTTTCCTTTACAATTTTTAATTGACCTTCCTTATCGGAATCACCAAAAGGACACATCGGACAATAAAAATTACAGTAATGGGTCAAACTGAAAACAGCAATTAATGGACGTCTCTTGCCTATGAGCCTATTTGCCGACCATTTACTAAATAACTTTATAGTTCTTAACTTGTCGACTTCCAACCACTTTTAATTAGCCACTTCATTCGTATTAATCTATTGGAGTCACTTTATCTCAAAAGATGTTTTTGCGTCATTTATAAATTGAAGTTTCATTCAAGCTTTGCAAATTTTAGGTAACCTGATTCTTTATCTAATGGATCTAACTTTGCGTTTTGTAATTTAGCTTCGACAAATACTGTCCTATCAAATTTAGAACCCCGTAAATCACAATTTCGTAAATCTGACCACATAAAATTAGTTCTTGTTAAATTAGAATTCATGAATTTACTATTTTTTAAATTTCCGTAAATCAATATGGCATCCGTTAAATCTGCATTCTCAAAGTTTGAATCAGTAATCTCAGATTGGGCAAAATTAGTTTTGGATAAATTACAATTTGATAAATTTGCGCCAATACATTTAATCGCATTAAGGTAAGCATTTGAAAGATTCTTTCCTGAAAAATCCATTCCACTTAGATCGATTTTCACGGAGATGTTTGCCATTCTCCATTCGTTAAACTGATTAATTTTCGACTCCATCAAGAGATTCAGCCAAGCTGATTTTTCAGTCATTTTTGTGATAATATTCTTTTTGATATATCAATTTTATCAATTTTATCTTACCTCAAGCCCCAATAATAAAAAATTTTTTCTATCCATTAAGCTAAATTATCAAATCTGAAAAAGATGATCTTAGACGGTGCGTAAACACTTAATATATATGATAATCATATCAGAATTTGTCATATGACGGAAAGTAAAAAAAACAATTCACCACCACGTATAATGATTGTGGACGATGAATCTGATATCCTTTCGGTCATAAAAAGAGGATTGGAATCACAAAATGATTTTATGGTTGAAACATTTTCAAAGGGGGATGACGCCATAAATAATTTTCAAAATCATCCGCCAAAATATTACGATCTTGTAATTACAGATATTCGAATGCCTAAAATAAATGGATTCGAGCTTTATAGACGCATTAAAGAAAATGATCCCTCAATGAAGATTGCGTTTATCACTGCTTTTGAAATAAACAAGGAAGAATTCAGTAAAGTTATCCCTTCAGTCAATGTTATTGATTTTATTAGCAAGCCAGTCAGTATTTCCAAATTAAGAGAGAAGATAAAATCCATACTTCATGATAATAACGCTGAGTCCCACTAGTCATGTTATATTATTTTTAAATTCCTTCAAGCCTTAGTCTTCTATGTTAATCAGAACCTACGATGGGTAGTTCTTTGTTAGAAGGAAAATTAAATAAATTTTTTTCTTGTTCTTCTTGAGTAACTTTTTCGAATTCAAGAGTGATTTCTATAGGTCCGTTGAATTTGGCACTGATTTCATTTGCAAGACTTGCTATTTCATTTTTGTCACAAAATTCTTTAGAGCCTTGAAGAAAAACTCTACTCTGCCTAAACAATTGTTTGCCTCCATATTTTTTTTGCAGAAAATCCAGTAATTGTTGAACCTTATCTTGTGGTATATCATTATAATAGAAACATATGCCGTTTATTAGTTCCTTATCAAATGGGGTTCCGTACCTAAACCAGAATACTCCAAAATGTTCATAGTCTCCTTGTAGACATTTAATTTCCCAATGATTGGCCTTATCAATAGGATATGTTGAATTTAAAAGGTCATTAACGCTTAAACGCCAATATCTTAGCCGCATCTGAGAATATATCGAATTATCATTATAATAATGTGACGAAAAATTGTAAAAGCAAAAAATATGTGCGAGATTATAAGATATGAGACAAGTATCCAACACAATTTCCTAATTGTTGTAGACCCAGTTTCTCTAAACAAATAAAAATTATAATATGGTTAGAAAGTTAATTATAGGAAGTTGAAACAAAAAAGTAGAAAAAAATCGTCCAAAAATTTTCTGACTGATTCAGTACGTGATTATGAAATTCAATCAAAATCTATATCTTTACTATTAGATGGTATGGCAAATTCTGGTGGTTTTGAATCCAAAAATCTTTGGAATGGCATAAATATAATTCGCACAATGACAAAAGATGCTAACTGTACTAGATTCTTGTCTTTTGTGGGATCTATTATCTCAACTGGAGCAAGAGGCATAATCAAGGATATGTTAAAACGTAAGATGTTTGATTGTGTTATTACAACCTGCGGTGCACTGGATCATGATATTGCACGAACTAGTACAAAATATTACTCTGGAGACTTTAGAATGGACGACAACATGCTTTATAAAAAGAATATTCATAGGTTGGGAAATGTACTTGTACCTCAAAATAATTACGGACCTGTTATTGAAGAGAAGGTACAAAACTGTCTAAATGGTTTGTACCAGAAAGGGTCGCATAGTGTTTCTACCTTTGAAATAACTAGACATATAGGAAGTACTTTAGATGAAAGTTCGTTCTTGTATTGGGCATCTAAAAATGATATCCCTGTTATAGTTCCAGGTATTGTAGACGGTGCAGTCGGAAGTCAAATCTGGTTCTTTTATCAGAAACATAAGGACTTTAGTGTAAACATACTCTTAGATGAGACTAAGTTATCAGACCTTGTTTATGAGGCAAATAAAACTGGCGCTTTTATTATTGGGGGAGGAATTTCGAAACATCATACATTATGGTGGAACCAATTTAGGGGAGGATTGGATTATGCGGTATCTATTACAACCTCTTCTGAATGGGATGGTAGTTTGAGCGGCGCTTTGGTTGCAGAAGCAATATCGTGGGGAAAAGTAAAAGCAAATGCAAAGCAGACTACAATACATGCAGAGGCGACCACATTGTTACCTTTGATTTATGCAGCTCTCTTGGACAAATAAAAATATTTTTTAGGTGATATTTTTCAACTTTTTGTCATATTGTTATCTGATATTTTTATAGAGACTATTTTGGCTAAGTTTGCGTCCTGAGGTTGATCATTTTGAATTGTTGGTAGTGCAGCAATTTTATCAACTACATCCATTCCAGATGTAACTTTGCCAAATACAGTATATTGATTGTCCAGAAATCTAGAATCATTTAGAACAATAAAGAACTGTGAGCCAGCACTATCAGGATCTGAAGATCTGGCCATAGATAGAATTCCTCTAGTATGTGGTATGTTATTAAATTCTGCTTTTATCGCATAACCGGGACCACCAGTACCCCACAAATTCGTATTTGAATTATTTTTTGTATAAGGATCGCCTCCTTGGATTACAAATCCTTTGACAATTCTATGGAATATAGTGCCATTATAAAAGCCGGATTTTGCAAGTTTCTCAAAATTCGCCACATGCATAGGAGCTGCATCCGGGAAAAATTCAACATCTATAGGTCCTTGGGCAGTATTAATTACTGCTGTTTTAGATCCATTAGTTGGTTTCATAACATTACTATTCATGGTGCTATTTATTGAAAATTTCTCTTTATCCTCAATAATCTCGTTATATGGATCTGATATGGTTTTAGGCATATACTGATGATTCAGCTTGTAAACCAATACTGCAAAAAATAAACCAGGTTTACTGCTCCTGAAGCTGTCTGATGAATAAACCAACTCAAATGGCCCGGATTTTCCATTCTCCGGATATTTAATATCTTTTGAATAAATTGTCATCGCGCCTGGTTGATATTGACTTGATGGAACTCCATTCGATACATATGAAACAGGAGAGAAAGGTATCAAATGTCCAAGCAATGTATTGTTCCAAAAGAAGGGAGTAGGCGTAAAGCCGTCTTGCTCAAGATATCTATTTTCGCTAAATCCGCCTATTCGTATAAACCACTGTTTCTTACTTTCGTCTCCACCGTTACCTAAAACATAAAGCTCACTGCCATTGATACCACTAAATCTTTGTCCAACCACATATACCAAAACATAATCAGACTTTAGATCCTTGGCAATTTTAATGCCATTTTCGGTCTGATCCATAAACATCTTTGCAATCGTTGCAATACGCGTTTGATTTATTGTGGCATTATCAGCCAAGCTAGTTCTATTTCCTACCGTTGTTATCCAATAACCATAATCCCACCAAGACGCAATGACGGATTTGGAGGTTGTATTGGTCGAGATCCAATCCAATGCATCTATCCAATCATTAATCTTGATTCTATATCCAGTGCCTCCGTTTGCAATAGAAGGAGGAATGTCCGCAGAGCTCAACCAATTTGAATTTTGTGGAAATAACAAACCATTATCCAATACAGGAATTGAAATTAATAGAACAACTATAACCGTATATACTATTTTCACTGTCTTGCCAGTATGCGAAATTTTTTCACTTTCGATCCTTTTCTTTTTCTTCTGGGAGGTCTCTGTTGTTAGTTTGTAATTGATAATACTTTTGGTGATTTCATATAATCCAAGACCCGATAGGAGTATTATTCCTATTGATGAGAATACGAGTAATCTTGCAAATGTTGCACTTACATATACTCCAGTAATTCCGATAATTAAGGAAAAAATGGACATATCATTTCTGTGTCTAAAAGCCATGAGCGCTCCAAATCCTGCAAACATCAGAAGAATAGAATAATCTGTGAAATAGTCTACTACGGTTGGGGTGAAATGTTCTGCTACGGATTCTACCAAAGGATTCTGAGACGATAAGAAGGGATTGACTGCATTTAGATATCTGAATGAGGATCCAATAAAGGTTCCAGAAATAATTATTCCTATACTAATCGCAAAAAAAACTCCTAACAAAATCCAATTGTTTCTTATGAAGGTATTAGATGAACTAAGCCTTCTGAGTATTAATGATGCAATTAAAAATATTGTTCCGCCGATGAGGGCAATACCTGGAAGTCCAAATACAAAAGAAAGTCCAGGTCTTGGGAAAGAGCCGGCGGATAATAGCGTAGCAACCGTAAATACAATCGCAACAATTAAGGGAATTTTAATATCCTTTCGTAAAAAAGTTACTGCAAAAAAGAATAATGAAATTGGAATACTAAAGTATTGTATTCCACCCCAAGAAGCATTCGCAAGGCCTAATAGCAATCCTCCCACTAATGCTTTGGCGATGGCAACGTTCTGCCTGTGTTTCAATGCAGAGATAAGCAAGTATAGGCCGAGAAGTGCAAGGAATAAACCAAGAGGTTCAGATTTGAACCATCCTAAATTTCCACGCTGAATGATGGCTGGAGTGAAAGCAATTAGTAATGCAGAAAACAGTCCCGCTGTAGTTCCACCCAATGATCTTACCAATGCAAAAGTAACAATCGTGGTTAATGATCCCACTACAACTGGTAATACAATTGTAAAATCTAGAACAGAACTATTTCCTCCAAATATCTTGTAAAGAAAAGCTGATGTGATATGTAGTCCCACCTGTGAGGTCTTTGGTATATTTCGACCATCAGGATACCATGACTTATCATCATGCCACTTCAAATATGCATCCAGGCCATTATCTACGATATACTTTGTTGCTCTATAATCAAAATAAGGATCAAATTCATTCAGATAAAAACCATATTTGATTGGAAAAGAACGCATTATGAAAGCCGTTGTAAATGCAATAACTAATACTGCCAGAACTAATAGATGCCGTGTTCTAAAATTGTACGGCCCAACATGAAACAAAACCTGATCACCAGATAACATAACAATGCTTCTTGATTTTACTCATTTTTTAACGTACTGGAAATGATGGGCTAACTCATTTTTTTAAGAATTACATTTACTAAAACTATTCGTTGAAAAATTTTTGTTATTTGATTTATAACAAAAGAAGGGGGGAATTAATAGGAAACAGTGACTGCGAATTTATTACCTTTTTGATTTGGATCCTTTTTTAGCAGACTTCGATTTCTTTTTTGCTGCCATTTTCAATGATATTAGAAAAAGAGATCGTATATAAGTTTTGATTTCCGTTCCAAATAATTTGGTCTATTCCGACTCTAATATCTCTGTTTTACATACTGTGACCAGTTCTGAGAATCGTATTGCATCTTCTTTATTACCTACAATTGTACCATAATGCATGGGAATTGCAATTTTTGGTTTAATTAATTCATTGACTGCCTTTGATGCTTCCTCTGCAGTCATGACATAAGTTCCGGAAACAGGTATTAGTACTATGGTAGGAGTTGTATCATTCATTTCTGAAATGAGATCAGAATCCCCGGTGTGATATATTCGATTATTACCAAATTCAATTATGAATCCGACTTTCTTGTCGTTTTTCGGATGAAAATCCTTGTTAACGTTATATGCTGGGATTGTTTCTATTAAAAAATCAGCTACTTTCATGCTATTGCGAGGATCAATGCCAATTGACTCTTTAACTTTTAATGGTTTTAATAGTGATAGACACTCTTGCGCAGAAACAATAACTGTTCTTTCATTAATGATATTATTCAAATCTTCAATTGATAAATGATCAAAATGGTTGTGAGTTATAAGTACATAGTCGGCATCAAAGATGTTTTCATATTTTTTGCTCAATTTATAAGGATCAATATACACATTCTTATTATCATATGAAATCTTGAATCCAGCATGACCAGTCCAAGTTATACTGATCTTATTGTACTCAAACATTGCCTAATAAGAAATAGATTGGCGATTTAAAGCTACTCTTTAAAATACCGATTTGCTATTATCATTTTGTTCTTAGATAACGTAATTGTAATTACGTCAGCCATAATCAATCTGTTTAGTAATTTATTATCTAACGTAGCTACAGCAAATTTTCTGTTCTTGCTGACATATTCAAGAATATCATTGTCCACGTTTTTGGATTTTCCAATATCTTTGATTTCAAATTTCATTTTCGAGATACGCATGGCAGTATCTGCTATCATAGATTTTTTGGGGCCGGATTTTCTTTTGATAGAAAGAAGCTCATCAAGTACAAAAGTCGGAACAATAAATTCTAAATTGCCAACTTCACTCTCTATTTTATCTACACATTTGACAGGGTTTGAAACTAATGCTATGATAAAACTCGTATCACAAATTATTTCCATCTATCGATCCTCTTCGAAAAATCACAATATGAAATAGATTACCTTTAATTAATTAGTTTCAATCAAAATTGATATGTACTCACTCTAATTTGATGGTGATAGTATTTTGTGTTTGAGTCAAACCGATAAAATCGATGATCAGAGTCAACTGGTAAGCAATTTCAAATAATTGCAAAATCAATAACTCATTTAACAAAAGATTCATTATTAGGAATCAAAGATCATTATATTATTTGAAGAGTATAAAGACGAGTATAATAATGGATTCTACTCCTGAAAAAATTTGGGACATTCTTACCAATTTTAATGAATATGAAAAATGGAATCCCTTTATGATAAAGATAGTTGGGGAACCCAAATTAGGAGCTAAAATTGAGGTTCAAATTCAAACCATCGAAGGAAAAAAAAGAACATACAATCCAATAATAACCAAATATGAATTAAATAAGGAACTTAGATGGAAGGGCAGATCAATATTGCCAGGTATATTTGATGGTGAACGCATATTTATTATTGAAAAATCAGAAGACAACAAAGTTTCATTCTTGCACGAAGAAATATTCAAAGGTCTGGGTGTAAGACTGATTGGAAACAAGCTGGATGAAGATCTCAGAGAGAGTTTTGATGAAATGAACAAAGCACTAAAAGCCAGAGCTGAGAATTTGTCATAGTTTTAAAGTAGAACATATTTAGTTTTAACTACTAAATAGGAATGTCTAATCGTTTACACTCCATAAACAATGTTAGCATGTCCTTCTCCAGTGCGCTTCGAAGTTTATTATTGTAGATAATAGCTGCCGGGTGTATGGTAAGAAAGTAGAGTCTATTGTCCTTTTCAATGAATTTGCCACGACTTCCAAGTATGGATCCACCACCAAGCAGAGATTCAAAGGCAGTTCTACCCAATATGCAAATTATTTTTGGGGAAATAATTGAAATTTCCCTTTCAAGGTAATTTTTACAAACATGCCGTTCAAGTTCGGTTGGTACTCTATTGCCTGGAGGCCTACATTTTACGATATTCGTTACAAAAATCCTTGATCTAACTATTCCTACTTTTTCCAAGGTTTCATCAAGAATTTTCCCTGCGGATCCGACAAATGGTTTACCTCTCTCATCTTCATTTCTTCCTGGAGCTTCTCCAATAAACATGATACTTGCATTAGAATTACCTTCACCAGGAACTGCATTTCTTCTATTCACACACAAGTTACATAACTTACAGTTGATAACTTCAACTTTAATTCTGTCAATAGAATCCTTATACATCTCAATCAACTATGTATTATTATTTTTAGTATAAAGCTTACATATATTATGATACTTTGTATCAAGAAAATCATTTTTTTAATAGTTTATTTATTTTATTGCTGTTCATTTTTGTCTCATCAAATTCACTCTGCTGTTCATTTTTGTCTCATCAAATTCACTCTGAGATTTGGGTTCAACATTATCTGTTCATATTTTAAAGAATAGTTGAACTAATTTAATTTCATTACTTTTTTTGACAAATTGTTTTAACTATTGTCTATTATTAATATAAAAAATAATTAATAATAGAATGAGCTTCAAAATAAATCAGTTGGAAAATCAATCAAATCTAAGGAATGAATTGAGAGATATTTTCAAGGCTTTTGGAAGCGGTGTCAGAAAGAATACAGAAAATGATAAAAAAATTAGAATGAGTCAAAACAAGAATGAACTTGCCAATGATATAGACATGATAGAATCAAGCGATACCCTCCATGAAAAAGTCAATATCGAAATTGATGTGGCCCAAAGAACGACAGTGTTTAGTAATTATATTTCTATGTGGATTTGAATGAGCTATAATTAACGAACCCCAGCATAAAAAATCTTATTTTTTGTTACAATTATTGAATTATTTTACAACAAACGAATAATTTATCCTCAAGTATATCAGAAAAATATTGGACGGAAGTTTCGATTTCATATTTGATATAATTTAAAAATGATTACTTACCAAAAAAATTAATTGACCGTTAAATCAGTTACACTTGAATATCAAAAAGGAATAATTGTGGTAAAGGGTTTAGATAGTTTACCTTTTGCTACTCTAGATTCTAGGACAAAGTACTTGTATTCTAAGGGTATAAACTATAAAAAAATAACTCAATATCTCGATGGGCAGAAGATAGAATATGATGATAAGGTTTTAGACTTGTTACCTCTCAGAGACCTTCCTAAGATTAAGGTTGAGCTACGAGATTATCAACTTGAAGCTATTGAAAGCTGGTCTTCAGAAAAAATGGGATCCATCGTATTACCTACAGGTGCGGGCAAAACATTAATAGGATTGAAAATTATTGAAATTGTTAATTCACCGACTCTAATTATTGTTCCTACGATTGATCTTATAAAACAGTGGACTAAGATACTTTCACGAAATTTTGATATTGAAATAGGAAGTATCGGTGGGGGAATTGAAAACATTCAACCTATTACTGTATCAACTTACGATTCTGCATATATTAAGGCACCATGGATTGGAAACAAATTTTTGTTGATAGTATTTGACGAAGTACATCATTTACCGGCACCCTCGTATCGACTAATTGCAGAAACATTTGTGGCGCCCTTTAGATTAGGGCTTACTGCTACTATACAACGTGAAGATCACTTAGAAGAAGATTTTCCATATTTAATCGGAAAATCCACATTTCAGATTACGGCAAGAGAGTTAGCCGACAACAAGTACCTTGCAAACTATAACATTGAAAGAAGAAAAATCTTCATGTCATCAGATGAACATTCGAAATATAAGGAATATATGACAACATATTACACATGTTTGAAAAAAATTGGCTTGCAATTGTATTCTAGTAATGCATTCAAGCGATTGATAATGATGTCATCTAATAACAGTGTGGCTAGACGTGCGCTTGTAGCAAGAAATAATGCAACAGATATAGCCCTAAATAGCAGATCTAAAATGGACGAAATTAGGAATATTTTAGGTGAAAACAAAGATGTCAAGACAATAATATTTACACAGCATAACAAACAAGTATATGAAATATCTAATGATTTTCTTATTCCTTTTATTACACATAAATCTTCTAAAGAGGAAAGGGAAGATGTTCTTGACGGTTTTAAAGATGGTAGATACAAAGCAATTGTTACCTCAAAAGTACTAGACGAAGGCATAGATGTTCCTGATGCCCAATTGGGAATATTGGTAAGTGGGACAGGTAGCAGCAGAGAGTTTATCCAGAGGTTGGGACGGTTACTCAGACCAAAAGATGATAATAGTGAAGCAAAATTAATTGAAATTGTTTCCAGCGGTACTGCAGAAACGTTAACCAGCGAAAGGAGACACAGAAATATTAAGAAATAAATTTTCATGGTTTTTCTTAATTTATGAAAAACAATATTCTAAAATAGAACGTAATGTCTAGTACGTGAAAATCATCATCTAAAATATGTCAACTTCAATTGATTATCCCTATCTGAGAGGTCTATAGTAGACTTTACCATTCTAAGGGTACTGTTGTCTTTAGTATCTCTTATATAAATTACATATATTAATGCATAATTCTTCTTGGTTGTTTTCCTAATTACTCTTCCAATTCTTTGTGCAACTTGATTAATGTTTGCGCTATTTGAAATTATTATTGCTATTCTAGCCTCAGGGATGTCATATCCTATTTCAAGTGTGTGAACAGACAACAACGGAAAGTAGGTCTTTCCCCATTCTGCCAGAATTTTCTTTCTTTGATTAGACGAGATTTTATTATGAATTGATCTAGAGGTTATTCCATTGGATTCTAAAATTTTTTCTAGTTTTTTTATAGATTCAATAGTTTCGCTAAATATCATAATTGGTTCCGATGGATGCTTCTTTACTATATTTACTGCACATAACATCTTGTTTTGAGCCGAACTAAGTAATTCTTTTCTTTTTCTGACATTTTCGAACCACAATTTTGCTAATTTAGCATTATACCCACCTTTGAAAAGAAAGATAGATATTCTTTTAGGATCAAATACGCCAAGTTTTCGAGAGAGGTAAGAAATTTTTGCACTGGTTTCATCATAGATTTTTTTTTCATTATTTGTAAAATTCACAGGCATAGAAACAACTTGGGGTTTTGCCAATCTTCCATCTGTAACCGCATCTTTAATCAAATACCTCATAACGGGAGGCAATGTTGTAATTATAGTATTATAACGTGGATCATTCTCATTTATGGTAGCGGTTAATCCCAATACTGCTTTAGTAGGATACTTAATTAAGATATCAAATATTTTGCTAAATTCTTTTGCAGTTTCACTAATCAAATGAATTTCATCAAGAATTATCATATCTGAGTTTCTAATTAGATCTAAGTGATTTATGACACTTTGATATGTACTTATCGTAATTTCTCTAATATCTTTTTGTTCGCCAAAAAATGTTCCAATGGAATCCCTTACTATGCCATACTTAATCAGTCTATTTATATTCTGTTCAATAAGAACAATTCTCGGTACTATAAATAAGATTGTAAATTTATGATCCAGTCTATTTTCAACTGTATATTTAGGCGAAAGCGTAATGTTATGATCAAACCTTTGTGCCAACCTTCGTGCACATTCAAATGCAATTTCAGTTTTTCCAGTCCCAGTACTGAAAATTATGGATCCCCTATAATTATTATTTAGCCATGCATTGACTGCTTCCTGCTGATCATCCTTGAGTTCAAATGGAAATTCGAGGTGCAAGATGGCAGCCAATATTTTAGATTCGATAAGTATGTGCTAAATTCTTTACTAATATTTGTGATTCAATATGCAATAGTTTCGGCTAAATGTTTAAAGTCATAATTTTAGGTCTTAATTTGTAAAATCTTGATTTGAAATTTCATCCGAAGAATCCGATAAAATTCATCAATTGAGGCAATAATTGAAAATAAATACATCCGGTAACATCTGGAATTTGTGGTAATACGTAAACCTGTCTTGCTCATTGATGATACGGAACATTCCCGGCTGGCAATAGAAATTTTGCAGAACAATAAAATAGAATTTGTGGAATATCATATTAGAAAATTTGAGGAAAGTTGCTGTGTAGATTTGCCAACCACTAGGGCGCCAGCATTATTTGCTCCTGAGGGCATATTCAGGAATATTGAGGGTATTAAAGAATATCTCCACGTCGATAAAATTAGTGCCAATAGCGAATCAATCGATAATGCATACTGGTAGCATGGGAAATCAATCATGACTCCAACTATTTCATTGCATTGATTCTTTACCTCTCAATAATATTACGTTACCTTAACTGATTGGTGCTTAAAATAAATTGTAAAAATGCTATATTCTGTCAATAAAAATTGAATAGCGAATAATTATATTGACTTATAATCAGATTAATGTGAGCAATTTGGTTAATTTTGCTTCACCTTTAGGAAGGAAAGGAAACAATCACTTGGGACACGATATTTCCTTAATTGTATGTCTAATTATTATTTCTACCAGCATATTTCTTCAATCTCTGTATGTTTACGGCCAAAGTGATCCATTTAGCTCGTCCAAGACATGTACAAAACTTCCAGTTAACGGAATTACGGCCAGCGGAGCCGAAAATTTGCATCCGCCTTCACATGCAATCGATCAGAATCTTAACACACGCTGGTCGAATTTAGGTCTAGGTTCCTGGATACAAATTGATTTAGGGCAAGATAATGTGATTTGTAGTGTAGGAATAAATTGGCATAGAGGAAACGAACGGACAAATACATTTGTCATTTCTGTTTCACAAGACGGTAAAACATTTACTAAAACATTTTCTGGAAAAAGCGATGGTACCTCATTAAATGAGCAGAACTATAACCTTCAATCCAAAACTGGTAGATTCATCAGGGTAATTGTTAACGGGAATACCCAGAGCGATTGGGTCAGTATAAGTGAATTAAAAATTTATGGTTACAAATCATTTTCTGAATCCTGTGTGAGAAGCTCAGTTTCCCTAGCAACTGCAGGCGCCAGTCAAGCTGGATTTCCTCCATCAAATGTTCTTGATAACAATCTTAATACTGTTTGGTCTAACTATGGAGTAGGTTCGTGGATTCAACTAGATTTAGGAACAAGCAAGAACATCTGCAGTATTGATATTGCATGGTATAAAGGAAATGAACGTCAAAATAATTTTGTAATTTCAACTTCTTTGGATGGCAAATCCTATACAACTGTGCTAAGTACAAAAAGCAGCGGAAACACATTCTCCTACGAAAATTATGAATTTCCTGACACAGTAGCACGGTATATCAAAATTACTGTAAATGGTAACACGAAAAATAATTATGGAACCATATATGAGATCAGAGCACTAACATCATCTTCAGATCAATCACAAAATCAATGTGCTGCTACCACTATTGAGAATGTTAAAACATCTGGCAGTCAAGATGGATTTCCTACTTCAAATGTTCTTGATAACAATCTTAATACTAGATGGTCCAATATCGGCGTAGGTTCGTGGATTCAACTAGATTTAGGAACAAGCAAGAACATCTGCAGTATTGATATTGCATGGTATAAAGGAAATGAACGTCAAAATAATTTTGTTATATCCGCTTCAAATGACGGAATTAAATTTTCTAATATTTTGAGCAGTAAAAGTAGTGGCAGTACATTAAGTTCTGAAAAATATAATATTCATGATAATAACGCAAGATATCTCAGGGTAACAGTAAATGGCAATACACAAAATAATTACGCAAGCATAACAGAACTTGATGTCTTTTCACTTCTGCCAAATTCTCCACCTGTGGCAAATGATCAAGTATTAACTACAAATCTAAATACTCAACTTAGCGTTACTCTCAAAGCTACGGATCCAGATAATGATTTCCTAACATACTCAATAGTATCACAGCCATCACACGGTACAATTTCAGGCGGTAACGGGGCTAGCCGTATATACACTCCATCAAGCGGTTATTCAGGTCCTGATAATTTCATATTCAAGGTAAATGACAGTAAGTTATACAGTAACACGGCTACAGTATCCATAAATGTGGTTTCGATTTCGTCAAATTATTATATTGGAGCAGCGGGTGACTGGGGTTCTGCCCGCAATGACAACTGGAAAAAAACCGTGCAGGTGATGATAAATAACAAAGTGAATCTGGCACTTGGCCTTGGAGATTATTCATATGGAAGTGTGAACGAGTTTCAACCGGTAATTGAAACACTAAGAGGTGCAGGAATTCCATTTAAAGGAGTCCAAGGTAATCATGACACTAGTTCGTACGCTAAATTATTTGGACAGCCTTCCATGCTATTTGCATTAGATGCAGGACAGGCCCGAATAATATTACTTAACACGGAGGATTCTGTTTCGTCAAATGCACTATTCTTAGAAAATGAATTGAAAACTACAAAACAACCATGGAAGATTGTAGTATTACACAAACCGCTATACACAAGTCCATCAACTCATCCGGAAGAAAAAGAACTGGCAAATAAATTACAACCACTATTTGATAAGTATGGTGTGGATCTGGTTGTCTACGGGCATAATCATAATTATGAACGAATAAAGCTCCCAGACAAACCCACCATTTTTATTCAGGCTGGAACAGGCGGAGAATCACATTATGCTATAAAAGGAGAAAGAAGTGGCGGAGGAGTATTATATCAAAATGATAATGATTTCGGAATTTTAAAAATCGCAATTAACAGCAATACCCTATCAGGACAGTTCATTTCTCATGCTGGCAAGATTCTGGATAGTTTTAGTATGTCTAAATAGCTAGATACTAATCTGCAATTGATTCAACATAAAAGTTGTTCCGAATTAATAGGGATTAGTAACGAATATTATTTTCTGAATTGAAATCATGAATTTGAAATACTAATTCTACAACGATTTCAGCTTTGTATTTAATCAGGACTTGATTGCTTAAAATAAACTTAATATATTGTGGTGTAACTCTTTCGATTCACAGTTAAAATGCTGATAATCTTTGATGTAGAAGGCGTTCTTCTCAATGCAGAGTATCTACCTGTTCTTGCACAGAAACTTGGTCCAGAAAAAGAAAAGGAAGTATGGGATATTACAAAGCAAGGCATAAGAGGAGAAATTGACTGGGAAGAAGGACTTCTCAAAAGAGTCAACGCTTTGAGAGGAACATCATTTGAAGAGGCCAAGTACATTGCAGAGAATTTGGAAATAATGCCTGGGGCAAGAAAACTTTGTTATTCACTAAAAAAAGCGGGATGGAAGATGATTGCTATTTCAGGAGGCTTTACGATAATCACGGATAATCTTAAGGAGGAATTGTATTTGGATAAAATATTTTCAAACGAATTAATTTTTAAGGATGGGAAGCTCGACGGTGTAAAAATAAATGTTACTTCCGACAAATCTCTTGGAGTAAAATCTACTATCAAAGAGTGGGGAATTAAAAAAGAAGATATTGTAGTAGTAGTGGATGGAGCAAATGATTTAAAATTGTTTGATATAGCAGGATATACAGTAGGTTTTTGTCCCGTTAACATTGTAAAGGAAAGAGCAGACACCTCAATCGAAATAAGGGATTTATCAATTTTGTTGCGTCTTTTGGAAAAGAAATTTGGTAAAACTATTGAGACGCAATTATAAAGTCAATTATTTAACAAAGATTAAATGTTTAGGATGAATGAATTTATTAGAATTGAAATTATCCCAATTCTGATTAAGCAGGATATAAAGAAGGGAGACAATATTGCCGAACTAATTGTAAAGTCGATTAGAGAAAAAAATGAATCCTTACAAGAGAATGATGTAGTTGTCATTACACATAAAATTGTTTCAAAAGCAGAAGGTAAAATTGTCGATCTAGGAAATGTAGTCCCTTCTGAAGAATCAAAAAAAATTGCTTCAAATACTCGTAAAGATCCTAGACTAATAGAACTTATTATTTCTCAAGCCAATGAAATAGTAAAGATTGATAAGGATATTATCATTACCGAAACCAAACATGGTTTTGTTTGTGCGAATGCGGGTATTGATACTAGTAACGTAGGAAAACAATCTAATAGTGTCTTATTGCTACCTGACGATCCAGATAAATCAGCTAAGAACATCAGAATTGATTTAAATTCTACAACTAGCGTAAATGTAGGTGTAATTATTTCTGATACTTTTGGTAGGCCCTTTAGAAAAGGTCAAGTTAATATCGCAATTGGAGTGGCAGGAATTGATCCTATTAGAAGTTATATCGGGAAAAAGGATATGTATGGTAATATCTTGAAGGTTACCGAGCTAGCAATTGCAGACGAAATAGCTTCAGCTGCAGAACTTGTTATGGGTAAATCCTCTCGTGTGCCTGTATCAATTGTTAGAGGTTTTGATTTTACTTCTCATGATTCTTCAATATCAACGATTCTTAGATCCAAAAAGGACGATTTGTTTAGGTAGATTCAAATATTGAATGTTACAAACCAGTGTCCGGCTTTAGTTTACAAAATTTACTCCATTTCCGAACACTCTATAAACATTTAATATAAACAAGACCTTGATTAATAGTGTTAAGAATGAGCAAGACGGCTGAAAATGGAGTTAATGAATCATTTGCTAAAGTTATAGATGTTAGAGGACTATATTGTCCAGAACCCGTTTTTAGGACTAAAATTGAAATCGAAAAATTAGGTATAGGTGATAAGATCAAAATCATTGCCGACGACCCTGAATCAGAAGAGGATATAACTAGATGGGCAGATAGAACTGGTCATGATTTGTTATCGATAGAAAAAAAAGATAATGATTTAGAATTTGTAATAAAGAAAACAAAGTGATTTAAATGACATCTATAATAGGACCTGAAATTATTCAACGTATAGGTAATACTCCACTAATCGAATTATCGTCTTATTCTAATGAGAAAATTAAATTTTATGCAAAATTAGAATGGTATAATCCATTTGGTTCTGTTAAAGATAGAGCAGCGTATTGGATGATAATGGACGCTGAAAGGAAAGGTTTGCTAGTAAAAAATAAGAGCATAATTATAGAACCTACATCTGGAAACACTGGAATAGCATTAACTGGTATTGCTTCTTCACTGGGTTACAAGGTTGAAATTGTAATTCCCGAGAAGGTTAGCGAGGAAACCAAAAGAATATTGAAAAACCTTGGAGCAACACTCCACGAAACCTCAGATGATCTGTGTCCGAGAGTAGGTGCAGGAACTGATCAAAGTATTGCACTCGCAGCAGCCATAGCAAAGCCTAGGTCTGATATTTATTATATGCCAAACCAATATGAGAATGAGTCTAATTTTCTTGCTCATTATGAAAGTACTGGTCCTGAAATTTGGGAACAAACAGATGGAAAGGTAACACACTTCCTTACAGGATGTGGAACGGGAGGCACAATTACCGGAACGGGTACTTTTCTCAAGGAGCAGAATAATAGTATAAAGATAATAGCCATTCAAGCACAACAGAATCACTTACTTCAAGGCTTGAGAAATTTTGAAGAATCATCCATGCCGGACCTCTTTAAACGGAGAGAAGGTGTAGTTGACCAATGGATGACTGCCACAAACCAGGAATCGTTTAATGCAGTTAAGGATTTGCTTAAAAAGGAAGGACTATTCGTAGGGCCATCTTCGGGTTCGGTAATGTCTTCAATGTTAAAATTATCAAAGGGAATAGATAACGGGGTTATCGTAGGTATATTTGCGGACGATGGTAGAAAATTCAAAAGTCTCTATAAAGAACAAAATCTACTAACAGAAAGTGATTATGTTACTGCAATAGAGAAACTACCGCAATTATACATCAAATAATTTACCTGCGAAATTTATTTTCACTTAACCACTTTTCCACATCCAATGCAGCCATGCATCCAAACCCTGCAGCAGTAACAGCCTGTCTGTATCGATAGTCGTGAACATCACCAGCAGCAAAAACTCCATCTATGCTCGTTCTTGTATTGTCTCTAATAACGACATATCCTTTATCATCCAATTCCAATTGATCTTTAAAAATTGACGTATTTGGTTCATGACCAATTGCTACAAAAAGTCCTCCGACTGATAGATTTTGTATTTTACCAGTTGTTAGATTCTTAATGTCGACGCTTTCTATCTTCTTAGTTCCCTTAATTTTTGACACAACATGATTCCATATGAACTGTATTTTCGAGTTTTCAAAAGCCTTTTCTTGTAGTATTTTACTTGCTCGCAGGGAATCTCTTCTATGAATAAGCTTTACTGCTTTACCAAATTTAGTAAGAAAAGTTGCCTCTTCTAAGGCAGTATCACCTCCTCCAATAACCGCTATTTCCTCACCCTTAAAGAATGGTCCATCACAAGTTGCACAATAAGAAACACCCCGGCCACCGAATTCTTGTTCTCCATCAATACCCAATTTTCTTGGAGATGCGCCAGTACAAAGTAAAATTGCTCTACTTTCATAGCTTTCGGAATGAGTTGAGATTAGAAATGGTCGATTCCTAAAATCTACCTTTAGAACTTCGTCATCAACTATTGTAGTTCCAAACCTTTCTGCCTGTTGTCTCATATTCATCATCAATTCAGGTCCAAAAATTCCATTAGGAAAACCTGGATAATTTTCAACTTCACTAGTAGTCATAAGTTGACCACCCGGAAGAGATCCAGAAATAATCAGTGTTTTGAGTTTTGCACGAGAGCTGTAAATTCCCGCCGTAAATCCTGCTGGACCTGAACCAATTATTATCACATCATAAAGATTCTTCAAATCTGTTGGGTGATGGGAGTCATTATTTACATTTTTTGACATTTATGATTAACTGGAGGAAGATTTAACCATTTAATAATTTGTTCGGAAATCAAGCGCTATATGTAGTCTACTTATTTTTAAGAACAAATAAAGTCTTGTTAAAAATGTATGGCTATTTTTTGTATTTTTTGTACTACATTAATGGTCCATTTCAGTAGCTAATATACCTAAATGTTCTTTGCACAGTGTTGGGTTAATTACTTGAGTGTAAATCAATTCTTCTTGCCAATGCGAATTGAACAGTCTACAAGGATAATTGGAACAGAAAGGGTTACCATTAGTAAGAAAAAAAAAATAGACTGAATAGAATAACCTGTTGCTGCCTGTATCAATCGAGAGTCGTCATAGTTAATATATCTATTAGCAAATTCCTGCTCTATCTCTTTACTACTTATAGAGAGGAGATCTTTCAGCATTAGTTTGTAATAATATCCTCTTGGCCTAGCAGGACCTTCAACAATGCCTGGAGTAGATATGATGCTCGGTGATCCACAAATTAGTGGCCTAGCATGATATCTTCGATCATCTTCATCGTACGTACATACTAAATTATCCTCAAACACAATGTGCAAATGGTCCAATTGACTTTCGTTTTCATCAATAAATTTGGAATAAATTTTTTGTAAGCTAAAACCATCAATAACTGTAATCTTTTGATTAATATTGTCTATTGCATTATATTGCTTATCTTGAAGGGATGGCTCCGGAAAATCATGTGATAATAGAATCATTTTATTGTCCGCAATATCCTCCTTAACCAAATTCTTGTTAAAATAGTAAAAGAATGATCTGACGTCAATTCTAAGAGGAAATAGTTGATTTAAGTATTCAGAAACAGTTCTAACAATAGAGAAAGTGAAAGAAGAAAAATAGAGATGTACATATGATATTTTCATATGTAAGTCATAATTACTATTTTTTGCTTCACTTTATTTTAATATCTGGATTTGGGATTTCCTTCAATTTTCCGAGAGCAACTTGCGCTGCTTTCTTTCCCGACAATAACATTGATCCAAATGTAGGACCCATTCTAGGTAATCCATGTGTCTCTGTCGCTGACATTCCTGCGGCAATTAATCCAGGATAGACTTCGCCTGTATATTCAACTACAGCATCTTCACCATTTACCGACATTGGTTCCATTCCTTTCCACTTTACATATCCCCTATCCATTAGTCTTTTTACAGCTACTGAATCATGGCCTGATGCATCAATTACTATTTTCGATTCAAGAGCAACAGGATCGACGCATGTAATGTTTCTTGGTAATGCAGATACTGGCATCCAGTTGACAACCACTCCACCCACTCTTTTATTTTTTAATACTAAATCATCAAATTTGGTAAGTTGAAGGAATCTTACTCCACAATCACATGCAGATGCAATAAGCTTTGAACATGCATGAGGTCCCCATGTAGCAAATAATGAATCAGAAATTTTTCTGTAGGGAACTCCAAGTTCATCCCATATTTGATTTGCTGGGTATCTTACTGTTACGGGGTTCATCATATATCCTCCTACCCAATAGCCCCCACCGATGTAGTTATTCTGTTCTATAATGAGTGTCCTAATACCATTTTTACAGAGTTCCCTTCCAGCCATCAAACCTGCAGGTCCAGCACCAATGATAATTACATCACTATCGCTATATTCAATCAATGTTTCATTGAACATTTGTGCTATAGTTCTTGTTATTTCCTTTTCACTTACCTCGGCGAAAATTTTTCCCATGATCAAATTATGCCTATATCTTGTATTAATATTATGTGTATTAGATGGTTTCCCCACACAAGGGAGTAATTCAAATTTTAATTAATGGCTCATTATGAATACTCTAAATGACGAATCCCACTGTCAGACGCCTTTTATGGTATCTATTCGCAGGCTCAAAGGGAGGCGAAAATAGAATCAAGATAATAAGTTTGCTACAAGATACTCCACTCAACATAAATCGTATGGCAGAAATCCTGAATCTCGATTATAAGGCGGTCCAGCATCACATTGATGTGTTGGAAAAAAATAATCTTGTTTCAAGAATGGGTGAAAAATATGGAATAATGTATTTTGTTTCAAATTATCTCGAAGCGAATATGGATACGCTTAAAGAAATCATAAACAAAATAAGCAGGTCAAATACTACGCAGTGAAATTAAAATTCATTTAATTAAAAGTCAAATTCAATATGAGCAAATTCAATATGAGAACATTTAATCCAAGATGGTCTTAGATAAGGGACCACTTCTTACTTTCTCTATTATGTTTTGAAGTAAACCTGTTAGTTCGGATTTATGTGAATCAAGATATTCCTGGCCCTTGTCCTTTAGTCTAATTTGATAAAGTCTCAAATCACGATGTTGATCAAAAAATTGTTCAATCATTGTATTACCATGTTTCTGTGGACTTATCAATTCCTCAAATGAATCTATAGTTTGACTAATCTCTCCGTTTTTGACAGATTCGACCGATTTATCTAATATTTCAAGAATATCTCTTATCTCCTGAATTGGTGCAGAATATTGTTTAGACTTTAGAAAGCCCATTCTTTTCTTTTCTCCCAGTTTATCTGAAAGATCTCTTGAAAGTTCATAATACTCTTCTTTTCCAGTTAGTGATTTCTTTTCCTTTATAGTCACCAGTCCCTTCATACTCAAGCGTAAAAGTGCATCTTCAACATCCTGTTTATCCATACCAGTTATCCAAACGATTTTACCTACATAATCATAACCTTGACGTAAGGATTCAAGGACGACCACTTCTATTATTCTCATAAATCCTTCTTCAGCACGAGCATTTTCAAAATCTCTGTCTCGCACAGCTTTTTTCGCATGGGAAATATCAATTTCAATTGCTCTTTTCAAAGCTTCCATTCCATCATCGACCTTTCCATTTAACGTGAGATAACAGGCATAGTTGTACCACACCATTCCGTCCCTGGGATTAACATCCAAAGCTTTGGTACAACATTCAATAGCTTTTTCATAATTATTCATTTTATAGTATGCAAGTCCTTTTAAATTCCAGGCTTCATAGTTATCGGGGTCTACGTTTAATGCCATATCATAAGAAGAAATGGAAAAAGAATAATCTCCCATGTGGAAATGAGCATAGCCTTTTTTAATCCAAGCTTCTACAAATTTAGGATCTATTCTAAGAGCTAGTTCAAAACTACGTATCGCATCATTAAATTTATCGTTAGACATGTGATTCACCCCTTTATTATATAAGTCACGCACCTGGAAGTCGTGATAATCTATGGTGTCTTTGGTTTCTTCTTCCTTATTGGGAGAATTATCATTCTTGTCTTTAGCTCTGAAAAATCTGCTCATCACTAGTTAGTTACTCTTCTCAAAATAAATAGATTTGGACAATCAGTAATTCTTGAAAGTCATGGCGAATTCAATATCTTTCATATCAATACCTCATGGATCTGAATTAATTAATTGGCTCATGGAAATCATGGATAATAATTTGTTAGACAATTAAGTTCAATTTAATAGATTATTGCGGGGTTGATCCGCATAGGGTTGATCTGCATAATTTTGAGTCATGAATTGTGATGAGCAGTTTTTGGTATGATATCTCAAGTTGTAACGGAAATTTAGATTTAAGAGTTTTCAAATAAATTTGTATTTGTAAAAACAGCCTAATGTGGGTATTAGTTTTGAGTTAGCTTATGTAATTGTTGAACATAAACTGTCAATGGATTTGTATAATTCCAAATATAGAAATGCAAATTTCTAATAGTGATGGAATATGTATATTTTCAAAATTATAGAAAATCTAAATTCATTTGATCTTCGAGTTTTGATCTGATTATCAGGAAAGAAAAAACAAAAAACATAATGATATTTCCACACAATTTAATAGTTTAATCACGTATAGTTTAGCCACCGCAGTTCTCAGTGAAACTAATTCTATTTTGGGTGGTTATTATTATAATAATTGTTTTAACACGTTGTTTCTAATGGCTAGTAATACAAAAATGTATGTCATTGCCAATTTTTCACATCGAAAATACTACTTAATTAATGCGAAAAATAAATTCGAATCATGTGTAAATAATTTAGTGTTTGAAATGGATACTATAACAAATAATAAATCATATTGCATAAGCATACCAGTAATAAGAATCCAAAAATTTATTAGATAATATTCTTCTCAGATTTGATTTGCAAGAATGAAACCCTAGGACCAAAAATCTTTCCAAATTATGGGTGAACGTATTTAGTAACATGCTACAAAATTTATGTATCATGAACTATCATTATTATGATAATAGTATAATATATTAATATTATAAATAATTAAACTGATCTTAATTTTATAATACTCACATTAGAATCTCATCTTATATTGTTATATTTTTTATACTTCTCTAAAATATTGGTGAATAATGTTTAGGAAGAACATCACTATCTTCATGTTAGTTGGAATTTTGACAACCCTGACTCTAACATCAGCTTATTTGATAAGCGCTTCCGCTTACAAGCCTGATGATCCTGCTGCAAAATATCATTGCTTTGAAGCTGACAGTAAAGGGAATTATAATTTGACCGCCGAAGGTGACTTGATCCCATGTCGAATTGATAGCGGTGATAATGCGTGGATGCTTACGTCTTCAGCACTGGTACTTGTAATGACGCCTGGTGGTTTGGCTATATTTTATTCTGGATTATCCAGACAAAAAAATGCTGTTAATACACTGCACATGGTGTTTATTACGACC
This sequence comes from Nitrososphaerota archaeon, assembly GCA_005877075.1. GTDB lineage: Archaea > Thermoproteota > Nitrososphaeria > Nitrososphaerales > Nitrososphaeraceae > TA-21. Next base: position 54,868 of record VBPX01000030.1, on the reverse strand, counting down.
GGTTTAGTCGCTGTACAATGGGTGCTATGGGGCTATAGCTTAGCTTTTGGTCCAGATGCAGGTGGTTATGGATTTATCGGAACGCTAGACTGGGCTGGTTTAAATAATGTTCTTCATGATGTTCCTTCAGCTGCATATGGAGGCATAACTGGAACTACCATTCCACACCAGACATATATGATATTTCAGATGATGTTCGCAATTATTACTCCTGCGCTAATTGTGGCGGCCGCAGTTGAAAGAATGAAATTTAGTGCATTTGTTATTTTCGTAGTACTGTGGGCTACATTTGTTTATGACTTTGCTGCACACTGGACATGGGAAATTACAGCACCAGACAACTATGGAATGAATCCTGGATATTGTGGCTTTGGATGGGGTGGTTGCTATGGAGCTCTTGACTTTGCTGGAGGAACTGTCATTCACATAACATCTGGATGGTCCGGATTAGTTCTAGCACTAATGCTGGGTAGGAGAATAGGATATGGTAAAGTTCCTATGGAACCACACAATATTACACTCGTTGTTTTGGGAGCAACATTACTGTGGTTCGGATGGTTTGGATTTAATGCGGGCTCTGCCGGCGCTGCAGCTACAAATGCTACGAGTGCTTTTGTCGCTACACAAGTTGCCACTGGTATGGCTGCAGTTACATGGTCATTACTATCTTGGGCACACACAGGAAGGGCATCAACAGTTGGAGCTGCTTCAGGTGCGGTAGCTGGACTTGTGGCTATTACTCCAGCCTCAGGTTTTGTGTCACCAATGTCCGCCCTTGTCATTGGAATAATTGCATCTGTTGCATGTTATGCAGCAGTTATGTTCAAGAATAGAAGAAAGTGGGATGATGCACTAGATACATGGGGAGTACACGGAATTGGTGGACTTGCAGGAGCTTTATGCACTGGATTATTCGCGGAAAAGAGATTTACCCCTTGGGGAGATGACGGCCTTGTATTTGGCAATCCACATCAATTATTAGAAAATGCTGTAGGCGCATTTGCAGCCGTTGCGTGGGCAATGGGAATAACCGCAGTAATTATAAAAATAATGGACAAAGTATGGCCTGGCGGCATCAGAGTTACTCCCAAAGAAGAGGAAATAGGACTCGACTTGACCCAACATGGGGAAAGAGCTTACGTGAGCGAGTAGGAATAGACTAATTTTTTATTCCTTTACTTTTTATTTTTTATCAAAAATCTGAAATCTTAATTTCTTATTTGTATGCTTATATATTTTCAGATATTACAACTACTATGATTGATAAATTTACAATTGTTAGGTTAAATGCCGGAGGTGAAAAATTTGAAATATTGGTTAAACCAGATCCTGCTTTAGAATACAAACTTGGTAAAAATATTGATATCTCAAATATTATGATATCCGACGAAATTTATTCAGATGCGAGCAAAGGAACACGAAGCTCGACAGACAAATTAATGAAGCATTTTAAGACAACAGATCAATTAGAAATAGCAAAACAGATCATGTCCAAGGGTGATCTAAACATGAATACTGATCAGCGTAGAAAGATGATTGAAGAAAAGAAAAAACAGATTGTTCAATATATCAATAAGAATTTTGTTGATCCCAAAACACATATGCCACATCCTATATCAAGAATTAACGCGGTATTAGATGAAGCGCGATTGGCTATTGATCCTTTTAAGCGATTAGACGATCAAATCAAGTATATAATTGATCCATTACGAAAAATATTACCATTAAAGTCAGAAATATTGGAGTTGAGCGTGACTGTCCCTGCACAATTTTCTGGGCAATCATTTAGTGTATTAAGAAGCATGGGTGAGGTAAAATCAGAACAATGGCTTTCGGATGGGTCATTACAAGTAGTTCTCAATATCAATGCAGGAATGAAGAGTTCTTTTCTAGATCGAATTGGAAATGTCACCAAGGGTTCGGCTCAGGTGACTGAAAGATGATAAATATTCACGTTATTAGCCACACTTAAAATATAAGTCTGTTCTAACTTCCCAAAAAGGAAGAATTATGAATATAAGATTTTTGAATTCCTATTTTGGAGGATTGTTAAATGCAGGAAGTTAAAAGAAAATATGTTATTCCCGGTGATGTTGTGGCTGAAGGCAATTTCAAACCTTTAGTAAACGTGTTTAAGAATGGAAATTCAATTGTGGCAACTAGGATTGGCATCACAGAATCAAATAAAGACGGTACCAAAGTAATTCCATTATCCGGAATTTACTTTCCTCGAACAAATGATATTGTAATAGGTAAAATACTGGACCATTCATCACTTTCGTGGTCAGTCGACATAAATTCATGCTTTTCTGCACATCTACCTGCACAAGACGTATTTGGACGGGATTTTTCACCGGCACATGATGATATGGGACGTCAACTAGCAAGCGGTGACGTTATTGTTGCTAGAATTGCGATGTTTGACAGGACGAGAGATCCAATTCTTACAATTCAAGATAAAGACTTGGGGAAAATACCAACCGGTGAATTGTTAAAAATATCTGCTACCAGAGTTCCAAGACTTATAGGAAAAAGAGGATCCATGATCCAAACCATTGAACAGGCAACCGCAACAAGGATAACTATAGGTCAAAACGGAATTATCGTGGTATCAGGAAGAGACAAGGAAGGAATCAATCTTGCAATAAATGCGATTCATATAGTGGAAATTGAAGCGCATACTTCAAACCTTACTCAAAGAATTAAACAGTTGTTAAACGTACCAGAATCTGATATTGAAAATGATGATACTCAAATAAATCATGAAAATAATGAAACAGTCATGCACGATGATAAGGTTATTTCGAATGACAATGGTAAAGATACGGAGATGATGAATTCAAATGGTACAAAGTAGAAGTCTTATAAATGAAAGCGGAAAGAGAAGCGACGGAAGGATAATTGATGAATTAAGAGAGGTACGGATTAAGGTAGGAATAATTAGGAATGCAGATGGCTCTGCACTTATAGAATTCGGTAAAAATAAGATAATTGCGGCAGTGTATGGCCCACGCGAAGTCCATCCAAAACATATGGCACAATCTGATCGATGTGTTATACGATGTAGATATCACATGTCTCCATTTTCAACAGACACTCGTAAAAGCCCCGCACCATCAAGAAGGGAGACGGAAATTTCAAAAGTTATTCGAGAAGCCTTAGAACCTGCTCTGATACTTGAGGATTATCCGCGAGCAGCGATTGATGTCTTTATTGAAGTATTGCAAGCAGACGGGGGTTCAAGATGCGCAGGTATTACCGCGGCTTCAGTGGCACTTGCGGACGCAGGAATAAATATGCGTGATATGGTTTCAGCATGTGCAGCAGGAAAGGTAGATGATAAGATAGTGATTGATATTAATGATACTGAAGATAAAGAAGGCAAAGCAGACATGCCAGTAGCATATATGCCAAATCTCAAGAAAATAACACTTCTTCAACTTGACGGAGAATTAAGCCCTACAGAATTCAATACATGTTTGGACGAAGCCATACGTGGCTGCTTGAAGGTTTATGAAATACAGCGTTCATCTCTTATGGAAAAATACTTTGGCAATGAAAAGGGGCTAAAAGAGTAATGAGTTTATCAAAGAAATCTACAATAATTGTGGAAAATCTTCGCAAGAAACAGATGCGAGAGTCAATTTCAGCAGGGAAAAGACTAGATGAAAGAAGTTTAGATGAAACAAGATCTCTTGAGATTGAATTAGATGTCATAAAAAAAGCAAATGGATCAGCTTGGGTTAAGTTGGGAAATACAGAAGTTGTTGCAGGAGTGAAAGTCGAAACTGGAGAACCCTTTGAAGGATTGGAAAATAGTGGAGCGTTAATAATTACAGCTGAAGTCCTTCCAATTGCATCACCTCATATAGAACCTGGACCTCCTGATGAAGAAACGATTGAGCTTGCTAGGGTCGTCGATAGGGGTGTGAGAGAATCTGAGATGCTAGATTTAAGCAAATTAGTTTTGATACCAGGAAAAATTGTATACACAATTTTTGTCGATTGCAGTGTCCTTAATGTAGATGGTAACCTGCTTGATGCAACCTCGTACGCAGTAGTATCAGCATTAGCTAGTTGTAAATTACCTGTCTTTGAAATTAAAGACGATAAAGTAATAGATACGGGAAAAACTCAAGAACCTCCAATAACTACTATCCCTGTCTCTGTTACCACAGTTAAAATTGGCGATAATCTGCTTTTGGATCCAAATGCCGAAGAGGAAGCATGTATGGATGCAAGACTAACCATTACCACAAATTCAAAGGGTTCAATTGTTGCAATGCAAAAGGGCTTGAAAGGGTATTTCACGCTTGATGAAGTGAAGGGTACTGCCGATAAAGCAAGAATTAAAGGCGAAGAAATTAGATTAAAACTTAGGGAGTGGATCGGAACTGGTAAGTAGAAATAAGCACAAAATTTCCCGTCTTAAGGGATTAGGCGTAAAATATGGAGCTACCTTGAGAAAGAGATATGGCATGATTTACAGAATTCTGAAAAAAAAGAGAAGATGCCCTAAATGCGGATCAATAAAATTTGATAGAATAGCCCTAGGAATTTGGCATTGTTCAAAATGCAACTATAAAGTGGCGGCTGGTACATATGATGTAAACTTTGAAAAAACAAAGAGTAAATATTAATATTCAAATTACTTTACAAAACTTTTCGTCAGAACTTTCTTCGAAGATTGGAGATGCTATTACTAATGCTCTGAATCCCGAGACTAGATTTATCACCTATAATGAAAAAATAAGGATCTTTTCTAAAAATGGGGCCATTTTTATTAATATTAGTACGAATGATTTAGAATCAATGCGTGCTATAATTAACACATATTTTAGATTGCTAAGCTTATCGTATTTGTCTCTAAATTTATAAAACGCTATAGATTTATGATGGTAAATCAAAGTAGATAGAAATGAGCGAACAAGAAATACCTGGTTAAGAGAACAACTTACAAGATTGCAACAACTACAACAGAATCTGCAAGCAATCATGATGCAAAAACAGCAACTTGAAGCAGAATCTGTAGAAATAGAAAGGGCCACAGAGGAACTTAAGAAATTAGAACCTGATGAAGTTGTGTACAAGAGTGTTGGACCTCTCTTGCTTAAAACCAAAAAGGATGATACTCTAAAGGAACTTGATGAAAAGAAAGACCTTTCTAACACCAGACTGATTGTTCTAGGTAAGCAAGAAACAAGAGTAAAGGAAAATTTGAAGGAAGTTGAAAACAAAATAAATGAAATGATTCGCATGGGACAAGGGCAAGGGCAAGGGCAAGGACAAGCAGGTAATTTGGGGAACAAGTCAAATATTTGATGCCTATTCTTTCATTTTGTACTAAACTGTAATCCAAATTTAAACCTGTGATAAGTAGAACAAAAGTATTATTGCCACGACGTATCTCAGTCTATGGCAGTCATATAGATAGTTACTAAATTAATTAGTGATATGGCTTTTTACGTTTTACCTGATATATTCATCTAAAAATTGATCAGATAATCAACTAAGAAACACGATCTAAATTTATTCTTGCTTTTTTGAAGGTGGGATGGGTATTTCTCTTGCTGTTTTTCTCATTTCAATAAACGTCTCTGTTTTCTGTACTCCTTCAATACGTCCAACTCTTTCAGATATAAATTGATGCATTTCGTCTAATGAGTGGGAATTCATTGTTACTAATATATCGAATCTTCCAGTAACCTCTGAAATTTCCGTAACACCGGGTATCCTGAATAATTCACTTAGTACATTATCTCTTAATTTTGAATCCATGTTTATGCCAGTTAATGCCTTTACATTAAAACCAAGGGCTTCATCATTCATCAATATTGTGAATTTTCTAATAACACCTCTTTTTACCAATCTCTTAATTCTACTATAAACCACTGATGCATTGATGTTAATTTTTCTTGAAAGTCTGGGAACAGAAATAGACGCATCATTCGACAGTTCTTCCAAAATCTTAAGATCTAAATCGTCTATTTTATACATGGAAATCACTAATTATGTCGTGAATTGTGCGGTTAATAAATGTATTAATTTCAATTTTATTTAATTTTTTTCAATAATGCATGCTTAAATAATTTTTTTTGACTTGAACAACTCTGCTAACAAGATGGCACCCTTCGCAGAACCCATTTTTTCATTATGGGTTAAAAGTACATACTTTATGCCGTTTTCAAATACAGTGTCCTTTCGGAGTCTTCCAACAACTGTTGTCATTCCATCATTAACCTCTCTGTCAATTCTAGGTTGGGGTCTCGTAGGATCATCATGAACAATGATATAATCTTCTGGGGCAGAAGGTAGGCCTTTTATTGATACGGATTTAGAAAAATTAGTCATTGATTCTTTTACCTGATGAGGTAAAGCAGGTTTCGTTAGTTGGGCAAAAATTGTTTCAGTATGTCCATCTATTACCGGTACTCTTGTGCAGGTACAACTTACCTTGATAGAGGCATTCACTATTGAATTGCCATCAAATTTCCCAAGGATCTTTTTTGTCTCTACTTGAACTTTTTCTTCCTCCTTTGGTATGTACGGAATCACATTATCCATGATGTCTAACGCAACCACTCCAGGAGATCGACCTGCACCAGACAAGGCTTGCATTGAAGTCATGAAAACATTTTCGAGCCCCATATCATCCATTAGTGGCTTAAGGGTTATTGCCATACCCGTAGTTGTACAATTTGGTAATGGTGCAATAAAGCCATTCCATTTCCTATTCTTTTTCTGTATATTCAATAATTCGCAGTGTTCATCATTAATTCCTGGAATTAGGATAGGAACATCGTCTTCATATCTAAATGCTGCAGCAGTACTTATGACCGGTACTTCTGAAGCCATTTTTGGTTCAATCACCCTTGCATCTTCTGATTCAAGAGCAGTAAATATAAGATCAACCTTCTTTGGATCAATTTCTTCGACTCTATTTAGAATCATATCTCTTACATTTTCGGGAACCTTTTCTTTATTGTGCCATTTAAGGAGTGAGGTATTTGGATCCCTCAGTGCATCCATGTATTTTTTCCCAGCGGATCTCTCCGAAGATGCCATTTGAACCAATTCAAACCAGGGATGTCTATTGAGGGCAATAACGAATTCTTGCCCAACCGCACCTGTGGCGCCTATTACCGCAACTTTTAACATAATGTGCGATTACTCAGAACGCAACTAATAATCGTTTTCAGAAAAAACATAATATTATCCATTCATGTTATGTACCATCTCATATGAAATTTAAATGATTCAATATTCCTGTTTTCATGGTGGGATTTATTCTGTAAATCCTAGCCTCGTAAGAATTGATTTTAGTTCCAATATTAATCCATTAGGAATATCACGGAAAGTTTTAGATGGACTGAGAAAAAATTTACCGCAGCTTTCATCAATATATCCAGATAATGCACATACAGTTCTGAAAAAAAAAATAATTGATTATTTGGACTGTGGCTTATCTCATGAGTCGGTTAATGTTGGAAATGGTGCAACGGAATTGATTTATGATTTTGTAAGAACTTTTGTGCAAAAGCAGGTATTAATACCATCACCAACTTTTTGTGAATATGAGCTAGCTTCAAGAAAAGTAGGCGCTAAAATCAAGAATGTCCAACTCAAGAATTGGAAACTAGATATAGATAAAATACTAGAAAAATCTAAAGATTCTGATGCAATTTTCTTATGTAACCCAAATAATCCAACCGGACTTTTTTCTTACCCATTGATAGAAAGATTAATAGAAAAAATAGATTCCTCGATAAAGATTATGATCGATGAAAGTTTTATTGAATTCGTTGATGAGAGTAAACACCCAAAAACATTCATTGAAAAGATTAATGAATTTCAAAACATTGTAGTCTTACGTTCATTGACAAAATCTTTTGGCCTTGCGGGGTTAAGATTGGGATATTGTGTCTCCCATTCAACTACTGCAAAAAAAATTTCAGATAAAAAAATAACTTGGAGTGTAAATGGATTAGCCCAATTGGCTGGTGTCATTGCATTAGAAAATTTTTCTCATGTAACAAAGGCAAGGAAAATAATAAAATCCGAACGAGAGTTCATGTATTCTAGCATAAATAACAAACTAAATTCGTTTAGAGCAAATGAATCAGATGTAAACTATTATCTTATACACCTACGTCAAGGTAATTCAAAGCAAATAAGGGATTTACTACTAAAAAAGAACGGTATCCTTGTGCGTGATTGTAGTGATTTTAAAGGTATGAAGGAGAATTACATTAGAGTTTCTGTGAAAAAACATGACGAAAATTTAGATCTACTTAATTCATTGGAGTCCATCGATTGATGAACGCAAGACTTTTGATGATCCAAGGTACATCATCAGGTGCTGGAAAGAGTACTATCGTGTTAGCCTTATGCAGAATATTCTCCGATATGGGATACAGAGTATGCCCCTTTAAGGCCCAAAATATGACTTCAAATTTTCATATTCTTAAAGAAAAAAAATCAGCAACGGTGATGGCAAAGATACAAGCAGTTCAAGCTGTTGCAGCCAGAGTAGAACCCGATATTAGAATGAACCCCATTCTTTTAAGACCTCTTGGGAATAATGTAAGCGAAATTATTCTAGGAGGAGTAAAAAACCTACGTATGAGCGCAGAAGATTACTACAGTAGTTTTGTTCTTCAAAAAGGATTACCCAAAGTATTGCAAGATTTAGAAAAACTTAGGAAAGAAAATGATCTGATTATAATAGAGGGGGCAGGATCACCTGCAGAAATAAATTTGTCAAATTATGACATTGCAAATATGACCCTTGCCGAAAAAATTAATCCTCACGTAATATTGGTGGCCGATATTGAACGTGGGGGATGCTTCGCCGCGATAGTTGGAACTATCAAATTATTGAAACCTGAACAAAGAAAGTTTGTAAAGGGCATAATAATCAACAAGTTTCTCGGACAGAAATCTATTTTAACTAAAGCAGTAATTTCAGTTGAAAAAATAACAAAGAAGAAGGTCTTGGGAGTAATTCCAAAAATAGAATTCAACCTTCCAAATGAAGATTCATTAGACCAAAAAAGATCACAATCCTCATTTAGCAAGAGATATCTTGATGAACAAATTAACTTTGTAGCAACTACAATTAAAAAAAACACTGATATCAAATTTCTATTAAATACTATGAAAATGAATCATGAATTCTGAATTTATATTGTTAACACTTGTCGGTGGTATTACCCTGTCTTTTTTACTTGTGGATCCTCCAAATAGGTTTCATCCTGTTTCATGGCTTGGTAAACTTGTTGTCTTTATTATTCCAAAACTAAAGCACAAAGTTAATCCCAAATACGAAAAGATAAAGGGAGTGATTTTTACCTTGATATTAACAATTGGAATATCTATGGCCTCTTATTACCTTTCGGTAGTACTCTACAAATCGGGCATATTTCCATTTTTGATATATTCCATATTAGTGCTAAAATTCACAATGGCTATACTTACTCTAGAAAAACACGTATGTGCTATAATTTGTGCACTGGAAGCGAAAAATTTGATTAGTGCAAGAAAGAATCTTTCCTTGATTGTAGGCAGGAAGACTGATACTCTGGATAGAGAACATATTATATCGGCAACAATTGAATCGATAGGAGAAAGCTTGGTAGACGGTATTGGATCTGTGTTGTTTTATTACTCACTATTCGGTCCTTCAGGTGCTATAGCTTTTAGAATTATCAATACTCTTGATTCTATGATAGGTTATACTGATAAATATTATCATAATATGGGTTGGATGGCGGCAAAGCTTGATACGATCTTAAACATCATTCCAGCACGAATATGTGCGCTATTGCTGGTTGTTTCTTCAAAGATAGTAGGGGCAGACTGGAAAAATTCTATTTTGATTATGCGCAGGGACCATCATAACACGCCGAGTCTTAATGGAGGATATCCTATGTCTGCGTTGGCAGGGGCCCTAAGAGTAAAACTAGAAAAAGTTGGGCAATACGAACTAGGCACTAATATCGAGCCTCTTTCTATCGAAAAATGTAGAAATGCCTTAACCATTGTGAAATTAGTAGTTATTTTGTTTTTTATCATTATATCGCTGCCATTAGTTTTGTTATTGTCATTACTAGGATGGTGGAACATTTTATATGTTTAAACCTTTTCTTGCCGCCCTCTCATTCTTAACAATCATTCCAATGCCAAGATCGTATAGTTATGATCTAAATGCTATTGCAAGGAACATGCATTTCTTTCCACTTTATGGTGGAATTATTGGTTTCATTGTAGGATTAATAGCACTTTTTCCCTCCATGTTTTTGCCACATTATATAGCTAGTTTTACAGTATTGGTAACGTTTGTTATTCTCACCGGTATTCATCATATTGATGCATTAGCTGATTTTGCAGATGGATTGATGGCTAAAGGAGATAAAGAGTCCAAGCGAAGGGCAATGTCTGATCCAATAGTAGGATCCGCGGGAGCATCTGCGCTAATTATAAATTTTATAGGGCTATTCATTGCAGTATCGGGCTTTAATTCCACCCCTAAATTATTTTTCGCTATTATTGCCTCTGAGATAATGGCAAAATATGTTATGGTAATGCAAGCATCTGTGGGCGATTCTGCTTGGTCTGGTTCTAGCTCTCCATTTACTATTGAAATGAAAAAAAGTAAAAAAATATTTGTATCTACTGCAATTGCCTTCGTACTGATATTCATTATAGAAGGGGGAGTTGGGTTACTAATTTTCGGAATTGTCGTAATCATAGGGTTTATTATTTATGTTGTGTCTTGCAGGAACTTTGGAGGAGTAAGTGGTGATGTATTTGGTGCTTCTAACGAAATTGCACGTTTATCATCGTTACTAATACTTTCTTCACTGGAAATCTAAAGATGGTATAGTTTATGTTAGCTCTAATAATGTGCGGTGGTAAAGGTGAAAGAATAAAGGATTACTGCTCAGAAAAAGCTATGTTAAGATTCAACAATAAGCCATTAATTGAACACACACTCAAGTCTTTAGAATGCTCAAAACTAGTTGACAGAATATATGCGGCGACAAGTTCCAATGCTAAAATTACTTCAGAGTTTCTGAAAAGCCATTCTTATTATATTTCAGGATTTCTTGAGATTATTGAGACAAGTGGTATAAACTATTCAAATGATCTCACGAACATCTTGGAAAAGTTGAGACCTCATGTTGTATTTGTAATGCCTTCAGACACGCCCTTAATCTCTTCGGAATTGATTGACACAATAATTTCTACTTGGAATGGGGATAAACAGTGTATTTCAGTATTAATGGAAAAAGAATTCATAATGAGGTTGGAACTAAAACCAACCCTATCAGTTAAACTTGGAAACAAAGAGTATTTTCACTCAGGAATAACGATTTTTGATTGTTCTAAAATACAGAGAGGGAAATCAGTAAAAGAGCATTACATAATACTAAATGACGAAAGACTTGCCTACAATATAAACACGAAAAAAGATTTTCTCTTACTAAGTTCAAAAAAAATTAATCAAGAGTATTAATGATTTCACCCAATATGGTTGCCTTTCCACCAGTTTTTTTTGCAATAGGATTTCCACAAGATTTGCAATTGATGTCACTGGTCGCATGGGAATAAATAACTTGTTTTTCTTGACAATTTGTACATTGCACAGATAGAAAATTGCTCCTTGGTTTTGGAATTAATATATTCTCTTTTCGCATGGCACATCACAAATTAAGGCTGAATCTCCAGCTTACGCATTCGCATACCTTCCTTCATCGTCTTACGTTGACAATTTTTACAAGTATATCTAAGGGTTATTTTCTTTGTAGTTTTGGCAGTTCTTTTAAGTTCAGGAAATTTTTGTCCTCCATACCCTTTTTTGTCCTCTGCATGTCTTCTTGCTCCTATTGCAGTTTTTCTATCTTTACCTTTCTTGTATATTGCAACTGATTGAACTGTGTGCTTCTTGCACTTTGGACAGAATTTTTTCAACTCTTTCTGCATTTTCATATTTTCAAATATTCACATTCGGGTAATTTAAGGGCAGCGTATAATTTCTTGTCTAGATTACTGTTCTCTGAGAATAAGAGACACTGATATTTTTGGGTCTAATATTTAAGCTAATATCAATTCTATTTGCCAATTCTTGAGAAAATCTAATATACTGATGACTTTTATACCACAATTAATAATGTTCGAAAGCATAATTCAACAAATAGTACCGGCAACTCCTGACAGCTTCGGAGTATGGATACCACTGGCCTTTGGATTGGTTGTAGGCTTAGGATACGTCATAGCATCCGCTGTACGAAAAGCAAAGTAGTATCTAGCCGACCTCTTTTTCTTTTTGTTGTAATTGTAGAAAACTGATTTTTCATCATGATCAAAAAAGTAGTTATTGGTTCTATGAATGAGAGGAAAATTAAAGTTGGTACGGGACAAACTACAAGTTTTTTGTGGGAAGGAGAAAATGTTTTTTCAACACCCTCTATGATTGCGGAAATGGAAGAAACATGTAGGTTGATGCTAAAAGAGAAATTTTTGCAAGATGAAGGATGGGATTCGGTAGGTACTTTGGTTAACGTCAGGCACCTAAAGGCAACACCCGTTGGAGCAGAAGTTTTGCTAAAAGCTAAAGTGGTTGAAGTAAATGACCGAAAAGTTGCATTTGAAGTAGATGCGATGGATAAAATAGAAAAAATAGGAGAGGGAATCCATGAAAGAACGATTATTAATGTTCCAGAGTTTAAAGAAAGGTTTAACAAAAAAATAAGAAAATTAGAGACTCTCTAAAAGTAGAAGTTGATTCAATAGATATCACTCTGCCATATACCACCATAAAAAATTTTTTCAACTTCAATCTTTGAAAAAAAATGCGGAGTTTTTAGTGAATAAAAGTTTATATGATATATTTTGAGTCTGTAGATCGTATGGCTCAGCAGCCTTCTCCGAAAAGTGGGGGTAAGGTAACCAGACGTGATTTCATGAAACTTATGGCTGCAGCTGGTGCAGTAATGACTTTTGCACCATTTGTTGACTGGGGAAAATTTCTTCCAAACCCAACTGGACAATCGAGTGAAAAACAGAAAGTTGAACTTCCAGATGGCTCTCAAGCTAACGTCAAAACCTTTCCAGTTAATCATTCAGAGGCCGTTATTTATCCAAAAACTAAAGATATTGTATTAAATAAGGAATCATTTAGAATATGGCAATTTATTAGGCTGCCTGAAGAACTTGGTGGAAACAAGAATGATGTTTCTTCTTTCAGACTTTACAGCATGGTCTGTTTGCATCTTTGGTGCCTCTGGAAATATTGGCCACAAGAAGGAAGAAAAAGAGGTGAATGTCCATGCCATGGAAGTATGTATGATCCTCTTACCGGTAAAGCATTTGCCGGTCCTGCTTCATTACAGGCTCCTCCGTCCAACGTATTGCCTCGTTTAGATATAGAGATAGCTCCTGATGGTAACATATCGATTAAACCTCCAAATTGGAGTGTAAATGGGAATGGGATAGTGGGTTTTGGGCGTTTCCTTACATAGAGAAAATAGTCTAACTCGTCTAATCAGGTGGATTTACACCGGGGTAGATAGAACAATATTCATGGGACTTAAATTTACACTACCTAGTAGATTTGTAAGTCCACTTGGATTTTTAGGAATGCTTACTTTTGTACTTTTCATAATTTTGGGGATTACTGGAGCTTTACTTATGTTATTTTATGAACCCATATTAGATAGAGCATGGAATAGCGTACAAACTATTAATGATGTTATTCCTTACGGATTTCATCTAAGAAATATTCATTATCACGGGTCAAATGCAATGGTCATGGTAGCACTTCTTCATATGTACTATCAGTATTTCAGTGGTAGATATAAAATCAGGAATGAAATTCTTTGGGTTACTGGAATTATATTGGGAGTACTTACAATACTAGAAGCTTTTACAGGATATGATATAATTTTTAGTGAAAGAGCCGAATTAGCTATATCTATCGCAGCTTCACTAACTAATTCAATCCCAATTATGGGACCACATATGAGAGAAGCTTTCTTTGGATCCGGATTCCATGACTTTGTTCTAAGATTCTATGCATTTCATGTCTTCTTCCTGCCTATAGCATTATTGGGTCTGATGGTTGTGCACTTCCCGAGATTCTTGGTATTTGATGTACCAATGGTAATGGCAATAACGGGGGCAATTATGTTGGTAGGTGGTGTATTTCCTGTTGACATGGGATTGAGATTCGATCCTACTGTACCGCCTGGTATAACGGTACCTGAGTGGTACTTAACTGGTTTATACGCGTTCCTTCGTAGTGCATACGATAAATTTACAACAGGTGTAGCTTGGCCCGGATTATTTATTTTTGCATTGCTTATAGTACCATTTATCGATCGATACAAGAAATTTTCATGGAAAGACAGGCCAATAATAACTGCAATAGGCATTACAAGCATAGCCCAAATTATGGTAACAACTTACTGGGGTTTTTACATAGATCCAGATAGAACCAAATCATTATTAGAAAGACTTGTAATCGATCCCGTTTTCCTTTACCTAGTCATGATTTTGTTAGTACCCCTGTCATTTGGATTTACATATATGATGATTAAATTGGCTAGAAACGCAGAAGCCAATGCAAAGATTCAGCCCAAAAAGCAAACAGGTAAAAACTCAATAAACTTGTCTGAAAAATGGATATATGGAATATTTATTGCTCTTATAGCATTTCAAGTTTACCTCAATATTGCTGCATATTATGCAGTATTGAATGGAATGAAGAACTACTCGCTGTTTATTGTGGGTATAATGATGCTAGTTTTCGCTGGAATGTTTCATATATTCAGACATGGAAAATCGATGCAAAAGGCTCCACCGCCAAAGCCAACAGTCCCTCCAATGCCGATGAAAGCGAAGCCACCCTCACTTACACAGACTGCAGGTACCATAGCTGCTGAAATTCCTAGTGGTTCCAAGGCACTTGGCGACTCTGGTGCTGCGAAAACGACGTTGGTTCCACCTACAAAAAGTAACACATCGTCTCCTCAATCTGTTAAATCTGCAAATAAAACAGAATCAACCCCGGGAACCAATAGTGAACGGGGATTAATTACAGACGAGAAAAAATAAGCTACACTTTTGAAATTGCTTTTCAGTTAGATAAAGTTTCTAATGGATTATTTGAATACCTAATCAGAAAATGAATGACACTCAAGGAATCAAACTAACTTAATATTATATATAATCGTCAGTTCATTAACCTGGTAATAAATGAACAATCATGCGGCAGGAATCAGCATCATTGCATTTATTGTTACTGTAGCCGCTAGTATGGCCTACTACCAGTTTGTTTATACAAAAGAGGCGAATGCTAAACCGCAATTACCTGCGGAAGTTTTGAATCCACCTGAACAGCTAAAGGTTTCCATTATAGAAGGTTCATCGCAACCATCACAGCCGAAAAACTTTGAACCCAAGGAAATAAGGGGTTCATTAGGTATAAATAATAAGGTTATTTGGACTAACCATGATACTACCGCTCATAGTGTAACTACCGATAATCAATACAACGATCAGATAAATGGACCTTTTAATTCGATTGATACTATAGGCTTGGTACTCCCACAAAAAACCTATGAATTTACGTTTACTAAAGATGGAGAGTATTCATACCATTGTGAACCTCATCCATGGATGACCGGAAAAGTAATCATTGTAAAAAGTTTCGTATAACCTTTTGTGATTTACTTGCAAGACTATATCTTCTGTCAGCCTTACCCACAAATTGTTTTACAATAAATCTTTCTAAAGGTTTTAAATGGAAATTGTGTACAATGTATCACGATCTTATACTAAGAAAAGCTACATCATTTGCAACTTCCTTATGTTCTTGAATAATTGATACTCTAAATTTAACATTTGAAATGCCTTGTGGTACATGTTCGGTCATTACTGTAAATTCAATCTTTTTATCTTCTTTGATATCCTGTCTTAGTATAGGCATTCTTGCATATGAATAAACAATTTTTTTATCATTGAGTTTTACGAAACTAAAAATGTCATTGGAATTTTCTATTTGTGAATTTATTACAATGCTATCAAAGCGGCTAGCATAATTGATATTTATGACTCCATTCAATTCCTCTTTCGGTTTGACTTCATTCTTGTCAAAATTTATCACTATATCATTTTCTCCCATTATTGTAGAACAAATGCTCGTCCATTTTAATTATCGTTAGTTAGGAATTAATTCTTACCTGCTAAACTAAAATTAATCATCATGCTCTTCTTTATTGAATGATCATCGGAAAAACCTGATTTAAGCTCAATGACGTACAATGAATCTACTTGCGGACTATAAACCGGACAAGCTATGAACATTTTGCAAGGTTGCAACCTTTTTTCGATATGAACCACTTTACTCTCAGAACTCAACCAAATGATGTCTATTGGAATATTCATTTCATTCATCCAAAACCCTTGCTTTGATGGTTCATCGAATAAGAATAACATTCCTTCATTCTCATTCAACTTTTCCAAACCTGAAAGACCCTTAACCTTTTGTTCCTGGGTAGAAGCTATGGCCAACACTACATTATATCCATTTATAAAAGTCGAAGTTTTTTGATATTGAGGATAAAAATCCTCACTATTCACAATCGTACTGTTATTGGTATGTAATTCAACTGCAAAAGATTGGGAGGTCAAAATAGAAAAAATTAGAAGAGTGAAAATAGCAGGTAGAATCTTATTTTTGGTAACCAATTTAAGAAACATTGATTTCCAATCGAATTTTAATTTTTCCTATGTTGTTGGCTATGTCCTGATGATAAATACTTGCATTTACACAGATCTATAGTAAGCAATTCAACCTCAGGGCATGTAAGATAACAAATTCTAAATAATAGTATATTTACGATTATTTACGAATAGGTATTTGTCACCAAAAATACGCCATATTTTACATGGCGTATTTATTACTGGCACTGATACTGAAATTGGAAAAACAACAATAGCAGCTGGTTTAGCTTGGTTACTTTCTAAAAATAATATAAAAGTCGGCGTCATGAAGCCATTCGCAACTTCATCCAGAACATATTCAAAGCTGTACAAGTCTCATGACACAGCAATTCTAGCAAAGGCAGCAAATATTAAAGAATCTGATCGAATCTTAAACCCTGTTTTCTTTCGATTACCTGCATCACCCTTAATGGCAGCTGATCTTATGAGTTCAAGTGTCGATCTAAATTCAGTGATTGAGAAATTTTCTTTTCTTAAAAAAAAATATCAATTCACCGTAGTCGAAGGGATTGGAGGTATTATGGTTCCAATAACAACAAGGGTAACAGTAGTAGATATAATAAAAAAGATGAATCTCCCAATAATTATTGTTTCCAGCCCCAAACTTGGCTCTATCAATCATACTATTTTGACAATAAATGCATGTAAAGAAAATAAAGTTCCTATAATGGGAATAATTTTTAATCAAATGCCGGAGGAACCCAGTATAGTGGAATCTCTGACTCCCAAATATATTGAAAGACTAACTGGGATTAAGACAATTTCAATTATCCCACTTATGGAAAAATGTAATTTTAAGAAAATCGGCTACTATCTTGGAAAAAATCCAGCTATGGAAAATCTAATATCAAGTTTAATTGATAATGAGGAAGTCAGTTAAAATCGAATCACACCCGTATACTTTTAGAAGCAGCTTTCTTTAGTCTATTCATTATAGCAAAACCTATTTTTTTATGTTGAATCCCCTGAACTAATATTACATCAATCTTATGGCTGTCGGCCTCTCTAAGGTTAGAAAATAGATTTCTTCCGATAGTCTCGAATCTTTTTCCCATATACTGAATCCTCTCTGCATTTATTTTCAATGATTTACTGGTAGTCATTACACACACACGCTTATTTTCAATTTTAAGTCGCTCAGTCAATTCAATGATTTTATTCCTCGCCTTGTTTGTGGGGCCTTCTACAAGAATTACTTGGGCATTTGGTGAACAATGTCTGTATTTCATCCCAGGCGATCTATTTTTAGTATGTTTACTGTTCTCAAGACCAAGAAGAGAATCATGAAAGCGAACTTTACCTATTTCATTTTCGATTGATTCTTTTGAAATTCCACCCGGTCTTAATATTATAGGAATCTGTTGTGTTACGTCAATTACAGTAGATTCAATTCCAATCTCGGCAGTACCTCCATCTAGGATCAATTTTATTTTTCCATCAAGATCATCTTTTACATGTTTAGCCTTAGTAGGACTTGGTCTGCCCGAGATGTTCGCTGAGGGTGCCGCAATAGGAAGGCCAGACATTTTAATTAATGCCAAAACGACATTATTCCTAGGCATACGTATTGCAACTGTGTTAAGCCCACCCGTAGTGATATCAGGAACACTTTCTGATTTCTTAAAAACAAGGGTAATTGGACCCGGCCAAAATTTATTAATAATTTTGTTTGCGCTAGGAGGTATCTCCATGACCAATTTCTTCAAGTTATTCATATCATCTATATGGACTATTAACGGATTATCTGAATGTCTGCCCTTAATTTTAAATATTTTAGATACTGAGGACGGATCCAACGCATTGGCCCCTAATCCATATACTGTTTCTGTTGGGAATGCAACAATTTCTCCATTACAGATTAATCTAGATGCTTTTCGAATTATGTGATAATCCGGTCTCTTGGAATTTACCCTGATTATCTCAGTTCTCACTGTTGGTTTTTTCATGAAGGTAATAGCTGATAAATTGAGGTTATTATTATATCCATTAATACTCTGGTATTAAAAAACCATTATGAAATTAGATTTGTGATTTTCAGTTCTCGAGATAATTTGGAACGATCGTTCCGATTCAGAATTTCATGGTTCCCCTTAATTACCTAGACAACTTTCATAAGAACGAATTGAGCAAGACAGTATGTAAAAATGAAAATAATAGAGGAAAGATCCAAATTATGGCCGATATAGTGGACTTGTGCAAAGCAGGCATAAGGAAAACACACATCATGTATAAGGGAAACTTAAGTTATGAACAAATCAATAGGTATCTATACGAACTTTTAGAAAAGGAGTTAATAATTCAAAATTTGGATGATGGTATATTGACTTACCGAGCAACAGAAAAAGGTCGATCCTTTTTACAATATTACAATATGATGTTGAGTATTCTAGACGAGAATATAGTTAAAATGGAATCTCCAATAAGCAAGTTGGCTTGAATATCAAAAGATAAATTTTTTTGTGCACATTTATGGATTTTCAAATCCAGGTTTTCTTTCACGTCCAAATGATCTAAAGATAAGACCGCTTACTACTAGCAATACAGTAAGGCCAGATGCCACAAGTGCCTGTAATATTGGAGTGCCAAGTATGAAACTAATTATAAGGGGTATCGCAGCAGAAATGGCGGCTATTGGAAGCCATTTTTTAAAAAAAGTGAGAATCAACCTCAATGGTTGTTGTTATAGACTCTTTATAATCTTTTTAAAACACGTTAGTTTTATCCATTACTCTCTATTTCATTTTGGTTGGTAAAATAACAAATAATCAAGAGTTGTTGCTATCATCAACCACATTTTACATTTGATGCAAATGTACCCTTGTTTCCGTTTTCGGATACTAATTTTACGGTTCCTGATCCACAATGTCCTGATAGATCAATGTCAGATGGTGTTTGATTGTCACAAATATTGTCAAAAGCTTCAACTCCTTTCAAAACAAAACTATTTGATGATGATGACGTCTTTACTTTGGTAATGATACCTCCTGCAGATCCTAGTTCTTCGTGATCAATATTCCATTCGGCAAATGACGTTCCTTTGTCATGAGTCACAAAAAAGTTTATTCTTACACCCTTGACTAGATCACCTCCGTCACACGAAATAGCTCCCTTCCCTGCACTTTTTAAATCAAATTCTTCGGCGATGGCGATTGCTACCTGATTCAAATAAATTGAATACACAACTAAACTAAAGGCTACCATGATCACAGCTATCTTTGTTCCATTTGACTTTTCCATTGAATTTAAAGATAGGATTATATCTATTAAGGGCTAGGTAAGAAAATTCTGAATCATGTTAGGTCATATATTACTAAGATTTCGTTCCTTTTTTTCAAATATTTCAATAGGGACTTTTTTCACAATTATTTGTTGCTGCTTATTTGATTTTAATGTAATGAAGTCATGAATTAAGGAAACTAACGTACTTTGATAATGAAACATGATTTTCAAGGTACCAAATTAGAAATAGGATTTTCTGGTTAACAGAGAATTAATATCGAAACTCTTTACTGTAAAAAATAAAATCTCAAATTCGTTAGCGATATATTTAAACACCTCACGAAAATTAAAAAATAATTAACATTTTTATATGTAGAATATGTTTGACTAAATGTGTTTAGGCAAAATGCGTGCTTTTTTGCATTGGTTTTGTCAATTATTTTGCTTTTTTCGTCTACAGTATTTCCTTTATTTAATCAATCTACATACGGTCAGGTGCCAGCAACTCCCATTTCTAGAGAACAATACGATAAGATAAAGAATTGCGCAACAGACTTGAGCAAGAAACCCACTCCTACAGAATATCTAACTTATTTTAATTGTGGTCATGTTTCGAAGGATGAAAGCGGGAGAACAGTACGACAGTTCACACTAATTGTTCAGGAGCATCAAAAGATCCCTATTTCCTATGAGGGACATATCTTTGATGGATGGACATTCAATGGCACTATTCCCGGACCAACTATAAGAGTCACTGAAGGTGATTTAGTCCGTATTAGAGTTATTAATAGTGCCGAGAACTCACATCCCCATTCACTTCATACTCATTCTATCCATTATGCAAAAAATGATGGCGTTTCGATGGGCGGATATCCTGGAGGCGCCATTGCGCCGGGAAGGAGTTTCACCTATGAATTTATTGCACAACCATACGGAGTATATCCATATCACTGTCATATGGATCCAATAGCAGATCATATCAATAGGGGACTATATGGAATGATGATTATAGATCCAAAGGAGCCTAGACCTCAAATGACAGAGATGGCTATGCTCATGAACGGTTACGACTTGAATTATGAACAAGAGGGTCATGTTTCACTTCCTCCAGCTTCAGAATTTCCCATAAGTCAACAAAATGATACTGGTTCTAATATGACCCATGTGTCTCTTCCTTCTATTAAGGAGAAAGAGACGGCTGGTGGTGAGCAAAAGGCAGGTTCTGCTGGTGATCGCAAGCAAAGAGATAATGAAATTTACACGGTAAATGGAAAAGCATTTGAGTATATGATGAACCCAATTGTGTTACACACGGGAAAACCTTACCGTATATATCTTGTAAATATGTTGGAATTTGACTTGGTTAATTCATTCCACATGCATGGTACCATGTATGATTACTATACTGCTGGTACAGATGAAACATCAGATTATACTACAGACATTGTGACATTGTCTCAGGGAGATAGAGGAATAATGGAATTTAAGTACCTTTTTCCTGGAACCTACATGTTTCATGCACATCAGACAGAGTTTACAGATCTGGGATGGATGGGACTTTTTGATGTCAGAGGGGATCCAGTTAATACGTCACGAACTGATGTAACATAATAGTATCAAATAGCATATTCAATAATCTCGATTAAACAAGAAGTTAATAAAATGAGATATCTCATGTCGAGTCAACCTTGTTTAAGTATAGCGAACCAATGAAAGACCATTGAATATTTCACAATGGAAATTTATTCGATTGTTATTCTATTTGATGTGTTTTCTATTCAACTATCTGAATCATGGACTTCATATACATTTCATAATCATACAAGAATATCGACATTCAGGAGAAGATATGTGAAAGTCAGATCTTGACTAGTCAAATATCATCAACGCAATTTAAATTTCGAAATTATTCTAGCCATTTCAGTTTCTATATCAACACAATGAAATTACTGAACGACGAATGTCGAAGATTTTGAAGTTTCTACTCCTGCTTGTGACGCACTTGCTAAAATTGAATAAGTTCCTGTTACGTCTTTATTAATCTTGAAGGTAGGCGATAGTTCTCCATCATTGTCAGTATAATCTTTTAGAATATTTCCCGACGGATCTTTAATCGTTAGCCGTAAAAATACGCGGTCCAGAGTATTTCCTGTGGCCGGATCGGAGGCTGTTAATGTTACTCTTTGTTTCTCACCAGCTGGAATTGGATTTTGCTCTACACTAATATCGAGGTTTATTTGGTTTGAACTTGATGAGTTTGTTGTATTAATTGATGTGTCTAATTGTGGAGTTGAAGTTAGTATATTTGAAGATGGTGGAGAATTATTATTAGCTGTTGGTAACGGTAATTGTACAATATTTGATTGATTGGTAGATGTACTTCCTGTAACATTTATGCTGTACCATTTTGTAACAGTCGGTCCGGTAGGTGGAACTAGACAAGTAATTTTTGATGTCAAATCATTGAGTCCTGTCTGAATAAGATGATATTTTGAGCTATATGTATAACTCCACTTGGAAAAATCCGTTGAGCCATTAGTACCAGTTGGAGTAGCTAGTTGATAGGGCTTTAAACTATTCCAATCTACATAAACCTGACATTCAGAAGTCGAATTATCAGATGATGTTCCAGTTATGGTTAATTCGCCTACAGGAACCTGCTGATTGCTAAGTGGAGATTCTATCTTTATTGTAATTGCAAAAATATTATTTGACTCCATACCAAAATACATCATCACTGCTAGAGTCATTCCAGATAAGACAAAAAAAAGCATTCTTTCAAATTTCATATGCACTGTAATCTATAGGGTTTCCCCATATTTTTGTTTTTTATAATTTTTTTACATAATTTAAACGACTAGAGTTTACGCTAAAATGTGACTAGCTGATCCATTTTTAGGGAAAAGGAATGGTTGGTAGCTCAAATGGGATATCATCCTTTGTAGGTTTTGATTTTTCAGAACAATTATCCGATTTACATTGATTATCATTACCGGTAGATTTCAAATCCTTTGAATCTACATCTTTTGAATCTACATCTTTTGAATCTACATTATTTACATTCACATGTTTTGAACTAACGTCCTCCCTCGAAGACAAATTAAGGATAATTCTGTCTTTATCGAGCGCTTTTATCTTAAAAGGATCTGAATTCTCAAGTTGCGATTTGATCTCAGTTAAGATTTGTTCATTCGTACTTTGATTGTTAATTAAGCTAGCTATTGGATAAATACGCTCAATCTGTTTACCATTAACATCATTCTTCTCAAGAACTAGATTTGCATAAGTTCCATGGATACCATTGACTAGTGCTAATATGCTACTTAGTGCAATAATGGCAATAATTCTACCAACCATGACCTAGCCGTAATTCAATTTACCTTGTTGCAAGTATATTTGGATTAGGTAACGAACAGCTGTATGATGGTCAAGGTAAAATTCATAGTACTTTAATTAAGGTATAATATTAGTACGAAGATTACTATAAACAAATATACTAATTATGAAATCGAAATAAATACAATTGAGATTTGATTGCAATTTTTATTATTGTTATTTAATAAATAATATGGATAACTGTAAAAAAAATTAGATATCGTGCTATTTACATTATATCTCATATGCAAAGTATTGCCTCTTGTATATGGCTAATTTATCAATATAATAGCACGGATTGCCTCATAGTAGATGCCCGCAAGTTACAGCGGATTAGTTGGGATCAAGAGCTACTAGTAGTATTAGGGGTAACGTAAAAATTATTGAGGTACATCTCAGAGATTTGTTGCATCTCCGATAAATCTAGATATTTCCCATCTGACATCTGAGAGAATTTATCGATTTCATCCACACTGATCATTGTTGGTAATACAACTGATATCTGTTGATGAGACAGAATAAATTTAACCGCAAGTTCCGTAATACCCCATCCTTTCTTATCAGATATTGCTCTCATATTTTCAACCTTTTTTAGGGCTTCAGATATCCATTCCCTTTTCCTTGCACTTCTGTGATCATTCTTGCCAAATGTTGTATCTGCATTAACCTTGCCTGTTAAGACTCCTGATGCGTCAGGTACTCTTGCCATTATGCCTACATTTTTTTCCTTTCCAGCTTCTAGTAATGTGTTACCCGGATCTTGTTCTAAAATATTATAAACTGTTTGAAGACATGTGATATTGTGTTCTGTGATTGCGTGAAGACCTTCGTCCTTCCATCCAATAGCTGGACCTAACGCAACTCCATGACTCCTGATCTTGCCTTTGGTAACAAGAGTGTCTAACGCATTAAACAATTCTCTATTTGTGATCACTTGCATTTTTGGATTGTGAAGACTATATACGTCTATGTAGTCTGTCTGGAGTCTTTCCAAACTCTGTTCTAATGCATACTTCAAGAATTCAATATTGTGTTTCTGGGGCAATTCATTATGTCCTATTTGTTCGGCATTATACATGTCATATCCCCATTTAGTAGAGTACACTATTTCGTTCCTCATATCTTTGAAAGCTATTCCTATTAATTTTTCACTTTTTCCTTTACCATAGATATCTCCGGTATCATAAAAATTGATTCCTACGTCATAAGCTCTTTTTAACATCCTAATTGCTTCGTCGTCATCTATTTTCTTACCCCACCAATCAACGCCAATGGTCCACGCTCCAAATCCTATTTCACTTACTCTGATATCGCTTTTCCCTAATCGCCTATATTTCAATTCCATATCTCCGTAAAATCATTATATATTTTTTGAAAATCATCTTTATCAATAACTGGTTCACATTCATTCAATAATTCTTTAATGTTACCATATAAATCTCCATATCTTTTCGACAACTCAATCTCTATCCATGATTTACATCCAGCCCATTCTGGTTTTACATCTATTGAAATTGGCTTGGGCAGCTTGTACACTCTAAGAAAAAGGGCATTCATTGGCTTTTTTGGATTATAATTCATTCTCGATTGAACATATCGTTCATTCCATATATGATACTTTTCTAATTTTGATAATGTAGTCTCATCACAAAACTCGTGTATTTCTTCAATACTTGCTAAAATTCTGATAGTATTTAGTTTGTCATTATTAGTAATCGAGTCCTTACCCTCTACAAGTAATTCAAAATTTTCTAAATAATTTGGTTGTAAATATTCTTTTGATTGGTGCTCATAGGTGGGATACAACAGGAATATTTTTTGACTAATTTCAAATCCCTTCTTATATTCCAAGACACCACCTTTTCGTAGCAATATTGATTGTTTGCCTTCTTCTAGAGCTCTACAAATAATTGCCCACTCTTTCAACGCTAACATGCTCATCCTAAACTCTTTATTATGTCAAAAATTTTTTTATAAACACACACTATCATGGGTGTATCTCGTAAAATATATTTGCTTACTTGGGTTTCACGTAGCTTCATGATCAAGTCCTGAAAATCTATCAAATTATCTGTTTCAAAAGCTAACATAAAATCTTGGTCACCAATTCCAAATGAATATGAGGTATTCAATCTTATCTGTGGATACTTTTTACCAACGGCAATGTGTTCTTTCATCATTTCATTTCTTTTTTCAAATGGAAGAAGATACCATTCTCTTGACTTAATAAATGGGTATACAATACTGTATTTCAAAGGTTCTTCGTGCTCCATGAAACCTGGAGTGATTTTGTTGGAATAAACAGATGGACGGGTTGCCGATAGATAAACTTCAGATGTATCGATATATTTTCCCAAAACTGTCGTGTAGACTTTTGAAGTTAGGACTTGAATTTTTTCTATGGAATCAGAAATACTCCATATCATAAAGTCAGACTCCTTTCTAATACCAATGGTGGAATAAGTCCTCACCTTCATCTTGGTATTGGCAATTTCAATTAATGAAGAAAACTCTTTTGCAGCTTCATCTTTTCCTATGTCATTAATCCATCTCCATTTAGGATCAACTTTATAGAAAGAAAAATTGAGATATAATGTAGGTGAATTGATATCATTTTTTGCATCCTTAACCTCCTTTTGATTAATTTTTGATTTATCAAATGACATGTTAATAGACAAATATTATGAATATTTAAATCAAATTTTAAACCTCAATCTGATTATTAACAATTAAAGAAAATATCGCGAGCTATTCTATGGACAAAAGATTAATTGAAATCGTTAATGATTTATCTGATTGATATCTTTTACCATTCTTTCAATATATTTCCTGTAATCCTTGTCTACTTCCTGAGCTGCAATCAATATTTTACTTTTAATTTCCGAAGATTCTAAAAACATTCTTGTATCCTTTGGAATACAATGCCCACCTATTCCATCCCTGGGTTCTAGAATGTTTACATTCCATTTCGTGTTTATTGCATCTCTTAATTCTCCAAACGAAATTTGATTTGCTTTGCAGAACATATATAGATCTTCAGCAAAAGCAATTTGCAAATATCTGTCTGCATTTTCTATAATTTTAGTCAATTCTGCTAGTTCAACGCTAGAGACAGAATACATCGGAATCCCAAGGCTCTTGTACGATTTATTGCCATTATAATATTCCAAATCCTCCTTTTCTAACCCATGCGAAACTCCATCATAAAATCTAATACCTGTTCGAAGACAACAATCACA
This sequence comes from Nitrososphaerota archaeon, assembly GCA_005877075.1. Classification (GTDB taxonomy): domain Archaea; phylum Thermoproteota; class Nitrososphaeria; order Nitrososphaerales; family Nitrososphaeraceae; genus TA-21. The sequence continues at coordinate 28,247 of VBPX01000030.1, read as the reverse complement.
AACGCCTCCTATTACCCTTAATTGATTGACACCATGAACCTCCTCTTCAAGTGCATACCACCTATGCGGAGCATGAACAACGTGAAAACGATGTTCAAGAATTTCAAACATTTTCCTTGTTGTACCTCTTGGTATAGTGCTCTCTATAGATACGAGTTTCCCATTTGTAGCCTCTTTCGATATCTTTCTTATTAAAGCCAAGAGTCCATCAACCTGTGGAGTGGAAACATCGTTTTCCTTATGGGTGGAGATACATATCACAAAAACATCAACGTCTTTGAAATTTTCTAGTTTCTTTATACCGTGTTCCCTTTCAGCATTATCCATCACGAGCGGGTTGCTGTCGTAACCATAAACATCAAATCCTTTGTCCTTAACATATTTTGCAACTGGCAAGCCCAATTGACCCAAGCCGATAACTAAAATTTTTTCGAACGAGGATTCGTCTTTCATATGATTAATAATATTTTCAGCCTCCAAATAATTTTGAAACAAATACTATTGTATTAATATTTATCTATTGTCATTAGCTACGATTAGTACTAATAGCTAAATGTATATTCAAAAATAGTATAATTGCATACCTAGTTATAATTACATATATTTTAAGAATCGAAATGGATTACGATATAAATAAATGAAATTAAGAAGAAAGATACTATTATTTCATATTTTTTGTATCATATTGTATTTTTTAGCATTACAATTAATTGAACAATTTATTAGTCTTGTAAGGAAAATATTCTTATGGCAAAAACATTATCAAGTCAAACCCTAAAAAAAAATGATACTGCACCATCTTTCAGATTAATGGGCACAGACGATAAATTCTATTCTCTTGAGGATTTTAGAAGCAAGTGCCTCTTGATAGTTTTTATTTGCAATCACTGTCCCTATGTTAAAGCACGCATTGCTGATTTGGTATTTCTTCAAAACAAGTTTTCAACCTCGGAATTACAAATAGTAGGAATTAATAGTAATGATCCATCTTATCAAGATGAAGGTTTTGAGAACATGGTTAAATTTTCAAAACAAAATAATTTGAATTTTCCATATCTTATGGATGAGACACAACAGATTGCGAAATCATATGGTGCTGTTTGTACGCCGGACCCATTTTTGTTTGATCAAAACAGGAGGCTTGTGTTTCATGGAAAAATAAATGATGCAATGGAACCTGAGATGACCCCACAGGTCCATGTAATGGAAAAAAATATCAGAAAATTATTAAACGGAGAAATAATAGAAAAAGATTTTGATCCTTCAATAGGCTGTTCAATTAAGTGGAAATCGTAGATACTTTAACCATATCTGTAAATTATTCCCTTTTCACCTTTTGGATGTTTCCAATCTGTTTCAAAAGAACAAGTCCCACATTCCACACAGCCCTCATGTTGTAGTATGACTTCTCCTTCTTCAGAGCTATAACACTTAGTGGGACATAGTAAAACGAGTTTTTTCATAAATTCACTTTTCTTATTCTTAACTATTATGTGTGAATCGGTATCGTCATTGTATTGTAATTTTGCAATTCTTTCTGATAATGTGGGAATTGCTGGAACATACGAAGAAGTGAATATATTTCCGAGTCGGTTAGCCAAGGAGATTGGTAATTGGATGTAGGTATTTTTTGATTCTACGATTGGTAAAATTTTATCATATCCTAAAATATTTGCCAATCCAACAGCAATTCCTCTGAATCCACTATTTTTCATAAGATTAAGAACAAAAGAATATCGAGGATCAATAAAACCAGTAGAAATGTTTCTTACTATATCAAGAAACAAAGTTAAATAATCTTTATCAATTTTTTTCATATCATTGGTATATGGACTTTCGTTGATTAAGGATTCATAGTACTTCCCCATATAATCGGATCCAAAATTGCTATTTTCCAATGAACGTGAAATTGCAATAGAGGCTCTAACTGCATCATCAATTCCGACATTGAGTCCTTCTATTTTTGGACCTATAAATATACCACGACCCGCAGCATCTCCAATGAATAATATATTTCTATAGAAAGGTTTTTTCATACGACATCTTTTACCATCTGGAATTAGTTTCGCACTATACTCAAGCTCAACGTAATTATTAACAAATTGTACTCCATATTTTTCAATTAGGTCTTTTTTAATACTATCAATCTTGGTCCTAATTTCTTCGATATTTGTGAACTTTCCAGATTCCACTAATTCCTTACTATTCTTGGAAAAATATTTGTATCTTAATTCATCATACGTTTTCATTAGTTTACTAGCGCTTAGATGAATCTTGAGTTGATCCTCTTTTGGAAGATCTTTAATGTCATTTCTTAAAGGTACCTCATCCTTGATATACTCACTAATTAATGAGTTTTCGATTAATTGATTGATGAGTTGTGATGGGGTTATAGGATTTGAGAGGAGTGAATCGTAGTGATATACGGCTCCCAATGATAATGTTTCGCGATTTGTATAAAGAAATCCTCCTCCAATTAGATTCGATGTGATATCACCTGCAAAGAGATGTGCTGATCCTTCTGAAGAATCTAGATTAAATCTTTCTTCAATAATCCTTTCAGGTAATTTGATTATTACTTTGACACCAAAGTAAAGTTCTTCTGGTGTGAACTTATGTCTAGCTGCTGTTAATTCAGCTACTTCTGAATTTACTCCATCCGCTGCAATTATTGCCTTTGCCTGGAATTCTTCCAATTCATTTGTTGTAACAATTGTCTTATCATCTATCCACTGTATATCTGAAACATGCACTCCAGTGATTATTCCGCCACCATGTTTCTCCGCAGATTCAGAAGCTCTTTCCGCAAGCCAGGGGACTAGTCTATTTAAAAGAACAGAATAGCCAAAATTAGTCTTGTACTCGTGAAGTGGAGTCAGATCCAATGTAAAAATTTTACTCTTAGAAGTAGCATGCAGATAATATTTTTTTATCAATCTCTCTATCGGTGCGCTTGAAACAAAATCTGAACCAAAAACATCCTCAACATTGTAAATGGTCGTACTTGGATCTCGCTTAGAATATAGAATTCCACCAGATACATTTTTTGTGCCCATCTGATTTCCTGCTTCAATCAAAATTGCACTTTTATTAAGATCAGATAATTTTTTTAATGCTGACAGGCCTGCTGTACCACCACCAATTATTACTGCATCAAATTGTTCCAAGTTTAGTTACTCCTTATCGAAACAGTAGACATTTGCTTTTTTATTTGATCAATGAGTATAGGAAGAACATCTTCCATTCTTCCTTTTATAAAGATATCCGATTCGTCTATTATAGGAGAATTTTCATCAGGATTTATGGAAATCACTACTTCAGAATCTTTCATTCCTGAAATGTGTTGTACAGCTCCACTCAATCCTATTGCAATGTAAAGAGAAGGCATAACATTGCTACCGCTAGTGCCAATAACTCTATCAACAATCATATATTTTGAATCCAGCTGCTGACTTATTTGATATGGTTTTTTTGATAGGGGCAATGTTATGCCTATTTCGGCACCAATTAGTTCCGCAAACTCTTCAACCAGCTTGATATTTTGCTCTGGATTATCTTTAATTCCTCGTCCAAAGCTCACTACTATTTTGCAAGTCTCGTAATCAATTGTTTTCTTGATCACCCTTCTATTCAATATCTTAATTTTTAAATTGTGGTCAATATTAGGAGAATATTCTACAATTGTTCCTTTTCTTGAACTATCTTTTTCTATTGGCTTAAATGCTCCTGGTATAATACTACATCCTTGTGGATGATATTCCCTGAAAATTTCCGGATTTTTATTATCAAGGCATAATATTGTAGTCCACAAAAACCCAGAAAAATCGGGACGATACATTTCTAGAACTTTTTCATATCTGATAGACTGACCCTTTGTTTTATGCTCATGTCTTATGTCCAGGTCGCTTATCACTAGTTTATTAATATCTGATGCCAAACCTGAATCAAGCTCGGCAAGAACCGTAGAGGAAAGATGCCTTCCGATATTGTCTGCTGCAAAAAACATGTATCTTGGTTTTACAAATGTTTTTTCATACTCGGGGGATATTTTTTTCATAATCTCGGCATCTTTCGCAATCTGAGCTATTATTTTAGTATCGATATCATTTATAGGATACTTTAATTCTTCATGGTCAGCGTAAATTACTGAATCTGCACCGTACGTTACTAGATCATTACATAATTGTCTAACATTGTAGCCGAGCACTACAGCTACTACCTTTTCTGATGAATTGTATTTTTGATTAAATTCATCCATTAACCTTCTTGCTTCGCCTAACATTTCCAAAGTTACAGGTATTATTTTTCCTTCAAAATGCTCAATTATCACATAAATATGTCTGTATTTTTCAATATCATTTTTTGTTTTTTCTTGACTTACTGATACTGACATTTTTCATTTACCTCTTGCAAGTTGAATTATTTTAGTTATTAGAGGCATTATATTATTCGGATTAGATGGATCAATGATCTCCGTTTTGCGATTTGTCCTTGCTCTGGGAATTTTTTCTACTCTATATACAATTGTGGGAGAACCCTGGAGTCCTACGCGTTTTGGATCTAAGTCCAGATTCTTACTAGTGTAAACTTTCAAGAATTGTCTATAGTCTTCTGAGCGCTTTCTTCCTTCTTTTCTGAACTTATTTAGTAATAATCTTTGTGAAACAGTGTTGTAAATTGACCTATAAGAAGGGTCGATAGTTATAAAGACAGGCAGTGGAGATTCTACTTCTTCAATTATTGTATCCATTCCCTGAAGAGAAATCAGCCTTTTTGCAATTACCACCTTTCTGTCTGAATCAATGTTGAATTCTATTACATTTCCTAGAAAAGTATATCCTAGTTTCCATGCAGTTTGTGGTCCTGTCTGTCCGGTCTCTCCATCGGATGCACGATGTCCAGAAAAAACAATATCAATTATGCCACCACCAAACATTTTTCCTACTCCATTCTTGAGTACCTCTGCCGTTGCGAGGGTATCTGCTCCTGCAAACAATCTATCGCTGTATAGATTCAATTCTTCTGCATTAGTCAACACTTGGGCTTGCCTGAGCGCTGTTTCCGCAATGGGTGGACCCATTGTACCTATAGAAATCTGTGCGCCATACTTTACCTTGCAGTAAAATGCAGCATTGCATGCTACTGCGCTGTGGGGACCCAGAATGTTTTTTGTCTCTGCTCTATTTAGCGTTCCATCAGAGTTGTAACTAACATTACCTTCTGAAAAATCTGGTTCTAGTTTTATAATAACACCTACATTTAACAAATCTTACATCTTTATAGACTCTCTTAATATAATTCTTGATTTTACTGCAATCCTTATATTTTTTATATTGTTTGACATCGATTCAGCTTTTATTCAATGTGACATCAAGCCGTTACTCAAACATGAATACTATGCGCACGATGATTTTTTCATGTGTCAACTTCCCTCAATACCTTTAATTATCTAAATTGATATGTGAAAATATGGTGGATCTCGTTTACGGACGCGGTGTAACCGATTTAATACGTGAATTTCCATTTTATCTAACCTTTTTCCGTAACATTATTGATATTAAATTATTTCACAAGAAAAGAGCGTTATATGGATCTGCAGATATAATCAACATTTGCAATCTACATTGTACTCATTGTTATTGGTGGCTCAATCGAGAAGATGAAAATAATGAATTAAGCGCAGAAGATTGGACGTCAATAATAAGGACCACCTTTAAGAAGCATCGTCTCTTTTGTGTGACGCTGGTGGGTGGTGAACCAACCATGCGACCTGAGATAATAGAAGTTTTCTGTGAAGAAATGCCCGGCAGGGTCTGTGTGGTAACAAATGGAAATTTTCCTCTTAAAAGGTTCGAAAATCTATATTTTTACTGGATATCCCTTGATGGAACCGAAAAGGTACATGATAGTATAAGAGGAGAGGGATCATATGATAAAACACGCAAGACTATTTTAGAATATATATCAGGTCCACCACGAAAAGGCAAGCCAGCCTGGAAAGACATTTGGATAACAATGACTATTAATTCAATGAATTACAATACAGTTACTGATCTACTTGAAGAATGGAAGGACAAAATCAATAAGATCGGCTTTCAGTTTCATACTCCTTTTATAAAAGATGATCCATTGTGGTTACCATTTGGACAAACACGAAATGAAGTAGTAGATCGTATAATATCACTCAAGAAAAAATATCCCGATTATGTTGTAAATACTGAGAAACAAATATCCCTAATGAAAGGGAATTGGGGAGGTAATGGAACCACTCCAATACAGTGTCCTTCATGGGCAATACTTTCTTTGGATCATAGAGGTAGAATCAAAGAGCCCTGTTGTATTGGGAGCTCCGGTTCAAAAGGACTAAAGCCAATTTGTGAACAATGTGGACTTGGATGCTATTCTGTTCTAGTTTCACAAGGAATTAAGGGAATTTGATCAAAATAGTATTTCCCATCGCACCTGACTCATGGAATTATTTAATATCTAATCATGCGCTTTGAATTTTTGACATGGACCTGTGTGTCAGCAAACATTTGATGTTAGCTGTTTGTAATTAAAAAAACATTGTAGGATAAATGAAAATCTTAATTGATCCCATTCGCATTTAAATCAGCATATCGGTTCAATAACAGATTTCCAAATTTGACAGGCATCAATCTATATCGAAAATGAATTTGATCTTGATTAATTATGAAAATCCAAGTGTAAAGTTTGGGTGACCTGATTTGATGGAATGTTTATTGTGTTATTAGTTTAAATTAGTTTGGTATTATGAAGGAACTAACGGTTGCAATTGGTAAGAGTATCTAGAAGAATTCTCCGTTTTAACCTGTCACATAGTTATAAGAATGATCATGAATCTATAGACATAAACAAGTTTGTCTATGGCAGAAAAATTAAGTATAGTTGTGAAAAATGTAACACTGCATTTACGACTTGGAAAGCCCTACATGAGCACAAAGTCGAAAATCATTCTTACTAATGAAACCAAATTAACTATTTCTAGTTAAAATCTTCGTTGCAGGGGCATTCGCAATCGATGATTCGATTTCTTTTAATCTATCCAGGAACCCTTCGATACCCCGAATATCTTCAAACGAGCTATCTGTTCGGAGCTTCTCTAAAATTGCAATAACATCCTCATTTTTTACTCCATGTTTTTTATCATATTCAATATATCGTAATATCTTTACTATTCCTCCATATTTATAATGCATCTTTTTCTGATATCGAGTAGCATCAGGTGAGAGTCCCTTAACATGCTTGATAACTGTGTTTTCCATATGTTTAATATGCCAATCTTTCATGGGAAAATCATTTCGAGTCAAAAGAATCAATTAATATTTGTAACAAGGGATATATAATATATTATTATTTTATCTCTATCGCAGGGAATAAACTGCACCAATGACTTCTTTAATATGTCCGTAATTTGTGAAAATGATAGAAATGATGGCCAAATCAGCGTCTGCCAAAAATGGGCAGCAACGTGTTATTACTAATAGAGATAACATTAAACATTTAGAATACTTTATGAATGGTCAATGGCGTCATAGTGCAAGGTGCAAAGAGATTACAAACAAGGATTGTGCTATTATAAATCTGTGATAAAAGGGTAAATTACTAACTTTAAGGGAAATTCCCTGGTCAGAATTCAATAGATAATTTGCTGGAAATGCATGCAAAGACATAGCTATTTTTCAAACAAACAAAAAGTACTTCTTTCTAGCGGGAAATACTAAATTGTTATTTTGAACGAATAATCTATCTATTTCTTACTTGAATACAAGCTTTATTCGGGGGATATTGATTCTTACATCTATAATAGAATCGCAATTTGAGAATTATTCATTTTTAAATATTTGAGAACTAGTACATTTAATATTCATGGATTTACAAATAATGATGAAATATTGAGCTCAAATGGACACTTAATAGCAAGAAAATTTTTCTCATCTGAGAATGCATCAAGTTATGACAAGACTGTAAGATTGGCTACTTTCTATAAGGATTCTTTATGGAAGAAGGAAATGGTAGCATTACTTGGCGGAAAAAATAAACTAATTCTTGATTTAGCGTGTGGGACAGGGATCCTGTCTTCATATATCCGTCAAAAATCCGCCCAGTCTAGAATTGTTGGAACCGATCTAACATTTGAATATCTGAAACATGCGAAGAGTAGACAAAAATATTTGCTTTTGACCAATTCGTTAGCAGAATTTCTACCATACAAAAATGATAGCTTTGACGTTATATTGTCATCATATCTAGCTAAATATTCTAATATCTCTGCCATGGTAAAGGAGCATTGGCGTGTTTTGAGAAAAGGAGGAACAGTAATCTTCCATGACTTTACCTATCCTCATTTTAAAATCATGAAAATATTATGGCATGCTTATTTTCGAATCCTGAACCAGTTTGGAAAGGTAATCCCCTCTTGGAGAGATGTTTTTTCTAACCTGGATAAAGTTATACAAAGAAATCAGTGGGTGAACAGTCTTCTCAAAGAGCTTGATTTGACTGGCTTTAGTTTAATATCGAAAAAGTATTGCACTTGTGGGACTGCTGCCATAGTGTGGGCTATTAAGGAATGAAAGAGCAAGCAACCCGCATTAATGAATGGTTTGTTCCACAGTTTGGGCCACTGAGATTTAGAATCTTTGTTGGTATGATGTTTCTTCCATATACGGGAATGTGTATTTCATTTTCAATAATAGGTTCTTTGCTAGCTCCATCAACAATAGCATGGGATCGAATGGTTGCAATTATTATAATCTACTTTACTGCTCTAGGTATTTCTGCACATGCTGCAGATAGTATGGGATCAAAAAAAAATAAGCCATGGGGGAATTATTTTTCGAGTACCGAATTACTAATAATGATCGTTGCCGGAGTAGCTACAGCATATGTAATAGGTGCTTACTATATCCTCTTTTTTGTTCCACTCTTATTACCAATTGCAATTCTGGAAGGATTTTTTTTATTTGCATATAACTATGAATTATGGAATGGCTTATTTCACAACAATGTTTGGTTTGCAATTTCATGGGGCAGCTTGCCTCTACTGGCAGGATATGTCATGCAGACAAATTCTTTGTCCTATACTCCTATATTATTATCTCTAGTAGCTTTTGCAATCTCATATTTTGAGATAAATCTTTCAAGAAAATATAAAGAGTTTAAACGAGTTCATGACTTGGTCAGTTCTAAAAGCCTGGAATCAAGATTAAAAATAATAAGCCTGACGACTATTTTATTTTCAATTACATTTTTATTTTTCCGGGTCTTCCAGATCACCTTTTAATTTTCGATCTGATTATCAATTAGGATGCCTCAAATATTTAATGTCAAAAATCATCATCTTATCACAATTGATGATATTTACAAGCTAGAGGAAATATCGGATCAGAAATTCGATCTAGTTCAAAGGATTCTATTAATTGATTTAGGCAATACTCAGCAACTTCTAGATATATTGAATAATACCAAAACACAAATTAGAGTACTATCCCAGATTGAAGAAAGGGATATTATTAAACGCAAGTCCTGTATAATTTCTTCAACAAATGATATTTTGGCTTACGCAAATTCCAAAATCTATTCTAGAAAAATGCCTTTTGATGTATTAGAAGAAATAAGGGAATGTAAAAAAGGTATCGGGAAAATAATCCTTTACCACCAATTGGAAATATTTAAAAAAATTACAGAAATAGGTTATGTGCCAGGGAAATATATCTTCAAAAATTATTCACTATTTCATATGGACCATCGAATTTGCAGGATAAATGAAATCTTTCCAATCCAAACAAAATAAATATAAGGTTCCAAAACAAGGTAATGAGATATTAGAAAATTCTCTAAAAAAAATCAATCATGAATTCACTCTACTTTTTTTAGCGTACGTTTACAAATATTGGTGAAATCAAAAAGATATAAAAATAAATTTTAAATCATATATACAGACCTGTGGTATTATGACGCATTGAAACATATTTCATTGGAATGAAAAAAATGAAAGAATATGAACTTATAGTTATTGGGAGTGGTGCTGGCCTAGAAGTTGCCAATGCAGCGGCTCAAAGTGGATTGAAAGTAGCAATTGTTGAAAAAAGCAAAATGGGAGGCACGTGTCTGAACAGAGGGTGTATTCCATCCAAACTTCTACTGCACAGCGCAGATGTGGCCGAAATAGTAAAGATGGGGCATATATTCGGGATAAACGTAGAGAAATTTTCCATTGATTTCAAAAAAATAGTGGATAGGGTGAATGGAATAATTGATACGGATTCAGATGGTATCGCAAGTGCCTTTGCAGATATAGAAAATCCTAAATTGTTTCCAATAAACTGCAAGTTTGTTGCAGAAAAGACTATTTTGGTAGGGAAAGAGAAATTAAAAGGCAATAAGTTTCTAATTGCAGCTGGGACTAGGCCCGAAATACCAAAAATAAAGGGACTGGAAACAAGCAATTACATTACAAGCGATGAGGCTCTGCGTCTGGATAAACAACCCCGAATCTTAACAATTTTAGGTGGCGGATATATAGCTGCTGAGCTGAGCCACTTTTTTGGGTCACTCGGAACAGAAATCAACATAATTCAGCACAGAGAGGCATTGATACCTGATGAAGATTCAGAAATTTCAAAAAGGTTCACCGAGATCTTCTCCAAAAAATACAATTTGTATTTAGGATGTGAACCACAATTAGTAACAAAGAAGAATGGGAAAATCATCATTTCTGTAAAAAAAAGGCATTCTAGTAAGCTACTGGAAATTGAATGTGATCAACTTTTAGTAGCAACAGGGCGGATTCCAAATTCAGACATCCTTGATTTGGTAAAGACGGGAGTAAAGGTTAACAAGGAAGGATACATTAATGTGAATAAAACACTTGAAACCAATATAGCCGGAATCTTTGCTCTTGGTGACATAATAGGTCGCTATCAGTTCAGACATAGTGCAAATTTAGAGGCCCAATATGCTTATTACAACATTTTAAATTACAAGAAAAAAATTCCCGTAGATTATACTGCAATGCCACATGCAATTTTTAGTTCACCGCAAGTAGCAGGAGTAGGCTATAGAGAACAAGAATTGAAACAATGGAATAAGAAAGACTATGTCAAATCTGTTTATCATTATATTGATACTGCAATGGGGAGAGCTATAGAAGACAGAGATGGATTCGTAAAATTTTTGGTCAACAAAGAAAACAGAAAAATTCTTGGCTGTCATATCATCGGAAACAATGCCTCAGTACTCATTCATGAAGTTCTCGTGGCAATGAAAAGCGGTGATGGTAGCATCGACAACATCTCAAAGACTACTCACGTACATCCAGCACTCTCAGAGGTCATCGCAAGAGCCGCAGTTGTTATGTGAACGAATCTGATTCCAGAATTCTACTAATCACAGGTTGTCAGAGTCCAAAGGCAAAGTACAAATTAAAAGACAATAGTCAGTCTAACCAAACCAATTTTTATACCAAATTTTATTATCAAGTGACCTTTCTTACACAAAAACCATGGCCAGTTATTTCTTGTTCAAATTATTATTTTGAATTCCAATCTGGATCTAATTTGGAAAAATCCTTTTTAATTTGGCATCTAATGTATATGTATGGTAGAAAAACACAACAAAATTAAAGAAAAACGCTTCACTTCCTCTAGAAAACTAAAGTACGTTGCATTTGGTGGAGTTAATGCTGTGGCGATGACCATATTTTACTCCATGTTGCTATTGTAATTTTTACTAACATTTTTTATGGACTAGTTGGATTTCCCTTGTTACTTATTACATAATCATAATAGTAATCATTTTAAATTCAATGCTAAATCTTAGAAACATTATTAATATATTACTCACTTATAATAATATGATACGTAAAAATAATAACAATAAAGGTAAAAGCAAAGAGGATAAATGGAGTAACAAGAAAAATCAAAATAGAACAACTGATTTAAACTCTCTCGATTTGGAATCAGATTTGCTGAGAAGGATAGTAGAGGATGAGAAGGCGCGAAAGAGAACACGAGGACCATACAGAAAAAGTCATGTGCAATAGAATTCAATTTAATACAGCTTGATTTTGTAGATTATTACATCGGGTGATAAGTTTTATACAGATTGGTTAAACTATCAAATAGTCGAATAAATTAGTAACATATATCATATTAAAATGTGATCTAATTTATTAGTGGCATTGCGAATGAAAGCAGGTATCCGTCTGGATCGCGTATGTGGAAATACCTCTCACCCCATGAAGCATTCGATGGTTCATTTTCAAATAATATTAGTTCTGAAATGCTTCTATTCTTCCTGAAATGAAAGTACAATTTGTCAACATCTTCAGTATAAAAGATAATTTTTCCAAAATACCTTCTTTCATAATCTTGACTATCTATGGAGTCCATAAATAACTCTAAATTTAAATAGAAACCATTACTTTCGCCTATTTTGTATGACGTAAAATTATCAGCAGGTGAGCCCCCATAGACTAGCTTAAAGCCTGGTATTTTGGAATAGAAATTACAAGACCTTTCCATATCCTTAATTAATAACGTTACTGCAGAGATTTTATAGACACTCATCATTTTAATAGATATGCTCTAAATAGCAGTTTGTCATTATTAAAAATTTCTTTTGCATGGTAACAAACACAATCTTAAAGAGAGTAGAGGTTGTAGTCAAAGGAGAGACTTGCAGTTGTATAGATTTTGCTAAACATTGCAATGCTCATGCTTTTTGTAACTAAAAATATAAGCGATTAGCAATTCCTACATAGTAGGAGATTTTTCCTTTATAAGTAGAGTCCACGTCAAGCTGATCATTCTCTTCATGAACAGTCAACCCTCTGACCCCTATTCGTAAAGAAGTATATTTTGTCATACTTTAAGCCCAGAATGACTTCCTTTCCTATAATGAGATTGTCAATACTGTAAGCTATATTAGATATTTTTAGTGAATTCTGACCTATTTTAACTTCTGCTATTGAATCGTCACCTAGCATTTCTATGAATGTTACCTCTCCCTTTAATTTTAAACCATCAAATTCTTGATCATTTCTCAACACTACGATGTCTTTTGGCCTTATGCCTAGGATTATTGTTTTCTCTGCGTTGAATAGACTTGTAGCAAGTATATCCGGTGCCTTTATCTTAATTCTATTATCTTGTTGATAAGTACTATCCGTTACAAGTTTGAGAAACATGGCATTTTCCCTAACTATCTTAACTTCTAAGAAATTCATAGGAGGTATCCCTATAAAACCTGCTACAAATTGATTAGTGGGTTCTTTGTATACATTCTCTGGAGTATCAATCTGGTTTAGTTTTCCGGCGTCCATAATCCCAATATTGTCGGCCATGCTCATTGCTTCAATCTGGTCATGTGTAATGTAGAGTGTTGTTATCCCTACTTTTTTCTGCAATTTCTTTATCTCTACCCTCATATCTGTACGTAATTTGGCATCAAGGTTGCTTAGAGGCTCATCCATCAAGAAAATTTTTGGTTCTCTCACCAAGGCTCTACCAAGTGCTACTCTCTGCATCTGACCTCCACTGATCTCCTTGGGTTTTCTTTTGAGCAGATTACTTATGTTAAGAAGATTTGCAATGTTTTGGACTCTTTCATTTATCTGTTTTTTTTCGGTTTTTCTCATCTTTAGTGGAAAAGCAATGTTATCATACACATCCATATGGGGATAAAGAGAATAATTCTGAAATACCATAGCTACATCGCGATCTTTTGGGGGAAGTTCATTCACTAACTCCCCTCCAATGTAAATCTCTCCACCGGTGACACTGGTCAAACCCGCAATACATCTTAATACCGTAGTCTTTCCACATCAAGACGGTCCAAGAAGTACCATAAACTCACCTGAGCGTATCTCCAGAGAAAATTTTTCTAATGCAGTTACATTCCCATATCTTTTTGTTAGATTTCTTATACTAAGTGTTGTCATAATAACCGTTGCTACTTGAGATGTCTTCATTTGCATATCATATTAATTTTGATTCCTCATCCTACAGCTGAAATACGATACTGGTAATTTGCAATCAAGTATAGGAACAAGGACCTATGAAGAAATTTGATCATTTTGATAACTGAACTTAATTGCTGGAATTTTTATGCTAAAACACACCAATCTTGTAAATACCTACAAGTTTGTCGTAGCAAATACAAGTACTCCTTGGAAGGAGACTTGAAACCCCTGTAAGAAGGGACAATAATATCACTCTAGTAAAGACAGGAATCAATAAAGAATAAATGGTCAGAAATTAGCCAATGCTTAAAAAGCATTAAATTCCAAATATGAACAATGAGCAAATCTAATTCCTTCAGGGACTATTCGTTTACGGAGGGTTCTGCTGGAAATATGTCTTACGGATACTTTAGCATGAATTTCAAACTCATTTTGATATTAGGATTAATACTCGTCATTTTGATAGCACCAAGCTTGACCCCATTTACTATCGCTCAAGCACAACAACCGAGACAAGTCACACTAACAGCCATAGTGGCAGAACCTAAAGATAGATGGGATACTTTGTTTGCCGATGCGCTAGCCAAACTAAGAGAACGACACCCGGACATGACAATAAATATTGATTATAGAGTGTTACCATACGCAGATACCCGAAAGCAAATTTTGACTGCTATGGCCGGAAGAACCCCAATTGATCTCATTTCCGTAGATCAGATTTGGCTTGGTGAGTTTGCTCAGGGGAAGTTTCTTTCAGATCTATCAAATTTGGTACAGTCGTGGAACAGATCATCAGATTGGTTTAAAACAAATTGGGATGGAGGTATCTACAACGGTAAAGTATATGGAATATGGGCATGGACCGACGTAAGGAGCATGTGGTACTGGAAGGATTTATTAAATCAAAGTGGGGTTAATCCTGATTCTCTGAAAACATGGAATGGATACATTCAAGCAGCCAAGAAAATGGAGAATTCATTTAAAGACAAGGGAATTCAACCCATACATCTTGTGGGTGCCAGCCATTCTCCAGATATGTGGTATCCATATCTTTGGATGCTTGGTGGAAAAATAGTCGAACAAAAAAGTGGACATCCACAGAAAGGAACATACTGGTTTCCTGCTTACAATAGTACAGAAGGTGTGAAAGCACTTGAATTTTTGAGGGATCAAGTAAGGGCGGGAATAAAACCTCAGATTACTCACTTCTGGGGGCAGGAGTTTGCAGATAAGAAATTTGCTGTGATGCTCGAAGGATCTTGGTTACTGGGACATTTTCCACGGAGTGAATGGAAAAATCTTGATAAGAACGTTGGCATGATTCCCATGTTTCCGGTTCCCAAAGAAGGTGACGCTAGCGCGACAATGATGGGTGGATGGATGCTCGCAATACCGGAAACTTCCTCAAATAAAGCTCTTTCGTGGGAATTACTCACAATAATGGTACAACCAGACGTGCTGGCTCCAATGCTGGAGAAATACGGCTACCTTCCCACTCAAAAACCAATAGCCGAAGGTACGTATTCGACTCAACTTAATTCTACAATACCGTATTACGAACAACTCATTTCTATGCTATCCATGGGACATAGTAGACCCAGCATTGCAGAGTACCCACAGATAGCTGATAACATAAGACAGGCCATTGATGAAGTGTATCTTGGTGTAAAGGAACCAAAACAGGCCTTAGACGATGCTGCCAAAAAATCTGCACAAGTACTTGGTTGGTCCTAGGTGACGCTGTCAAGTACGTGTTTTTTTTATATTAACTTAAACGACTGGTAGTCATGCTGCAGCTCAGAACTCAGAAGCTACAGCCATACTTGCTCTTACTACCAGCACTTTCGATATTAATTGCATTTCTTCTGTTTCCACTCATTTGGAACATATATCTTTCGGTACATGATGTATCTCTCACTACCATCCTGGGAGGATGGAAGTATGTTGGGATCAAAAATTTCTCAAACCTTTTATACGATCCTGATTTTCATAAGTCACTTCAGGTAAGTCTAGTATTTGTCGGAGGATCCGTGGCTATTCAGTTTTTTGTTGGAATGGTCCTCGCAGTAGTATTGAATCAAGAAATTAGGGGGTCTAATACTTTGCGTGCTTTGTTCATAATACCATGGACAGTTTCCGCAGTAATAACTGGTTTTTCATTCAAGTTTATTTTTAATGATAGTTTTGGAGTTTTAAATTACGGTCTTGGGCAAATGGGATTAAATCCTGTTGCTTGGTTATCAGATCCGGGAACAGTAGTATGGACACTAGTAATCGCAAATATGTGGCATGGAACCCCATTTACTGTGATATTTTTGACGGCGGGACTCTTTTCGATAAACCCGCTAGTTTATGAAGCAGCTCGCATAGATGGAGCAACGAAAATTAAAAGTTTTTTTTACATAACACTTCCGTTGCTTAGACCTTTCATTCTCATAAATCTTATACTTATCACTATGTGGTCGGTAAACTTCTTTGATCTAATTCTTGTCATGACAAACGGAGGACCATTGTTCTCAAGTACTACTTCATCGCTCTATATGTACAGACAAGCTTTTGAGTTTGGGTTATTATCAAAGGGCGCCGCTGCAGGATTTATCATGATTGGTATAAACTTGATTTTAGCTTTTTCTTATATCAGACTTTTTAGGAGGCAATAGAAAATAATTGAATTTTCATACATTCGATATCCTTAAAAATTTCATTCTGATTACTAAGATTCGATTGAATTTCACTATCAATTTCCATTATAGAGGAGGACCACCAAATGATCCTGTTTGAAAAGACCCTATTATATTCCACTGTTGCAGTTTATCTCTTCATTACATTGGCTCCACTCATGTGGGTTCTTTCAACCTCTTTCAAACCAAATGAAGAAGCAATAAGCTTTCCTCCAAAATTTTTACCGGACAATCCTACTTTGGACAATTATCTCTTTGTCCTTACTGATCCAAAACTTGTGACAAGCCTTTTCAATAGTCTGTTAGTAAGTATAGCAAGTACTGCATTGAGCGTAGCTGTAAGTGCACTTGGAGGCTACGCGTTCGCAAGGTTTGAATTTAAAGGAAAAAATTTGCTGATGAGCACAATAATGGGATTATTCATGATACCAGTAGTCATCAACATTATACCTTTATACATAATGCTCGCCAATGTTGGGCTTTTAAATTCTCTTCTTGCACTGATATTGACATTTCAGATCCTTATTATTCCACTCAACATCTTTCTACTAAAGAATTATTTCGAAACAATTCCAAAGGAACTCGAGGAAGCTGCGCTAATCGACGGCTGCTCAAGATTACGTGCACTTTGGCACATAATTGTCCCCATATCCATGCCAGGATTTCTAATAGCTGGCATCTTGTCGTTCAGATTTTCATGGAATGAGTTCGTATTACCTATTGTTCTGTCTAATAAACCAGATGTCATGCTTTTTCAAGTTGCCTTGTACCAGTTCATTTCGCTATATAGAATAGACTGGGGATACCTGACTGCAGGAATAAACATTGCGCTAATTCCTGTTGTAGTATTAATGCTATTTTTCCAAAAGCGGATGATCAGAGGTTTGACACTAGGAGCTGTTAGAGGATAGTAACGCAATCGTTGCTCACCAGTTTTCATAGTTGACAAAACTAGAATTACCTTAACTAGTAACTTACTAAATAGTTTATTATCCATTCAATTATACGTCACCGTAATGATTCCTAAGCCAGTTTGCATCAATATAATTTATTGCAGATCACGCAACTTTACATTGTATTGAAGTCCAAATCTATGAGCTTCGTCTCTCAAGTATTGCAACATTTTGAGTGACTGGTTGCTCTTTGGAATTACTATTGGAGAATTAGAAGGATTCACAAATATTTCTTCATTTTCTTTTGCAATTGAGATGCAGGGAATCTTAATGTTTAACTTTGAAAGTGCATCGAATGCGGAATGAAGCTGACCTTTTCCACCATCGATTAATATTAAGTCGGGTAAATTCAATCTATCTTCTTTTGAATATCTGCGACCAACAATCTCATTAATCATCGCAAAATCATTTTGATCTCTTACAGTTCTTATTTTAAATCTTCTATAGTATGATTTTTCAGGGATCCCATTGACAAATCTAACACATGAGCCAACTGCTATTGATAAACCAAGATTTGAAATATCGAAGCAATCAATAACTTTGGGAAGTGATCCCAGATTCAGGATTCTTTTTAGCTCAAATAGCGCAGGTTCATAACCTTTTGATATATACGTTGATAAATTTCTATCAATTAGGTTCATCAATTGTTTTCTTTCAACAGCGGTTCTATTAGATATTTTTATTATGTTCACTGTATGTGAGGCGATCCTTTCTAAGGACTTTTCAAGTACTTGCTTTGAATCTGGTTCTTCGTTAACGTAGATAAATCGTGGCACTGATGACTTGGAATTATAATATTGTGACAGAAAACTAGAAAAAGAGTTATCACCAACTAACTCAAATTCATATTTCTTCCTGTCTCTAATAACTCCACGATACCTCCTGAGAATCAAAATATGCGCTTTAGATTGTAGGCGGTTATACTGGATTCCAACGTACTCCTCTTCAGATCTGGAACTGATTGATTGTTCAATTTTTTGTTTTGATCTCAAGTTCTCAAGTCGATTTACAGTATCTCTAATTTCTTTTGCTTTTTCATAATCAAGTCCTAACGAAGCATTATTCATATCCTCTTTCATTTTTTCTATAAAGTCATCAATACTTTTTCTTCCTTGCAGTATATTCACAAGCGATTCAACGCTTTCCATATATTTATTCTGAGTAACGTTATTTATACATGGAGCATCGCAATTATTTATGAAATATTCAAGACAAGGTTTTTTTGGGAGTCTATTACAAATTCTAATTTTAAAAATTTTTCTCAATAACCCTATGGCAAGAAATTTTGAGCTTCCATGTACGAAAGGTCCAAATACTCTGCCTTTTGGACCCATAAATTTACCATCTCTGTTTCTTCTTGCTACAAGCAATCTGGGAAATAATTCATCTGAAATTTTAAGATAAGTATATCGTTGCTGATCTTTGAGATCAATGTTAAAAAGTGGTCTATATTGTTTAATTAGATTTGATTCCAGCAAAAAAGCTTCAACCTCATTATCCGTAACAAGAAAATCAATATCTTGGATTTTTCCTATGAGCTTCATAGTTTTCCAATTTGATAACTCTTGGGAATGGCCATATGTAAAGTAGGATAGGACACGCTTGCGAAGATTCTTTGCCTTACCTATGTAGATAATTCTGCCTTCTTTATTTTTCATCATGTATACTCCCGGATCAAAAGGAAGCAGGAGCGCTTTTTTGCGTACCTTCACTATATTTTCAGATTGATTTAAAGTCTTATTAGATATAGAAGATATTAAGTTCGTACACCAGTTTTACTTTTTCTTATTGTTTGACTTACCATTAACTTTGATTTGAGATATTTTCCGGTATAACTTGAAATATGGTTTGATACTTGTTCCGGTGTGCCAGTAACAACAATGTTTCCGCCATTGTCTCCGCCTTCTGGACCAAGATCAATTATCCAATCAGAAGCTGCAATAACATCAAGGTTGTGTTCTATGAGAACAATTGTATTTCCAACATTTACAAGCCTGTCCAGCACATGAAGAAGTTTTTTTACGTCCGCAAAGTGCAATCCTGTAGTTGGTTCGTCAAGAATATAGAGTGTTCTTCCAGTATCCCTTCTTGCAAGTTCAGATGATAGCTTTATTCTCTGTGCCTCTCCTCCTGAAAGTGTTGTTGCCGGCTGTCCCAGTCTTATGTACCCTAAGCCAACATCGTAAAGCGTGCTAAGTTTTCTTTCTATTGAAGAGATTCGTGAGAAGAATTCGAGTGCTTCTTCAACTGTCATATCAAGGATATCTGAGATTGTCTTTCCCTTGTATGTTATCTGCAGTGTCTCTGAATTGTACCTTTTTCCTTTACATTCATCACATGTCACGTACACATCAGCAAGAAACTGCATCTCTATCCTTTTTACACCAGCTCCTTCACATGAGTCACATCGCCCTCCTGGCACATTGAATGAAAACCGACCAGGTTTATATCCCATCTCACGAGCCTTCATCGTCCTTGAAAAGATCTCCCTTATAGGACCAAAAGCATTTACATAGGTTGCAGTGTTCGACCTAGGAGTCCTTCCTATAGGCGATTGGTCTATTCCTATTACCTTGTCTATGTTTTGAAGACCCGTAATTTTGTCATGTGCGCCTGGTTTTTCTTTAGAAGAATAAAAGTGGTTTGATAATGCCTTGAAGAGGATCTCATTTACAAGTGTAGATTTTCCAGATCCAGATACACCGGTTACCGTTGTTATACACCCTAGAGGAAAATCTACTGTTATCTTTTTTAGATTGTTCTCCATGGCTTTGTGAAGTGTCAGCCAACTATTCGGATTTCTTACTCTATCTTTGTGATAAACCGTTTCATCTCCTCTAAGAAATCTTCCTGTTATAGAATCGTCATTTTGCATAATTTCTTTCAGCATTCCATTTGCCACGACCCTTCCACCGTGGATTCCTGCCCCTTCTCCAATATCGATAATCCAATCTGAGCTTCTAATAACCTCCTCGTCATGTTCAACTATTATCAGCGTGTTTCCAAGATCTCTTAACCTTCTCAGTGTTTCAATTAATCTGTTATTATCCCTTTGATGAAGACCAATTGTAGGTTCGTCAAGTACATATAAGACGCCAGTAAGGTTAGAACCAATCTGTGTAGCAAGACGTATTCTCTGCGATTCGCCACCAGATAGTGTTGATGTCATCCTGTTTAAAGTAAGATAATTGAGTCCGACATTTTTAAGAAACTCAAGTCTTGATATTATCTCCTTTAGAATATTCTTTGCAATAAATCTGTCAGTCTCTGAAAGAGAAAGTGTCATGAAAAAATTGTAACAATTGTCAATTGATAAATCACATATGTTCATAATAGACTTGCCAGCAATCTTGACCGCCAAAGAATCAGGACCTAGTCTCATTCCTTTGCAAAGCTCACATGGCAGCTCTCTGATAAACTGCTCCATGTCACGTCGTTTCGAATCAGAATCTGTTTGGGCATATGTTCTGTCTAAATTGGGAATGACTCCTTCAAAAGAACTACGATATTCCCAAGTAGAATCAGATGTCTTAGACTCATATCTATAATGGATGTTTTCATCAGTACCATATAGAATAACGTTAATTTGCTTATTTGTCATGGCTGATATGGGCTGATAGAGATTAAAACCAAATTTCTTTCCAACATCGCGCAACATTGAAGATCTAAATGTTGCAAAGTGGCCTGCCCATGGTTTTATTGCACCGTCTAAAATGCTCTTTGTTCTATCTGGAATAATTAATTCTGGGTCAAACTCAACTTTGATACCCAATCCATTACACTGTTTACATGCACCAAACGGTGAATTAAATGAAAATGAACGAGGTTCTAGATCCTGAACGCTTATTCCACATTTTGTGCATGCCTTTCTTTGTGAGTAAACTGTTTCACTTTTATCATCAACTAAAATTTTGATTATCCCTTTTGCTGTTTTTAAGGCAGTCTGTACTGAATCAAACAACCTGGACCTATCCTCAACTGAAGGCCTTATCCTATCAACAATGACTTCTATTGTGTGTTTCTTGTGTTTGTTAAGCCTAGGATATTTAGTATCTTTCTTGTTATCGTTACCATTGTCATCTTCATTATCATCATTATTCAAATTGATTATTTCACCATCAAGTCTTATCCTAGCGTATCCGTTTTGTTTTAATTCTTGAAATAATTTTTCATAAGTTCCTTTTTTTGATTCTATAATTGGAGCTAGTAAAAGAACATTTTTTCCTTTTGATGTCTTTAATATTGTATCTGTTATAAAATCAGCAGATTGCGTCGTAATCTTTCTTCCACATTGAGGGCAGTGAGATACTCCTATCCTGGCATAAAGTAATCTCAAATAATCATATATTTCTGTGACCGTACCTACCGTCGAGCGAGGATTTTTACTAGTGGTCTTTTGTTGTATTGATATCGCGGGAGATAGACCTTCAATAGAGTCAACATCAGGTTTATCCATCATCTCCAAAAATTGTCTTGCATAGGCAGAAAGAGATTCCACATATCTTCTTTGTCCTTCTGCATATATTGTGTCGAAGGCTAAAGTTGATTTACCAGATCCAGAAAGACCCGTTAGAGCAATGAGTTTGTTTTTGGGAATTTCAAGGTTGATATTCTTTAAATTGTGCTCCCGTGCACCTTTGATGATTATACTATCGCGAGCCACATTATTACTAATATTATTCATTTATCCATCTACACCTATTATTGCCTATCTACTAGTTGAGGCCTCAATAATCTGAGTGTCTAACACTCTTTTTATCTTTGTTAGCTGTTCTCTTAATTCTATCGCCTTTTCAAAGTTCAGGTCTTCAGCATGTCTTTTCATGCTTGTCTCAATTTCAATCGCAAGCTTTGAAAGATCCTTTGCTGACATCGACTTGATTTCGACGTCGATTCCTGCTTGATCCTCCCTCTCTGCAATTGTCTTTACTATAGTCCTTGGTGTAATTCCATATTTTTGATTGTAAGTGGTCTGCTTTTTCCTTCTTCTCTCAGTTTCGGATATCGCTTCTTTCATCGACTTTGTAAAGTTGTCTGCATACATTATTACGGTTCCATCAATATTTCTTGATGCCCTCCCAAATGTTTGCACTAAACTTGTGGTGTTACGTAAAAATCCTTCTTTATCTGCATCAAGTATTGCTACAAGACCAACTTCTGGTATATCAAGACCTTCTCTTAATAGATTAATACCAACTAGTACATCATATTCTCCAATTCTTAATTGACGTATAAGCTCGGTCCTTTCAAGGCCCTCTATCTCAGAGTGCATGTATCTCACCCTTACCTCCTTTTTAGCAAGGTATTCTGCAAGGTCTTCAGCCATTCTCTTGGTAAGGGTTGTGACAAGTACCCTTTGATTGTTGGACGCACGCATATTTATCTCATTTATTAGATCCTTTATCTGATCTTTTGTTGGCCTTACCTCAACCTTTGGATCAACAAGGCCCGTTGGCCTTACCAACTGTTCTACAATTGCAGAACTATTTTTTCTTTCATAATCTGATGGCGTTGCAGAGACAAACATTGTTGATTTTAGATATTTCTCAAACTCTTCAAATTTTAGTGGACGGTTATCAAATGCACTTGGGAGTCTAAATCCATAGTCTACTAGACTTTTTTTCCTGGTATAATCACCAAGGAACATTCCTCTAAGCTGTGGAAGCGTTACATGCGATTCATCTATTACAAGCAAAAAATCATTTCCAAAAAAATCAAGAAGACAGAATGGTGGTTGTCCAGGGCGTCTTCCGTCAAGATGTCTCGAGTAATTTTCAATTCCAGAGCAGTAACCTAACTCTTCAATCATTTCGAGGTCATATTTGGTCCTAGATGTTAGTCTCTGTCTTTCAAGCTCCCCTGGAAGTTTTGGAAGCCACCTTTCAAGTTCAAGGCGTATGGATGATAATGCATCAGTCTTTGTATCCTCATCTATTATGTAGTGTTTTGCGGGAAATATCTTGACAGTATCAGCACCACGTTTACTCTTCATGGTAACACTATTATGAACACCTATCTCTTCAACCTGGTTACCAAATAGAGATATCCTTATAATGTCTTCAGAATATCCAGGTATTATGTCAATAATATCGCCTTTGACTCTAAATTTCCCTGGTGATAAAGTTATATCGTTTCGTTCATATCGGGCCTCGATAAGCTTATGAATGAGGGTTTTCCTCTCAATTTCCATTCCC
This sequence comes from Nitrososphaerota archaeon, assembly GCA_005877075.1. Lineage (GTDB taxonomy): Archaea > Thermoproteota > Nitrososphaeria > Nitrososphaerales > Nitrososphaeraceae > TA-21. The sequence continues at coordinate 4,432 of VBPX01000030.1, read as the reverse complement.
TTTGACAGAGTAATAGCACTCTGATCCCATTCTTGTGGAGATCCTAGCGAGTAGATACACGAAACTGTTGAGACTATTATTGTAGGCTCACCTGACATCAGCATCGCAGTAGCCTCAAGGCGCATCTTTTCAATTTTTTCGTTGACTTCTGTGTCCTTTTCTATATAAGTGTCAGTTTGGGGAAGATAGCTTTCAGGCTGATAATAATCATAAAAGCTTACAAAGTAGCCAACGTTGTTATGCGGAAAGAACTGTCTAAACTCTGAATAAAGCTGAGCTGCCAGTGTCTTGTTATGAGAAATCACAAGTGTATTTTTGTTGGTCCTTGAAATTACATTTGCCACTGTAAAGGTCTTTCCACTACCTGTCACACCCAGTAAAGTTTGTAACTTTTTACCTTGTTTTATCCCGTTTGCAAGGAGATCTATAGCTGTCGGTTGATCACCACTTGGTGGAAATATATCAGGTGCAAGAGAAAACTGTTTAGATGACAGCTGCAATAGAAATAAAAATTTTCATAACGAGAATATAATTTTATGGCTGATGGGAATGGAACTTAAGTTAACTAATTGCTTGTTGCTCTAGAATAATATGAAAAATTACCCACTCAGCTCGAATTGTTGCAATTGGATATTTGTAGCAGCTAGAATGTTATCATTTAAGGCGATAAAAAAGTTTGGACCACATCGAAAATGAAACAGCTGACAGAGAAAAGATGACATCTAACAAGGCAGAATCTATTCCAGTTAATGTAGATTTTATTTTAAATCACTTCCGTAATCGACTTTTTCCCAGGACTATTTCCACGTATAAGAGTAGGGGTAAGCAACTTGAGGTCTTTGGCAAAGATGAGATGATAGCTGCATATGAAGATTCTGATTTTGTAGATTGTAGAGTCAATGCCTATCCATCATATACCCAATACAAAGGAATCCAACGTTATCCACCCGATTTCATCTTTGCAGATTTGGATCTCACCACATTCAAATCAATAGATAAACTAGAAGGAGCATTATCTACTACTTTAAGAATTATTGGGTCTAAAATAAATGGCACTCCTACAGTGTTATGGACCGGTAACGGCTACCATATTTACCAACCATTAAATTCTGTAGTATTAGAAGAATATGAACAATTTAGCCAATTTGACTACCCGTCTCTAATATTCATTAGATTTGCAGAATTTTATTTGACAAGTGGTAAATCAGATCCTTCCCACAATCCTTCTTTTAAGTCATGTATGATACGTATCCCGGGTTCGTACAATTCGAAATATGCCAAAAATAACCTAGTAAAAATAATTCAGAAATGGGATGGTTATAGACCACCAATCAGTCTTCTTTTGGGTGCTTTTCATGCATAAAAAGAAATGAAATTACAAAAGAGATTAGAAAAGATGTATGGTCATGGCTTTGCAAATGGAACCAGCAAAATTAAATGGATAGAAACTCTTTTACAAACTCCAATAGACGACTATAGAAAAAATGCTGTGGGCCTAATAATCGCTCCCTATCTTATCAATATCAAAAAAATATCTTACCAAGAGTCATTTCTCATTTTAAAAGATTGGTTAAGCAAATGTAACGCATCAGCAAAATTAAATGATAATTTTGAGTACAGGATCAAGTATTCTCTTTACACTGCAATAAGAAAGCAAAAATTACCAATGAAATTTGTTACTTTAAAGACAAAGAATCCGGTTCTACATGCAAAATTGTCAACACTCATGTCAAAAAGTAAAAATGATATAGAATGAATATTAAGAATTGTGTCACTTTTCCATATTTTAATATGAAGTTCTTTTGTTTGATACAAAATTGCGAATCTAAATTATTCATAACAGATCGACTATTGGAAATCTGAAGTACATTTTCTTGTTTTGGGCTACCCATTTTGAAAATTGAACATTATAATCGGGATTGTAAAATAATCACAATAGAAGAAATTCCATACAATAAATTCATAATTTGAATAATGTATGCAATTTGATATAATTTATGACAATAATTGCCTGAGAATGGTCTCCTTTCAGCCAAAAATCATCAGTAATTGGCTATCTATATAAACAATTTTCAAAGTAGTTAATATATTTTACTACCATTTTGGACTATCTTGGACTATCAAAATCATTTGATAGAATCGAATTATGTTTAGTCCCTTTATGACTAACAATTAGTAATTTATTTCCAATCCATGCTATCATTTGCCATCGTTCATTTATCATTTTATTTCATCCCAT
>VBPX01000030.1:0-2165 GCA_005877075.1 Nitrososphaerota archaeon | reverse complement strand
CCTATAATACATGCATATTAGAACATTCAATTCATGACCCCATAGAGTATTTACAATGATTGACGCTACAATAAAACCAGTAAATACTACGAGTATTACCAATAATACAATTATCGGAGTCATTTTATTTTGAATCACCAATAAAACTCATCCTATTATTAAATTCAGCTAACTTTTTAGTGTCCACACAATGTTCATTACTTCTACCAAATTAAAAACAGACTAATCAAGGTGGTTGTTTATGTATGTCAGGTATCGTGATAGCTGACTAGGAAGAATTATAGAATATTTGGAACTAATGCATTGAAAGTTGACAATTGTATCAACCCTTCAAACTTCGAGGTAACGTACTAGAAAGTTCTAAATTCTTTGGAGCGATTTGAATATGGTGCACACACATTTACAATGTGATTAAATTCTGTCTAAATTATCCGGTATTATTATACGTACGTTTCATCTGGATAATTATTGAGCATACTCTTAGAAGTTATGGCATTTTTGCCTGAATAAATGATAGTTACCATACACTAGTAACTATATTGCTCTTTTGGACACATCTTGCACATTATGTAACTGCAAAAAATTTGAAGAATATTAAATGAAAGTTAAGTATAGATCAAAATCCTGTGGCATTATATAGAAAATCACGAAAAGTGTTACCTAGATATCAAGCACATTCCTCAAGTGGTATAACACCCGCATTATATTGCGAAGCGTAGACAGCAATTATTGCACACCAAAAGAGTTACATATATCTGGTGTTATCCATCAACCTATTAGCATCGATAAATCAAGAAAATTGAATATTCTTAGCAGGCATTTTGATACTTCGGAAATTGATTCCATGAACTTTGAAGAGGTAAATAATATTGAAAAGAGACTTGTAACGATCGTTTTCTGGGACATCAGTAAGTTTTCTACTCTGTGTGTGAAATTAGACGCAAATCCTGAACTTCTGGTAGATTTCTTGAAGGAGTATTTCGATACGGCAATAGCAATTATATACAAATACAGAGGTATGCGAGACAAATTCATTGGTGATGGTGTAATGGCAATCTTTGGTATGTTACAGAAGAACGATGATGAAGGATTAATTGCAAGGAATGCAGTGATGGCTGCACTTGAGTTTAGAACTAAATTTCAACTGATCAAATCAAAATGGTTGGACAAATGGAAAAAAAGGGTTCATGATATAGATGCTTTACCAATAGATCTAAAATGTGGAATAAATACTGGAACAGCAATATGTGGGAATTGGGGAAATGAAAAAATTGATCAAATCACGGCTATTGGCAATCATGTTAATTTAGCCAGTAGACTTTGTGATCTTGCAGAATCAGGACAGATATTAATTCCCTCAACTACAAAAGCCAATATAGAACCGAATTTTGAAATCAATTTAATAAAATGGCATGAACCCATCAAGAATATAGGAAATTATGATTTATTTGAAGTAATCAAAGCATTAGAAGTAGTGGAGACAAAACCTCTGGAACTCGGGCAAGGAAACATTGTTGAATGGAATATTCCTTCAAAAATAATACGTAATTCACAGACAGTAGTTTATGCAAAGTTTGAAGGAACGGTAGACTTTGGATTTTTTACTTTCTACATAACAGATTCAACAGGAGTAACAAGGTATTTTGAGGATAAGTTGTGCATCATTACAGATTGGTAAACTCCATATTAATAATGGGATCTATTCAAGTACATGGGAATTCAGGGTTGTTGACCTAAAGGAAGGAAAATGCCATGCTGAAATAGGAATGTATGAAGACATAAATGGACTTCCTACAAAAAGACGTCCTGTAGCATCCTACAACCAAGAAATCATTTTAGTCTGAGGACGTGGTTCTATTTTAAATAACAATGTATTTCTTCTCGATTAAATCCTAAAGTTCTAATGCGGCTGGTAAATGCAACTTCAAATATCCAAAAAGGAACTGATACGAATGAACAGAGAACATTCATGACATGTTATACTAGTTTTGCATTTGGTTTTCAGTTAGTAAACATGTTTACACCATCGAGCGTAGATTTAACTAATCCAGAACTGAAGTCACTTATAACGAATATGTGTAACTTTTATCATGAAAAAACTGGTATTTCGGTTAAGATGGGCGATCCTACAGATCCTACATTAGGAAGAGAATTTAATAAGACAT
>VBPX01000059.1 GCA_005877075.1 Nitrososphaerota archaeon | reverse complement strand
CCAAGGACACACGTTTCGTTCTATAGTATTTACAAATAGCAGAAACATAGTTGTGAATTGCTGCAAAAGATTTACCCTGTTTCTTCATAGACGTTATGAAGTCAGTTATCTGATCTTCTATCTTCTTGGTGTCTGTCGCACTAATTAGTTTCCTAGAACCTGGAAATTCGAAATATTTTTTCAAACATGCCAAATATACCTTCTTAGTATATTCTGATTTAATAGACTGTTCAAATAATTCTAAATTCAGATTAATTTTTTTAGGAAGTTTTTGCGCTAATTGCTGCATGATTTTATGATATTACTGAGAGTGTCATATTTATAAACTGAGTATATGCTCAATTAAATGAAAGATTTATTGAAATGGTAGAAAAAATACATATGAAGGAGAGACTTATGGGACTTCAATTTTCAATCAAAAGTAGAGAGGCAAAGGATAGATATATTGATGCTAATATCAAAAATATTATTTCTGAGTTATCAATTGAGATAAAAAACTTTGGAATAGAAATAGTCTTACGTAAATTATTGTTATCGTTGATGTCGGTTCAATTGGCACAAAATATAGGTGTAGATCATCATGCGGCAACTGAAGAGCTTTACTATTATATGAAAAAGAATGAAGATACCAGCATTATTATCCTTGAATTTATCGACAAGATAATTAAAATAAACAATGGTAATTATTCATGAGTTAAAGTCATTCTATCTCAAAAGTCAATTAAGGTCCCAGATTACATTTTAGATAGGATTAGATTTACTGGACAAGTATTTGACAATCAAAATATATTAAATAGTCCCTATTCTCTCAATCTATGGATTATTCAAAGCTATGTGAATCAATATTCAACCTGAACAACGATATACGATATGTAGCGGTTATTGATGACACAGGGTTACCTATTATTGGGGGGATGAGAGGAGGCATAAATTCTATAATGGATGAAAACAATGAGGAATTATATCTTACGCATACAGCTCTACGTAAATCAATGAGGGAAAGATTTGATAGTACTATGGGCAGATCAAGATTTGCTTATGTTGAAAGGGAGAAGATTTCAATTCTTACTTTTTACTTGGATAAATATATCTTGCTTGTAACAATGGAGCCAAATATTAGTTCGCATACTTCAATTGACGTTGCAGAAGACATATTGGAAATGTTAAATGGAAAAAATCAATGAAATCTATCCTGGAAGCACTACAAAATGTTTTATTTTTTAACTTTGTTTCATAATTGACCAATTATTAGTTGTTTAATCTAGACACGAGTTTTTCTTTAATAATTTTAGTATTAGACCTATTTGGAACTATGGCCTTTGCAGTTACTGGTGCACTCAAAGCAATAGAACATAAGTATGATATAGTAGGCATAATAATTCTTGGAACTGTAACGGGTCTCCTTGGGGGAGTAATGAGAGATACCATCTTGGGAATTTTTCCGCCGTATAATTTTTCGGATACTATTCATATAGCTCTCACCACGATATCTGCAACAATTATTTTCTTTCTTTACCATAGAATAAAAAAATTTGGAAATATGTTCAATATTTTTGACGCCATTGGTCTTGGAGTTTTCACTTTTACAGGAGCATCAATTGCATATTCTCTTTTCAGTACAAATATAGTATTAATAGTGATTTCAGGCATGATGACAGCTTTTGGCGGTGGACTGTTGAGAGATGTATTTGTAAGAGAACCACCAATCGTTTTTACCAAGGAAGTCTATGCAGTAGCAAGTTTCATAGGTGTCATTTTGTTCATTATATTGGTAAATCTAAAACTACAATTTGAATTTATAGCAATTGCTGTAATATTCGTGACAACGTGTATTAGATTAGTATCTATTAAATTGGGTTGGAATTTACCTAGAGTAGAAACGTAATTTAAAATTGGTATATGTTCAACAATTTTATCATCGTACTTATATCCAGGTTGGAATAATATTTGATTTTAGATTTACATTAGAACAACAAAATAATAATGTCAAGATAGATTTATTATATCTTGATCAAAATTTTACCCGATTGTTCTCCTTTTTCTAATCTTTTATGGGCTTCCTGTACTTCAATTAATGAGAATACTGAATCAATTCTTGACACAATCTTTTTCTTATTAATAAATTCAACCAATTCTAACAATTCCAGTTTTGATCCAATCAAAATACCATATATCTGAATTTGCTTTGAATAAAAAGATCTTATCTGCAAATTTGCATCATTTCCTGTGGTTGTTCCGCACATTGCAATTTTTCCACCTTTTCGAACGGAGTTAATACTAGTGGTCATAGTCTTCTGGCCAGCAGTATCCACAACTGCGTCAACTCCTAAACCATGAGTTATTTCTTCTACTTCCGGTACAATTTCTTTTTTATTACGATTTATTACATAATCAGAACCAAGACTGTACGCAAAGTTCAATTTGGAATCATCAGATACAGTGCCTATGATTTTTATTCCAAATGCTTTTGCGATTTGAAGCATGGCCATACCTAAACCGCCGGATGCTCCATATACTAGTACAGTATCATCTTTCTTTAATTGCAATTTTTTAATAATATTCCACGCAGTCAAATATGAAATAGAAAGAATGGCAGCTTGCTCATCACTTAGGTCATGAGGTATAGGTATGATATTTGTTTTTGGAACAATGACATATTCCCCATAACCGCCATTGTAATTGCTTAGGCCACCAATTATTGAAAACTGTTTACATAAAGTTTCGTTGCCATTATTACAAAAATTGCATTGATTACAACTAATTCCAGGATATACTAGAACTCTTGACCCTCTAGAAAATGTAGAATAGTCATTCTCAAGCGTACCAACAATATCGCTTCCACAAATGTGAGGTAAGTTAATAGAAATACCTGGTATTCCCATTCTTGTCCAAATATCAAGATGATTAATTCCGCAGTATTTTATTCTAACAAGAATCTCTGATGGATTTGGTACCGGAGTTGGAAAATTCTCTACATATTTTAATACAGACACATTACCATGACTATAAAAAGGAACAGCTTTCATAAATTACAACTCATTTATGAAATTAAACTTGAATATTATGCATTTCCTTGAGATCATCCTTAAATTGATGTAATTCAAATGGAATGTCAATTTTTATAGGATCTCTTAATGAATATCGTTTACCAATATCATTAGTCGATTCTCTTTTTTTGGTCCATATTAACGAATTAAATTCAGTTATAGCTTTAGTGAATTTACACATATCTCCATAATTGCCACTCTGGACAGGAAATTTTTGCAAATGAACACTTTCATTAGAATAAATCGTGATCCACAGCTTATCAGTGATAAACGGACATATAGGAGCTAACAGTAACAATATTACTGAAAAGCATTTATGGAGAGCATATAATGCAGAATTTCTATTATTTGGAACCTTATCATTGTATGCACGCGACTTTACTAATTCAAGATAATGAGCAGCAAAAATATTCCATGTAAATTCTCTTATCTGTGAGGCAGGGATAAAGAAATTATATTCTTTATAACCTTTAATGCATTCAATTACTAAATTAGATAGTTCCCCTAAAATCCATTTATCTGAAGATAATAAATTAGATTCGTGTGATGTAACGAATTCAAACGAAGATACGAATCTTCCAATATTCCATAACTTGGTTAAAAATTTTTGTGCTTCCACAATTTTTTGTTCTGAACATCTAAAATCCTGTCCATGGTTTGCTTCAATTGCAGACCAGAATCTAAAAGTGTCTGCTCCATGCTTATATATTATTGGAAATGGATCGATTACATTTCCCTTACTCTTACTCATTTTTTCCCCGTATTCATCAACACCATATCCCATAATCCAAACGTCAGACCATGCAAGTTTCTCCGTTAATTGATAGCATCGTAGCATCGTGTAATACAACCACGTTCTCACAATATCTTTGGCTTGTGGTCTTATTTGTACTGGAAAAGTTTTTGAAAAAAATTCACTATCTTTACTATATTTGGTTACAAATAGAGGTGATATACTCGAATCCATCCATGTATCAAAGGTTCTATCATCCCCAGTAAATTGGTTATATCCACACTTTGGACATTTATCAAAAGGAGGTTTATCCTTCCAAGGCCTGTAATATTTTCCTGGTTCAGGTAATATTGGTTCCTTGCAATCATCACAATACCATATAGGAATTTCAGTACCGTAAAATCTCCTTCTGGATATTGGCCAATCTATTGCGACGGAATCTAGCCAGTTCAACAATATCTGTCTGTGAATTTCTGGATAAAAATTGATAGATGATGAAAACTCTCTAAGTTTGGGAAGAAAATCAAGTTGTTTTATATAATAATCTTGCATTGGAATTATTTCCACTGGAGACTTACTTCTTTCACATATTGGAATCCTATGCATGATAAATTCTTCCTTTACAATGTAATCTGTATTATTCAAATCTTCGATAATTTTCCTTCTTGCATCGTCAATACTTAACGTAGAATAATTACCTCCATTTTCACTTATTTTACCATATTGATCTATGGCGACAATTTCCTTTAATCCCAATTCTCTAAATACTTGTACATCATTAAGATCGCCATAACTACAAACCATTACAGCACCCGAACCAAAATCTGATTTTGCAGAATGATGTGGTAATATCTTTACTTCCCTGTTAAACAAGGGTATGATAATCTCCTTCTTGTATAGCTTCTCATATCTGGTATCGTTTGGATTTACTATAACGCATTGGCAGGCAAAAATCAATTCAGGCCTCGTTGTAGCAACAATGAGGTCTTCATTTGTATTTTTTAATCGAAATTTCAAATATACTAATTTTGTCCTTCTTTCTTGGTATATTATTTCTGCATCTGCAATTGTAGTTCCACAGCTTGGGCAATAATTATTTGGTCTATTTGCAGAATAAACCAATCCTCTTTTCCATAGGTTAATAAATGTATTTTGAGTTAAAGTACGATATTCAGTCGAATCAGTCCTATAATATTCATCAAAATTTGCGCTTAGACCAATACTTTTCATGATTTGAATCATTTCTTTCTCCAGTTCGTCCAGAGATACTTTACATAGATTAAGGAATTCCTCTCTATCTGTCTGTCTCATTTTGATTTTGTGTTTTTTTTCTGTGTAAATCTCTACAGGAAGCCCGTTTCTATCTATGCCTATTGGAAAAAATACATCATTTCCAAACATTCTTGCTGTGCGTGCAATCATATCAATTTGAGCATAATGAGCTGCTGCACCTATATGCCAAGGTCTTCCAGACGGATAGGGAGGAGGAGTATCAATTACAAAATTCTTATTGCTAGAAACCTTGAAATCATAAATTCTTTCCTCGTTCCATTTTTTTAAAATCATATTTTCAATATTTGAATTCCATATTTTTTCATCAATTTTTTGTTGCATTTTTTCGGTTAGAACTAATCCACTAGTACGCTTCTATTTAAGTTCATGCTTCAAAAAAGTATCAGACTAAAATAACAAGCATTTCTTTGTTTAGGATATTCAATCCTTACTTTATGTTAGCCAAAATATGTGCTCCCTTATTTACACCTTCATAAATATACACACCCAAAGCTTCTATATTTGGTGGCATTTTTGAAGACAATAACTTGATTATTATTGACGCAAGATTCTCAACTGTTGCTTCTCCAGGCATAAGAAAGGTTGTATCCTTAGGAAGCTGCAAATTGAAAAATCCCCGTGGACCTTCAAACGATAGATAATAGTGGATACTGTCTTCCCTGTAAACATATCTCTTGTTGATAAAAAACTTGTGGTCAAGTGTTGACAGCGTTTCTTTGATTATTCTTTTTGCTTCACTAAAATCAATAACTAAGTTGTTCACCATTTTTCCAATAATCTCTACCATTACTGTAGACGTGTGGCCATGTATGATAGAACATTTTTCAACGAGTGGCAAAATATGGGCATAATCAAATGCTAGTGATGAATCTTCTAAAAATATAGAGCCTATTTGATCCCTTTCAGAATCAATAAAAGAGATTGTTTCAAAATCGCCTGATTTGATACCAAACTTTGATCTTCCTATGGCTATGATATCAAGATCAGGATTACTACTTTTTATTTCATTAAATTTATCTAGATCTTCCTCAGAATCTAAAATTTCAATGTATTTGTCATCAACCTTAAAATCAACAAGAACTTCCTTTCCATTGATCAGCTTTATTCTAAAATCATATTCATAACCTTTTTCCAAGAATGAAAGTAATCTTGAGAAAGATAATTCTGTCTTACTCCTTAGCAAATTTCCTTTTCTATCAATATATTTGAGGTCTTCATCCAGAATTATTTTCTTCATTTATTTTATCTTAAAAGAGATCCAGATATATACAAGTTACTTTTTCTTTGAACTAGAAATTTTAAAATTTTCAATAAAAAGTTCAATTGTATGATTAAATATTTGGACTGTTTACGAATTTCTATTTAAGCATATCCTATCTAGTTTGAAAATGACAAGGTTGTTGATTTCCTATGCACTTGGAGAGAATTGAATGCTACATTTAGAGCTAATCAGGAGGCAATAATTCCTTTATTTAAAGATGGTGAAAACGGTAACATAATAATTAATAATAATAAACCAGTAATGATCAACGGTAAACCCTCAGACATTATACCTAATATACACACCACTCCTACTTCTTTGATCAAAGGCCTAATGATGATGCAATAGAGTTATCAAAATCATATTTTGATAAGTTGAAGGTATTGTAAAATAATGCTACAATAAATTTTCCTAAACTCCGTGCAAATGAGGCTGAAAAATACTGGCGGTAAATAGGAAGGAGAAGACTTATCAAAAACCAAAATATAATCCTCATGATAAAACAGGATTTAACCGAAATATTGGTGAAATTTCCTTAATAAAGTTCCTCAATATATATTGAAAACTAGCTCATGATTGACATCTACCGTATTTTCGTTAATCAAACTATACTCATTTAAATTTGATTAAATGATTTTGTTCGTAAATCACTAAAATCTTTTTATGACAATCTTAATTTCAGTTAGAATGTATTGTACAAATCTGATCTAATCGATGCATTATTTGAAACAGTGGCGGAAAATCTGAGAGGAAATAGTAGGATTGGCATCGCTTTTTCAGGTGGAATTGACAGCACGCTACTTGCTATGATTTGTAAAAATATGAATATTAATACTACATTATTGACAGTAGGTTTTCCTGATTCCCATGACATAGAATTTTCAAAATCCATATCGCAAAAAATTAATATGAATCACAAATTTTTGGAGATAAACAGAGATGATTTCACTGCATTTTCAACAAAAATTAAAAATGAAATATCCTGTAGAAATATATCTCATATAGAAAATTGCATTGCGTTTAACTTCGTAGCTCAATTGGCAAGCAAAAACAACTTACGTGTTGTACTAACTGCTAATGGATTTGATGAACTCTTTTGTGGATACAACAACTTCCGATATATATTTAGTCAAGGTATTGATACTATTAATAAGACTATCGAATCCAAGATTATAAATGAACTAGAATTAACAAATGATATAAAAAAAGTAGCGGAAAAATATCATGTCTGTATTTTACAACCATTTCTCTCAAAAGGATTCATTTCTATAGCTATGAAATTTCCAATTTTCAATAAAATAGTTAGTTATGATGATGTTCTAAGAAAGCATATTATTAGAAAAATAGCGTTATCTTTTGATGTACCTCCGGAAGTTATAATTGGTAGAAAAAAAGCATTTCAATATGGTTCATTGATTCACAAAAATTATAAAAAAATCGTTTAACGTATTTTGTAATTTTTACGTATATGTTACCTAGCTTGAACTCAATAAGATCCTCCTTCTCATCGAATAAGTTTGTTCTAAGGCTATATTCATAATCTTTTTCTAAGAATGAAATTAATTTTGAAAAGGATAAGTTGTGTCTTGCTTCTTAACAAATTTCCTTTTACTATCAATATATTTGAGATCTTCATCCAGAATTATTTTCTTCATTTAATTTATCTTAAAAGAGATCCAGATATACGAGTTACTTTTTTACTAAATTTGGGATCGAGTTCAGATAACAAATAATTCATCTTTTTGTTCGACTTCAGACACCTTTATATCATAAAAAACCTTAAGATATTTCCAATCTTGATTGCTTCAAATTTCTCATTGCACAAATCTATCGACTCTAAAATTGTACTATACGTTGTTGCTCAATTCATCATAATTTCTTCTCTTTTTTCTAGTATTGCGCCTGACTACGTGAATAAAGTAAATGGACAAGTAGGTCATCAGAAGGATGTTTCATTTATAGGCGTCGATATGAAAGGGTTGTATACCAGCACCATCCATAACAACCGATCCTCTATTCCTTTTCCAGATAATTATTACAACGATAGCTTCAAGTTAATCACAAATGCAGGAATGAATCATATTCGGTATGTCCTATACTGGCAAGCGTATGAAAATGATCCTATATCATTTATCGGAGAGCTTCAAACGGTAGCATCATTTGCAGATAAATGGGGACTACATGTTATCTATGACAACCACCAATTCCATACTTCAAGTTGGCTTGATCCTATAAGAGGATCTGGATTTCCACCTTCACTTTTTAGCGATAACGCGAGTTACCCCTATGGTTCAGGCGGATCACCGGCAGATCCTTCTGCATCTAACTGGTGGACGAAGTGGTGGAATCACACTATAACTGACAATAAAGGTGTCGATGGGTGGAATCTTCAGATTGGATTCCTGAAAAAAGTAATAAACACAGTAGAAAATCATAACAGCACATTAGGGTATGAGATCCTAAATGAACCTCAGATCCACAACGTAGATGAATGGAAAAAAATCGGAAAGTATAATACCTTCATGGTCAACGAACTGAGGAAAATAACTAACAAGACATTAGTCTTCGATATGACCATCCCTGTGGAGCTTCACAACTTGAAAATAAATATGACTTTAGAAAACATGGCAAAATTGTTACCAACGAGCAGGGATAATATAGTATTTAAAATTTCCTTATACGGAATACCTGCTGCAGGGAGTTACCAAGAGCAAAAACTAAACTTACTTGCAGCCTTAACCAATATAACTAGAGTTCCATTGTACATTGGAGAATGGAATGACGTTTCCCGAGAGGAACATATTAATGGTGAAGGACAGGTAGACAACGAGATTAATCAAGCTGTCAGTGACTTGAACCAGACTGACGCATACATAATGACAAAAAAATTCAAAGACATTGGTGCATGGGGATGGGCTTTTTGGAATTGGAATTATTTACCTGATTCTACG
>VBPX01000118.1 GCA_005877075.1 Nitrososphaerota archaeon | reverse complement strand
TCCTAGTGGTGCTTCTTATTTTTCCCTTACATATCTACTTGACATCGTTTAAGACGCTTAAATCAGACAAAAAAATCGGGACGCGATAATGGACGGAGCACAGGGTTATAGCAAGATCAGATTTTGCACCAGTAATATGAGCTTTAATTAGAAGTTCTTCAGTTCAAATCATATTTTTGACCATAATTCAGCCCAATTTTAATTGAAAAATACTTTATTGTACATATTTTGTACATGCAAATAATGGATTCTGTAACAGTTTTCGCTTCTGACGTTTATCATAGGAGTTATTTCTAGATGGCACGCTCTCATAGAAGTCGGAGGTCTAAAAAAACCAAGTCACAGACAGAAGAAAAATCGATAAAGGGAAAACTGTTAGAACACGGCGATATTTTCTTTTTCTATAGACCAAAGGTTGGAACCGAAGAAGTAAGAGACATTGAAAATGTCCAGAGATTTTACATGGTTACATCGCCGGATAATTCTTCTTTTGTCTTTGGATATCTAATACCTTTTAGTGCCCTTTGGAGATCGGCTGCAGGGGCACTAAACGTTCTTACTAGTTCTAATCCCCATGAAATTAGAAAAGAATTCCTGCCGGCAGAATATCAAACGGAGACCCGCGGTACGAGAAGAATAGGCGCTGCTGTGCCTGCAGGAGAAGGAAAATATTCAATCGTGGAGCACGAAGGGCATTCCGAGCTGGCATATATATTGGAGCTTCCTGAGGAACCTGGGCCCACTCAGAGAGAGTTTCAGATTAAAAAAGAGGCAAGCTATATAGTATCTGTTAAAAATCCTGATATTCAAGTACCAGGCTATAATGCATTTCTTAAAAGAAAGCCGCATTACCCTAATTCGTTGAAAGAAAAATTTGGTAACAGACGTTGGATAAATGTTGAAGATCCGCATCTTTTAGACTATGAAAATGCGCAGTTACTATTAATTGGAGCTAGAAAGAAAGATGTTGAAGAAGAGCTCGGTATAGATATAGATGAAGAAAAAGAAACCTCCAGAACGGCGGAGCTCTTCAATGACCTTAAGATAAAAAAAGAGCAAGTACCCCTCAAACCTCTCTTTACCGGCAAATTCCCAAGTAAAAAAGACATACCTTTTGCTCAGGAGATCAAGAGACTTTCAATCGAAGAAGCACCAGGAAGGGGCGGTAAAGTGGGCGGGAAGATAGCCGCTAGCTCTTCTGCCTCGGCTGCCAGCGTTGCAAAAGTCCTTTCTGGAATCAAATTCCCAAAGAACAAAGATCAATTGATACATTATGCGGAACAAAATAAATATAAGGTCAGTAAACCTGAAGTTGTGATTGAAGCTCTTAAAGAGCTACACGCTACTCATTTTGAGAACATGTCTGATGTTGAAAAGGCGTTGGGTGCTATTAGGTAAAAACCATGTATTTTATTTCAGTTGATGATTCTACTTGTCATGAGAAGCAAAATTCCCAATGTTGTGGCGCAACTTCCCCAATTTACATGTCCCTTTTGTGGTAAGGGATTCAATCAAAAGTCTAGACTCCAACGACATACTGAAACTGCTCACCCCCCAAGCGCTCCATCTGCAGCCGATCTCCAAAGGGCACTAAAAGGTATTAGATATCCAAAGACAAAAGAAGAATTATCCCAGTTCGCTGCACAAAGAACCTCTGCTACAAGCCCTGACCTTTTGAACCTTATCAATTCGCTGCCCAAACGAAGCTACAGAGATTCTGCAGAAGTCGTGATAGCTTTGGGAGAATTAAAGAGTGGAAAGCGGCCTAGAAATGCGGTTAGAGTAGCCAGTTTGGAAACCCCTAGTAAGAAAGGTGGAAAAAGTGCTTTGAAATCAAGGAAAATCTCTGCGTCCGGAATTGCTAAAGCATTAAAAGGAATAAATTTTCCCAACTCTAAACGAGGCATAATCAGGCACGTAAGAAAACAGCATGATTCTAAGAAGGAAAAAATTATCTCGGTTTTGCGAAGAATTTCGGACAAAAAATATGAAAATATAGTACAGCTTGAGAAGGAGGTGGGCAAGATTAAATAACGGAAAATATTTGGTATAACAAGGTCATACACAGTTACGTTAGAATAACTTCCATGTTTTTGCCGCCCATTCTAAATCAATAAAAGTTATTTATGAAGCGGCTTGAGTACACCCATAATGAGCTCGGATGTAGATAATGAGATTAAGACGCGAAGAGAGTACATACAATCACTAATAGGCAGTTTCGGATCTGATGAAATTGATCGAGATAAACTAATTCCTGAATTACTAGAAGAATTCAATAAACTTTATGTAATTATTGAAACCTTAAATTCTGATTTATCCCAACTAAAGGATCGATACAAGTCATAAATTTAATTTACATTTATACCAGAAGTTTGAACGATTCGCAACAAACTAAAATAAGAATTGACTTGCGCCAGTAGACAGTAAATAATTTTTATTTTGCATTTATCTATATTTTTCTCTATCTTCATCATCTTCTACGTCAAACCCAGTTGTCTCATCATTTCAACTAAATCATAAAATAGATTCTCCTCAACTATTCTTTTGTTCTTCCAATGGGCGACTGTGCAAAAATCTACTTTGAATTTCTTATTGGTAGCGGGGATTGATTTTCCATCAGGACGGATCATTAAACCTTCATGAGTACCTGTGAATTCGGCTCTAGAGCAAGTCCAATCCCCGTGACCAAAGAGTACCTTGTAAGGATCATTCTCAACACGGTTGTCAGGAAAAGCCCTGAAGAATAATTCTGCTTCCTTTCTGTGTGCGTCTATCCCTTCTGTAGTGGGTTGACCAGGCCATCGAACGATTACATCATCTGTATGTCGTTGACTAAAAGTTTCCCAATCTTGAGCATTCCACGCATCATCCAAAGACTTCATTAATTTCGTATTTTCTTCTGAACTCATACTCCTCATATCTATTCCAATGTAAATAAGGCTAACCTTGAGGTAAACCTTACTTAATTGTTACTTTTTCGTTTTGTTAATAGATCTATATAGATTGTTCAATGTAATTTAAATAAATTACAACTTCTAACAACAAACTTTACCAAATCAAATAACCTACAGGCAAAACTGCATTCATTGTCATACCAAGACATTACTTTAACCAGATTGCGTTTTCCTCTTATACATGGTACTAGGTCCGACCGAAAAATGCGATTTTCCAAATATATCCGAAGATACACAAATCAGATGTTACTATTGGAGGAGCCTGTAGTCTATCTATTTGACCCCACACCATTGAAATATTATTATTCAAGAAAGTTGTAGCCCAAATCATTGAACGAAGATGGATGTCTTCAACTGAATACCTAAAACTGCCGAGTTTGTGCTTTATTTTTTCAATTAACTAATTCTTTTAGAGGTTTAGTCCTATTGCGATATGCGATTAACCCTTGGACACCCATTTGTCGCCCTGCTTTTTATATTTAAGCTTAACCGCAGCCCAAGCTGCTTTGTGCGCTACTTCCTCAGCGGTTTGACTCTTACCACCACGTCTCTTTTCAGGATTTTGATATTGTTTTATTGCATTTGCGTGTGCTTTTTTAAAAATATGTTGAGCGTGCTCAGGTAGTGAATCTATCGCCTTTTTCGTTCTGGCAGATAAAGTTGTGTCAACTTTAGAGCCTTTAGATGAGGATCTTTTAGCTTTAGCCATACAGTATAATACATCAAATCGTATATATGTTTACAACATTCACTCCACGCTTCTTTTTTAATAATTTTAAGCATGGTCCCATGTACTAATAGCGTTCATTTATTAATGGAATCGATTATATTTTAGTAATAGGTAGATATTTGAAAAGACTCTCTCTGACGTTTTAATGTACACGTATTGTAGTAACGATATATTTAATTACGGTAGAAGTTGAACATAGGTGGAATACTTGAATGAGTAACATGATGCATTTATATTTATTATATGCAGTGCAACAGTAGATGCTTTTCAGAGTCAATCCATTATTAAGGTATAAATGTGTATTAGCCTTTTATTGGAGATAAAGAAATTATAGGAATGC
>VBPX01000117.1:5342-5711 GCA_005877075.1 Nitrososphaerota archaeon | reverse complement strand
GTTCAGGAGCTAATTTCTTTTCTAATACCGGATGCTCGATACAAAATGCTATAAATTGGTTTCAGAATCTAGGTACTGCAATAGTCCGCGCTGTTGGTTGGCTTTTTACATGGTTTAAAATTGCTGGAATATTCTTCTTGGATTTCTTTCTTATAATTCAATGGTTATACGCTATTCCCGGATTACCTTCAATTATACAGTTATTTGTTAGCTCTTATATAACATCTTTGTTCGGTATTTTATTGCTATCATTTATTAAATTGCTTCGTGGGGGTTCTCCCTAGATGGGAAAGATAGCTCTTGCTTTAATGATTATTCTTACTATATTATTGGTAGTAATTCTATTCTTTGTGATTGATGCTTTAGCCG
>VBPX01000117.1:0-5281 GCA_005877075.1 Nitrososphaerota archaeon | reverse complement strand
CTGAATGGAAATCTTGCTGATCTTGGTATGCAGGATTCAGGGACACCGCCTACAAGAGTCCAAGGTCCATCTGTTGCTACAGGTGCAGGATTTAATATCGTGGCAACAATAGATACCACAGGTAGTAATTTTATTCTAATGATTATCGGAGGATGTGGTGGTTATGATGGTACATTAAATTCTGTTTCTACAAGTCCTGTCAATACAATCCAGCAGTTAAATTTCTCAGGAAAGAATACATCACCATCTCAAATGAATATTTCGGATGCTTTCTATGTTACTAATCCTTCTATTAGTGTATCTTATCAAGTTACTGCCGCTTGGTCAGCCGGTTCATGTAGTTATGGAGAAAAATATGTTGCATTATATACTTTCTCAGGGGTAAATACTACATCTCCTATGGTGAATAATGGAAATGTTACTGTAACTAATTTCAATGGATTTTCTCCATTTACTGTTTCATTTGCACAACCCGGAGTCCATCAACTAGCAATCTTTACGGAAGTGAATACAGATAATGCACAAAACTTTAATGACATTCATCTTATAACTATGTCAGGTTTAACGAACGCATGGACATATGGATCATCTGCAAATTGCGCTAGTGGTGGTGGTTGGTGTCCATCTGGAGGTATTGGATATTCTCGTACCGCTCAAACATTTGGTAATTTCAATATTAATTATGTAACTACATCCTGGTTCATTAATGGAACATTAACATCTATTCCAAGAACATCCGTTAATGTTTATTTTGAATGGGGCGCATCCCCATCTTTGGGAAATACAACTACCCAGGTAGCTAAAACATCTCCTACCTTATTTATGGATAATATCACAGGATTAGTATCAGGTACAATTTATTATTTCAGAGCTTGCGCAACACCAACCACATCTTGCGGTACTATCCTGAATTTCTTTATCCCACTTGTTGATCTTGGAGATATCGGAAGGGTAATGGCCTTTTTCTCAATCCTATTCTTCATGCTCTATGGTGCATGGTGGTTAGCAAAAAGGAGAAAGAACGATGAAAGCTAAATCGATGATTTTCTTGATTTCTTTCCTAATTTTATTATCGGTATTTGTAATTTCTAATCGCGCGGATGCAGTATCTTGTTCTGGAAATAATAGATTTTGGGTAGGTGGTACCGGACTTTGGTCAAACATTTTAATGTGGTCTTCATCTAGTGGTGGTTTAGGTGGTTCTAGTGTTCCGACAATAAATGACCCTGTTATTTTTGATGCAAATAGTGGTTCTGGAACAGTAACTTTAGATATTAATGCATTATCATGTAATGTTACCGCTACTTCAACTACCATAACTACTATTTCTATGGGTTCTCAAACATGGAATATTTCTGGAGATATTACAGATTTACAAGGCAAAATAACAGCAGGAACAAGTATTCTTGAATTAAGTGGTTCGGTCACACAGACAATAGGTCCACAATCAGGAACAAATCTTAATTTAGCAACAATAAAGATAAGTGGGATTGGCACCAAAGTTTTTAATCAAAGAATAGTACCGTCAGGTTGGGTTCAAACGATTTCATCAGAGATAGATATATCACCTTCAACGAATGGTGTATTGGTAGGTTTCTTCCCTATATTTACATTATTAGATGCAGGTAGTAATAATATTTTAACTATAAGGTCCACAAGTAACGGGAACAGATGGTACTTTGAACCACAAGTAAGTACTATGTCATTTAGGCGGGTAGATATTAAAGATGCTGGAATAACAGTAAGTACAATTAGGGTTTTTGCTACTGATGTATCGAATACAGATTCAGGAAATAATGATGCAAAGTTACAATTTATACCTAGAAGTAGTATTGTTGAAGAAAATTCAACATGGTTTAATAGTAATACGTTAGATTATGGACCGCATATTGTAAGAAATTCTATTGGAAATATTATAGTTATAATTCCTGATGGTAGTAGTGTAAATAATGGAAAGTTATCTGTTAGATATAGTATTAACAATGGTTTGAATTGGTCAGTAAGGATTCCTTTAATGACCCCTTCAGCAGATGGAACGGGGATACTTGATTCAAGTATAGGTAGTGGTTGGGAAATATTTGCTTTCGTGCATAGTAATATTTTAAGTTTGGTTGGTCATAAATTAATTTCAGGCGCAACACACGTTTTCTATACAAAGATTGATATTACTAACATTACAGATATTGCCACATTTAGTAATTGGAAAAGTGCTAGTGGTGTTCCAGCAGATTTTCAAGGTATGGCTATCAATGGAAAGGGTTATGATGATTTGGGTAGTTATATTGACCCTGGAGTAGTTATGACAGTAAATGGAGATATTTATATTGGTCTTGGTTGTGGTTCTTGCTCTTCAAAAGTCGCTAAATGGACAGGTACGTCATGGGCTTATGCGACGTTAGATTTCAGTGGTAACAATCCAGAAGATTTAGTATTAGTTTATGATGACCCGTCGGGAACCATTTATTTGTTTGCTCATATTTTATTATCTGCGAGAGAACAAATTGTTGTAAAGAGATGTTTAGTTGTAGATGTTTGCGTTTTAGGGGCCAATTGGAAAGGAATTAATGGAGGATTGTATGATATTGTTATATCAAATTCTAGTGGAAGTTTTGGATTCCCGCATCCAGTTGTAGATTCATTGGGTACGGTTCATATTATAGCAGGTAGTAAGTTTTAAGATTATTTCATAATTATTTAGTATTAGGAAATACTACATGGAATAATGGACAAACGCTAGATTCTGCTGGAACAGAAATAAATTCTGGATTATCATATCCAGACAGAACAAGATTATTTGATTCTGATAGATATTGGGTCGGAACGGGATTAGTCGGTGATGTTTATTTAGTTTATAGAGACCAACAAACTACTAGAAGTGGCCCTTCAATTTGGAGTAATTTTGTATGGGGACCACAGACATATACTATTGCCGGAAATTCTCGCTCCGGCACGTTAAGAGAAAGAGCAGGAATTAACATTATGGATATAATGACAGTATCTATATCTGGTCAGATTGAAGCAATACAATATCAAGGTATCACATCTACTATGGGTAATGTTCCTTGGTGGGATACTACAACTTTTGTTCTTCCGTCTAATATAAGTGTTGTTGGTTGGTTATTAGGGATAATTGCATTAGTATTATTTATATTCGGTGCTTGGAAATTCCCATTAGCAATTTTCCTTTCTGGATTTGCTACTATATTCTTAGCATTACAGTTATATTCTGAAACACATTCAATTATTATTAGTGCTTTCATGTGGTTATTAGCTATATTTGTAATTTTATTTGGTGTATTTACTGTAATAAAGGAGGAAGGTAGATTTGGCTAGTCTCAGATATCTATGGATTGTAGAAACAAGAGCGGGCTTATGGCAACATTGGATAAGCAAAGGTAAGAAAGGACCGATGCCAGATGCAGATGGATTTCTTCATTTAAATAAAAAGCAGTATGCTGTGGACCCAAGAAAATTCCGTCGATGGACTATTCGTATGGGTTTAATTATAAGAAAGAAAAGACAATACCAAGTACAAATTTGGAAAGAGAATGACCCAAATCCATTAGATTTTCTCCATGTAAAAATTCCAGACCCAAAGTTTACATCTTCTATGATATCTACGATGGCAAAAGCTAGGAGACTCAACAAGATCATTAGTGGTGAACAATTCGACATTGTAAAATTGGCATTAATATTATCTCTTATTATGAATATCGGAATCGTGATCTGGTTAGCTTCTCAGGTGGTGTTTAAATGATTCCTGAAGATGATGCTTTTGCGGCAAAATACGAGAAAGAAAGGGAAGCATTATCAGTATTATTTCCCGAAGAAAAAGATTTTTCATCTCGTATCAAGTTAATTACACAGTTAAGAGGCCAAGCACCACATCTTTTAGATTCATATCTCGCTTTTGTAGAATGGAAAGTATGGGATGCGATGGAGAAAAATGAAGATATCGATTGGGATTCGTTAGACCCAATTAAATTCTTAATGGCTTATGCTCCATCCTTGAAAGGACGTCATGCAGATCGGGCCGTAGAAATCGCAAGAGCGGCCCATATCACAGCAGAGAAAGGATTATTAGATAGGATTCTAGGTAAAGAATGAAGGAGGTGATAACTCAATGGGTGGTCCAGGTAGCGGGCGACACAGAAAAAGAGGACGGCCAAGAAAATCTAAGAGGGGCCGACCGAAAAAAGAATTCCGACGTATCCATACTCCCCTTTACGTTAAGAGTCGTGGGCGTCCGAGAAAGCGTTAGGAGGTGATCTCACGGTAAAAAAAGCGAAGATGAGTAAAAGAGCGGCGGCTTTCATCGCTAGGGAAGCAAAGAAGCAATACAAGCATGGAAAGAAGATTAAACAAGCAGTAGCTATCGCTTACTCTAAAGCAAGAAAGAAAGGATTTAAAATCCCGGTTAAAAGAAATAGGAGGTGATAAATTGGTTAGTGCATCTGAAAGAAAACGTAGGAGAAAAATAAGGAAAAATCTCTATGGAAATAAATTTGGTAGATTACCTAGAGGTGCCCGTCAAAGACGGAGAGTAAGAAGAATAGTTAGAAATATCGCTAGGCAAAAATCCGAAAAGAATTTGGCGGCGCAGGAAAGATGATTCCTCAATCTTCTTTCCAAAATCCTCCTGATTATAGCGATATAGCTAGTAAACGAATGACTCAATTTCTAAATCTAATGGATAGATTCGAGACTCTTTCCTGGAAAACAATTAAGAATATTATTACAGTAGGAGTTTGGGATAAGAGAGAACAAAGAAGATTATTTATTCTTATGAAAAGTAAGATCATAGAAGGGAAAGAACCTAAAGATGTAGAAGGATTGGAAACATCTTTGAGAGATGCTGTCCCCGCATCTTTCCATATTGCAGAAAGAACAGGAGGATTATCAGGTATCGGATCGATGGTTTTTGATGTAGAATCAGGGTACGATGATTATAAATTCTGCAATCCAGATATGTTGATCATGAATTTCGATGAAGGTTCATTCGGTAGAATCTCCGGCCCACCTAGAAAGGGTAAAACAAATACAGGATGTAAATTAATAGAGAGATGGATAGAGAAAGATAATCTGTGTTTCACAAATATTTATCTGAAGAAAAAGATCGAAGGAATATCTTATGTGAACGATGCTAGAGGATTACTTACACAAATAGCAAATACAGACAAAGGATTTATCTTTGTTTACGATGAAGGTCAAGCTTCGGGATACAGTACACAAACAGCAACAAGCTTAGAAAGTCGTTACACAGATAATCTATTTCGTGTCA
>VBPX01000049.1 GCA_005877075.1 Nitrososphaerota archaeon | reverse complement strand
CTAGTACGGGTGTCCTGAAAGACAAAGATGGCCGACGTGTAGAACGGAATCGTAGTACAGAAAAACTTGAAGCGATTAAATAATAAGCGATTAAATAATAAGCGATTAAATAATAAGCGATTAAGTAATAATAAAGAACCTCCTATGATAGTATCTAGACCGCGAACGGAAAAAGAAAAAGAACTGTCTATGGATATTCAAGAATGGGAGAAGTTCTTTGAAGATCATAGAGGAAGGATTCCCAATATAATGCCAAAATCAATATTTGAAACTAATGAAAACGAGAGTAAAAGCGAGTAAAAAGCCTAATGTTTGCCTAAATGGTTTCCACTTTCTTCTTTCCATTTCTGCTGCAATTCTAAACGAAGGTATTGTTCATTCATGCAAATACCAACCTCTTGGCAAAAGAAATTTTGTAATAGACTCCTCCCCAATATGCGTTGCATAGCGCCATATTGTTTGCTGCGTAAACCTGTCAAAATTGTTCCTGATTGTTGATAATGCAATCAATTCACTCTCTAGCAAATTTTTCTTCACATGGTTTGAATATTGACACGAGAATTTACAATTACAATCAAGCTCTACTTCCGTATTATTTTCAATTAGAGCAGGATATGCCTGACAGGAAAGAGGTCTTTCAACATAAATTGCACAATTAAAACCTCCATGCGGAGAACGATTATTGCTCTTGATGTCCAGAAATGGACAATAGTTACCGTCTGTATTCGTTCCCATAAGTTGATATGCTATTACTTGGCGAGGACCATTTGATTTCTTATTTGTACCTATTCCTAATCTTGGTAATATTGTTATGTTAATTTTGTAAGCTTTAGCTAGATTTTCAAGGCGCTTCTTTTCTTGGGGCAAAAGAAGAACCCCTATTTTTCCGTAATCGATTGAAGGATAATATTGACGGTTAATACAACAATCCGAACAATCTTGAATGCAATGAAATTCTTTAAGCATGTTGTGCCTCTATGTTTTTAATTAAGGAGTATTCAACACTATTATCTTCAATTTCATTAATCTTTAGAAACTTCACATCATAGATAGTCTTCATTCTCTTAATTATATTGAGTTCATAATTGATATTCTTGCTTTCTTCTTTTTCTTTTTCAGTTTCATTATTTTCACCATCCTCCTCATCTTTATCATTATCTGCTATTTTCATTTCCACATTTTTGTAAAGAGCGAATCGAAGAATGGCCTTTTGTTCATAGTTCTTTTTGAATCTAAGATAATTTTGTGTTATAGGATTTTTTTTAAAAAAACCAATATTTTCTTTTGATAAAAGGTTCTTTCCTTGTTGATAAAGAATAAACCAGTAATAATCATTATCTTCAATAAATCTCAAAATTATTTTGTCATCAGGCCACCAATGAATATTCTCATTCCAAATCCTTACTGCAATTTTCTTGTCAGTAAATAATAACAATATATTCATAAAAATGTCAGTGTATCGATATCCCACGCCTAGAAAATCAGATACCCATTTTTTCTCCATTTTAATTAAAGGCTCAAATCCATAAACTAAACTTATCTAATAAATCCACATTTTACGGACAATTGTATCTATTTGGAATTGGGACAAGCTGGACAGCTCTATGAACAGTCGACTTTACATTCAGATTTGAATTAATAGGTGGTAAATATGATACCTGCCTCAGAGGGATAACATACATGGGTCATCATTGGCAAGGATTTATAATAAAATTAATAATAAACAATTTAAAGTTTGATATTGTTAAATTTCAATCGACAAAGCGACTAGGTTTTCTCTACGGCCTCGATATGACACTCATGGCCTCTATGGGCCTTATCAATCTGTAAAGCCTCATCTTCTGTAATGGGGAATTTTTCGTAGCTTAAATTCTGCTCACCTTCTTTTTCCAAAATAATTTCTTTACATTCATCGCATATTAATTGAAGGAATATTTTGCCCATATCTCAAATAAGACCTTGAGAATATTTAGACTATTGCAAAATAATGCAGGCAAATGCATTTTCCAAAGTGAGAGTCTGAATCTGTCCAATTATCTATGGTTAATTTTTCGACTAGACGATATGCCTATTTTACAGATTTGGAAATGACTTTATTTTCATATCTCAAAAAGAGAAAATATGTAAGTAAAATAAAAACCACAGATGTTGTAATATAAGCAATATCTATAAGAAAATCCTTTTCATTAAAAATGCGGCAGGCAAATTCTCCATTCGTACACCCAGCCGCAAAGAAAATCAAATTCCATATTGAATGTGAGATTATCGCAAACCATCCTTTTCCACTTATCCAAGTTCTAAGACTTGCAAATATTGATGGTGTTACAAATAGCCATGTTAGATAAGCAAGACTGTTAGCCTGCACACTGGGGGTGTTTAGAACATGCAAGGTAGCCCAGATAATCCCTCCTGCAAGGGTTACGAGATTGTTTCCTGTTAGATAAAATGGGATTCCAAAAAATATTGACTCTTCAAATGGACCCGCAAAGATTACTGAAATCCCAGTTAGTGGTATTGTGGGTTCCGTATAGTTGTTAACTACAAAATCGACTATGATTGATCCTATTATCATGATTACAAATCCAATCAGATGGTAAAAGAGAACCATCACTGTTAAGTAGGGTATGGAATTTTGTCTATACTTTGAAATCCATGTGACAGGATTCATGTCATTCTTCAAGTCAGAATATATTGTATTGGATTTTGACAATTATTGTAATGATCTTGTCAAATGGTCTTTAATATTTACACGTTGTGTAAAGGCAAAATAATTCTGTGAATCGTTTATATTCGGAATCTATGAAATATTTTTTTCAAGCTCACTGATTGTCTTTATGGGAAGAGAACAAGTAAAATCCTTGCAGACAAATGCAAATTCCTTTTCATTATTATTAGTTAATTCTTTCTTAAAATAGGGATATTTTTCAAGCTCTGGAATATCAGATTTATTCACAATTGCTGAGATTGCATTTGGAAGAAATTTTTTGTTCAAGTAATTTCCAAGTTCCGAACGTTCGTTTTGCTTTATTATGGATATTTCCAATGGTGATTTGATTCGTAAATATATGGCCGAGAGTAACTGACCGAAGCCAAAAGGATTTCCTGACGCTGACATTGACATTTTTCCAATCATCTTGTCTGCTTTAGTAAGATACTCTTCATTCTGAGTGTAATAATATAATTTAATTAGATTGGAAGCAGCAACAGAATTTCCGCTAGGTATTGCAAGATCATAGTGATTTTTTGTTCTTACGATAAGTTTTTCATTGTCGTCCGGGGTGAAGAAAAAATCATTTGATTTAGGATCCCAGAAATGTTCAATCATTGAATTAGTATATGCAATAGCTCTTTCAATATAGTAAGGTTTTGAATCTATGCTAAATAAATTAATGAGTGCTTCTACATAGAAAGCATAATCATCAAGAAATCCAGAAATTTTTGAAACGGTATTGAAAACTCTATTTAATCTATTATTGTTATTTCTCAATTTATTTTCAATAAAATGAACAGCTTTTAGTGCGCTTTCAAGGTAACTCTGATTTCCAGTTACTTTATACCCGCTAATGAAACCTGATATCATCAACCCGTTCCACGAAGTCAATATTTTTCGGTCAGTAGCTGGATGGATTCTCTTGAGTCGAACATGGTAAATCTTTTCTAGTGATTCCTCAATTTTAGTGGTTATCCAATCCGGGGACTTGGAATATCTTTCTGATAATCTTTGAATAGATGTATATTTATTTAAGATATTTTTACCTTCAAAATTACCTCCCTGGGTAATCCCAAAACGGTCTGTAAAAATCTCAAAGATTTCATGCTCTAAGATCTTTTCCAATTCCTTGTACGACCATAAATAGTATTTTCCTTCTTCACCTTCTGAATCTGCATCCTGCGAGGAGTAAAAACCACTGTCATTTGAGGTCATTTCTCTTTGAATATATCTAAGTATCTTATTCAACACGTTCAAATAGTTGGAGTTTAAAGTTATCGAATATATTTCTGAATAGAGTACAGAAAGAAGAGCATTATCGTATAGCATTTTCTCAAAATGGGGTACTAACCATCTCTGGTCGGTTGAATATCGTGCAAATCCTCCCCCCACATGATCATGTATTCCTCCTGACTCCATCTTATCTGCAGTAAAAAGTACGAAATCCCTGTATTTGGTAATTCCAGAGTAGTCATATGCTCTTAATAAGAATAAGAAATTTGATGCATTTGGAAATTTAGGCGCACTACCAAAACCTCCATATATGTTATCTGCTAATTGCAACAAAGTTACCGCTGCTTCATCTAGTATGGTTTTTTCCAGCTCTGATTCCTTATCAGATACAATATCAGTTGCAGTACCTCTTAGTGCAGTAACAAATTCCTGACTGGAAGAAATAACTTCACTCTGCCTATTTTTGTAACCGTCAGCTAGTTGCAATAGTATAGTTCTAAATCCTGGTAAACCATGTCTACCTTCTTTAGGGAAATATGTACCGATGTAGAAAGGTCTTTGATCAGGAGTCAAAAAAACAGAAAGCGGCCAGCCACCATTACCAGTATACATTTGACAGGCCCTTTGATAAATGTCATCAATATCCGGCCTTTCTTCTCTGTCTACCTTAATGTTTATGTAATGCTCGTTCATTATATTTGCAATATCACCATCTTCAAATGATTCATGAGCCATTACATGGCACCAGTGACATGAGCTGTATCCTATACTCAAGAAAATTGGCTTATCTTCCTTCTTTGATCTTTCAAGAGCGTCTTGATTCCAACCGTACCACTCCACAGGGTTATATGCGTGTTGAAGAAGATAGGGGCTAGTTTCATTAATTAAATTATTTGGAACTTTGTCTTGACCCGCATTTTGTTTATTATCCACATATTTTTAATTGTAAATATGATATTTAGACCCTTTCTTTATGAACTGTGCTAAACTGAGCCAATTAATTTTCAAAAATTGGATTAATCAAATGAAATAATTATTAATTTACGACTCCTACTTTATACTGGTTGGTAGTTGGTACGAATTCATAATAATAAGGGGATAAGAGTTCTTGCAATTGCAGAAAGTTTTGAAAAAAAAGACAAGAAATCTATCTTAGCGGGCATTGTTATGAGACGTGATTTCATAGTGGACGGTTTAATTTATGGCTACACTACTGTAGGTGGAAACGATAGTTCTGACATAGTCCTGTCTCTAGTTAAACGTCTGCGAAGAAATGACATCAATTGTGTTATGCTAGGTGGATTAATTATCAGTTTATTTAATATTATAAATGGTAAGCGTATAAATGAAATCACAGGTATACCAGTAATAGGTATTTCATATAAAAGATCAATTGGATTGAAAGACTCTATTCATGGAATCAATCACAAACAAAAGATTCAGGATTATTTTAATCTTGATGATAGAAAACCATTGACGTTGTGGACTGGGAAAACTATTTTTATTCGTCACTGGGGAGTAAATTTTTCTGATGCCTCCAATTTGATAAATTCACTAGTTCTTCAAGGTGCTAAACCTGAACCGTTGCGAGTCGCTAATTTGGCTGCAAGAGCACACAAATACTACGTTTAAAAAATAGTTTAGCATCAAATTTTTACCGTTCTGACGGTATTGTTACCAATATTGAGAATTCTTGCAATATTGGATTATTAATTAATAATTCACTTCCCTAGACTTTGACACCGATTTTGGAGTATAACGAATATATGCATCATAAAAAACTTCGTTTCCATGACCCGTTACTGTGTGTAAAAATGAGATATCAATTACAGCCTTCGTTTCATTCTCTAAAAAATTATTTATATCTTGTTCAAGTCCATGGGGTTCATATGACCTAAAAAATTTTATCCTCTCTTTTGGCATAAATTGTTATAATGAAAATATGAAAGGAATATATCAATATTTTCAAACAATCATGAGACTACCCATTTTTCTCACCTAGGACTTTCTATGAGTATATAATATGTACAATTACCAGTTATTCAATGATAGATCAAGCTCTATTCAATAGTTCCTTTTCTTTATCTTTAACTATTGGCTTTATCTTGTTCATAATTGTGTTGTGGAAATTCTTTGTGGTTACATCGAACGTAAAGATGATAACAAAACACAAGTGATTTCTAGAATCAGTTACTGGTATGGTAATCCTCAATAATTTCTCATAGTTCGAGCACGTATAATCGATTTTCCCAAGTATTGACTGCCATCTTATTCTGGTATACTGCCTTGTGACAGCTGCAAGCGCATATTGCGCAGTTTGCTCATCATTTAAGAGAGGTTTGATTCCTTTTCTCTCAGAGGAAGCCAGTATTGTTCCATGATGGTCCACTATGGCCGCAAATCTAATGTTTTTGTCAGATCTGGTTATTGATTCACAAAACGACTTGAAGAAATTTGTCACAGATAAAAACTAAAATTCCAATGTAATAAAGTTTAGGATGCCCCAGTGTGTATAGTTAATTGGTAAAATCCTCAAGTGCAACATCGATAGCGACCTTGGAAAACGACGCATTAGTAGACGCAGTTTATCCATCCAGGTCAATGTATAACGGTTAACTACTGTCACGTCAGATCTCGTCTTTCAATGTTTTAAGCACCCTCGCGTGTGGATCCATTGGATCTAATTGCTCATTTAGATAATCAATAAAGTTAGTTGCAGTTAGTATTCCTACGGTTTTGTCTCCCTCCTTAACAATAAGATGTCTTACCTTATCCTGTAACATCAGATTTGCTGCCATTTCAACAGATAAATTAGGATCAATTGTTGATAATGGGGATGTCATAAGATGGTGTACCTTGAATTCTTTACTTAGGACATCATGAATACACACACCCCTTGTGATATCGCGTTCAGTAACGATTCCTATAGCTTGTCCATCATCATCGACTACCACAAGTGAACTTACATTCTTGTCTAACATCTTCTTTGCAGCTTCTTTGGCACTTTCAGAGGTTCGAATAGTCTCTAATTTGGTTGACATTATATCGCTTACAGGCTTTTTCACACTACTTTGTAACATCGAAGTTTAATATATTTTGATTTGTAATAATATAGCCATCTAGATACCCGAACTTAATATACCCTCTCATTACATCTTCTCCCTTTAATTTGTCTCCCGTTACACTTTCGGTTGGATGAAGTATGTCCTTTCGGTTGGATGAAGTATGTCAATAGTACTATCGCCTAAGCCGAATCTCCTATCTTTTATCGCACTTTAACCATCTGTGGCATAATTGCTTTTTCTCCTTACCACGATTACCTCCACGATTTCCCCTAGTTTAAGTCCAGAGAAAGGATGGTCAAGGGACCACGGGGATAAAGACAGTATTGAAATGATTTTAGAATATTATATTTGATTAAAAATAGTCAAAGACCAAAATAGTCTTATATTTGATATTTCTCGTTAACCGAACCTAACTTTTTGAAGCGAGTTAATAAAGTTTAACTCTTAAATTGGAACTTTTTTTCGATTCAAATTTAAGTTCAAATTACGAATTTGGTAAATTACGAATATGGAAAATCAAAAAATAAATAACATATTTTTGCAATTTATTATTAAATAGATGCATGCCTTGACTTCTAGAAAAAAACTTGCAATTGATTTGGACTCTGTTCTTGCAGACACCATGGTTATTTGGGCAGAGGAATACAACAAGCGTAATAATTCTAACATAACCAAAGATAATATTATTTCATGGGATATTTCAAAAATTCTTGACATTTCAATTACCGAAGTTTCGGATATTTTTTCATATATTTGGGATAAGCGTTGGTTGGACATTCCATCCACAGAATCTTCAATTGGTAATATAGTAACTAGTCTTCATGACAAGGGATTCAGAATATCGATATTGACAAAAAGATACAGATCTTCGGTAACCAACGTTATAAAATGGCTAGATTTCCATAAAATTCATTGCGATGATCTCTTATTTGTTTACGATGATACTCCAAAGACAGAATATCCGTTTGATATCTTAGTCGATGATGCCCCAATAAACTTTAATCATCTTGTACATCCAAGAGTTGGAGTACTATTCAACCAACCATGGAACAAGAATTTCTCGTGGCCTGTAAGAATTGATACGTTGAGTGAAGTCCTTGATATAATTTAGGTTGTCTGGTTGAATTTTGTAAAATCAGGAGCATGTAGTTTTTAGATTACCATTTTTAAGACCATAGATTATCTCTACCTGATGTTAAACATGTATTTCACTCATTTGATTGTGAGATAAATTAACTAATTCTTAAATTATTATCAAAGTTCATATGCGAATATTTCGACTTGTTGTAATAAACAAACATTAAGTATTCTCATACCAAATGAATTAGAATGAATGAAAATGTTATCATAAGCAGCAGAAAGCTTTACTCAGGCGAAATATTGCTCAGATCAGATAAGTTTATTGTTAGAGATAATGTTGTAGAAAAAGAAATAGTTGAACATTCGGACTCTGTAGGAATAATTCCATTAGACAAAAATGATAATATCATACTTGTAGAGCAATTTCGAATTGCCACCAGAAATATATTGATAGAAATTCCTGCTGGCAAAATTGAGAAAGGTGAAACTCCCGAAGAAGCAGCCTTGCGTGAAATGGATGAAGAAATAGGATATGCTGGTAAGCTAACATCACTATTTCAGTGCTATCTTGCTCCTGGTTATGTTACTGAAAAAATGCACTTCTTCCTAGCTACAAACTTGAAAATATCCAAAAAAAGACACCCTCTTGATGAAGACGAAGAAATCAAGATTAAACGAATCAAACTAAATTCAGCTTTAGAAAAATGTTTTTCTGGAAAGATACTAGATTGTAAAACAATTGCAGCAATAATGTATATTTCAAAATCAAAAACAAATGGGTACGGTCGGTAAAGATATCATCACCTGTTTGTATTTCAAAAATGAAAAGTCTATAAAAGGAACTCAATAATAATAGTTATGTCGCAAATTAAATACAAAAAGTTATCAGAAAATGAAATAGACCAGAAGATTAGACAAATGAATGGCTGGGACCTAGAAGAGGGGAAATTAACAAAATCTTTCAAGTTTTCGAATTTTGTCGAAGCATTTGGGTTCATGACAAAGATCGCCCTTGAAGCTGAAAAAATCAACCATCATCCAGAATGGTCCAATGTGTATAATACTGTTACAATTAAACTAAGTACTCATGATGTAGGTGGAATCACGGATTACGATATTAAGCTCGCAGAAATCATAGACAATAATAATCAAAAATAGCGGTGTGTATTGCAAAATTAACTTGAGACAATATTCTCTGGTCTGTAATTTGGTATTACCAATATACACCATTTTCATAACTTGAGCTTGTTAAAGTAAAACAATTCTCCTGAAACTGTTTTTTCTCTAATGCTACAAGGAGAATATCATGATCGGCTTCCACTTATACTAAAAGTCTGAGACTTTAAAGAGGAATGATATTGTAATAGAAAATACGGTTACTAAAAAAATACTACCAGAAATTTCAGTACTTTATCTCATTTTGATAATGTATCAGTTTGTGGAAATTGTAGTCCTCTGCGAGCTAAACCCATTGCGATCATTTGGATACCAGTTATTAGTAGAGCTATTGCGATAATCGTTCCTACTAAAATAGCCCCAAACAATGGAGAGATTAGTACCATGATTGAAATAATGACCGCCAATATCCCAACCGCGATTAGGAATAATTTAGCCCACCCGTAATGATTGCCTGCAATACCTTCAACAATTCTTGCAATGCCATTAAAAAGTAAACCAATACCAATGAATGTAGTCACTATCAATGCAGCTGCGTTTGGATAGGAAATCGCCAGACCTGCAAAGATCAAGACAAGTATTCCAAATCCAATCGTAGTCCAACGTGGTTTACTGGGTAAAAAGAATCCGGTAATGATCTTCTCTATTCCTACAAACAATAAAATTATTGAGAGGAACACAATTATTGACAGCAAAGTATAAGCGGGAAAAGCTAGAGCAAATATCGACAAAATAACAGTTAGAGCACCAAGACCTATTTGTAGGCCTCTTACCCATAATGGCGACTTGGAAGATTTCACTATCATTAAAGCGCGTTCATCGTATATAAGTATTAAAGATTTTAAACATTTAAGTTCTATTACATAGAACTGTTATTATTTAGGTATCATACATTCAATTCAAATTAACATATGCAGCATAAATTAATTTCATATCGCGTCATTCTGTCTGTTATTTAGAAACACTTCTTGCATCAACCAATCACAAAATTTTTTTAAATTCTCATCAATTTTACACCAAAGATGCATCGAACCTGGTAAAATTTCTATTCTTCCTTTATCAAATAATATCTTCAAGCCTTCTTTTCCTTCATACATATAGGCATCCTGCGCCGTAACATTACCCAAAAAATCTTTAGCCTTTTGTTTGATAATTTCTCTAGGTATTGGAAATTGCTTTCGAAATTTGTCTACAACTATACCCAAATTCTCTGTACCGTAATTTTCTACATCGTAAATTTTTTTTGAATCTGGAAAATGTAAATTCAATGTTACCTGAAATCGTGATCCAGTGAATTCTGACAATTGGTTTACTAACTGATATGCGGAATTTGGATTCTTTTTTAATGCTTCTTGAATTTCTTTTGTATGGTAGTTAATATTGAATAAGAGTTCTGAATACAAGTCAGAAAAACTCATTTTATTAATTAGAGTTAAACTTCATATATTATTGTACCGTGTTAATATCATCTCGCAGAAACATCAACAAAAAATGGGCAAATTTCTATTTGAAAAATTGGAAAAAATTGGAGCTTCAAACGTATCAGTTGTTGCAAAGGCAATGAAGTTTAAATCTTAATCAGTAATATCATATGAGCATCTTGTTTGCGACCGACTCTAGCTCCGAACGTGCTACAAGTATTG
Organism: Nitrososphaerota archaeon; assembly: GCA_005877075.1. GTDB lineage: Archaea > Thermoproteota > Nitrososphaeria > Nitrososphaerales > Nitrososphaeraceae > TA-21. The sequence continues at coordinate 12,478 of VBPX01000049.1, read as the reverse complement.
AAGATTATCAAAATACATGTATTGAGTTTATAAACGGCATAAGTATGGACTATAAAGATTGGGTTGATAGGTATCAACTAGGCAATGAAGAAACAGCCCAAAGAAAAAATTCTATTGACAACATTGTTAAAACGACCAATAATTGGATACGAAATTTTTGTAATACAATAAAGAAGGTGGACATTGTTATGAATGATGGAGTAAATAAAATGGCAGAAAACACTGCCAGCTACCCTTTTCATTTTGAAGTTTCTATAAATTCGATGAAAAGATATGTAAAGCATTCGCAAGGGACAATCCGTCTGCGGGTAAATGCTATGCCACAGGAAGGGCGGCTTGTTAGATTGGGGAAATACAGTAAAGGAGACTCCTTTCTCATTGCATCAAGTTCTCCTGTTTCATATACAGTAAGTGACGAAAGCATGAATGCTGTTGATATCTTAGACGATTACATAACTCTGGATGCATCAAAATGTGAAAAAGGGAGCATTATTTCTATTACAATTATCGTAGAAGAAGTAAGAGATAATTATGTTTCTGAGAGTCGAGGTTATTCTACTGTTATTTTCATCATCTGAGTTACCAATAGAAGAGAGAAATGTTTACCATAATGGTATACAATGTAAATTAGAATGAATATTGAATAAAATTGCTTAAATGAATTTAAATTGATGAAATTTCTACAAGTCTCTGCATGTTATTTTTGCAATTCTTGAAAAAATTGCATCTGAAATAAAGAAACAGTTAAAATAAGCAGTATTTTTTTCTTCACTAGATGTAATGCGACGGTCGTCCAGTTTGGTCTAGGACATCAGATTGCCAATCTGGTAACCCGGGTTCAAATCCCGGCCGTCGCAAATAAATTTGCTTACTAATTTTCATGGGCCTGGATTTGTTTATTTATTATTTTTATCATTTGATTAAATGCACTTTCAGCACTATCTTTTCTTGGAAGCTGAATTACGAGTAAATTTAGCTGAGAAGCAGTTTCAGCATTTGATGGTGCGATTGCAATTAATCCAGTCCTTGCTAGAGCTTCAAAGAATTGAGGCATGTCATTAGCATAGAAAAGATAGTTTTCATCAAAATTGTAATCAAGATATGTCATAAGTATGTCTACAAAAACATGCTTGGAGTCATGGAATAAATCCAATAGTACATCAACAGCCAGTTTCTTACCGGCTACTTTACTGATTATATCATGATATCTATCTGAATTGATGTAGATACACGGGACTAAATTACCATTGTAGTCTATTAGTGATGCATCATATTTATGCAGGTTATTTTTAAAATCATCCAGACTATTGAAAAATCTCTTAGGCATAATGTGGAATATAGTTGATACTTGTCTAAGTTATTTATTATTTGATTCATTTATCCCAATTAATCATTCAGGACTGGTATTGTCATTAGTGGTTCAAAAAAATATGGTCAGTTACCCTAGTACTTTCATCATCTTAATAATCAGCAAAGAGTAATCTTCATCCCTTTTTTAATATCTAAAAATAAGCTAATAACATTATCTTTGATCTAAAATTCTTGATAATGGGTAATCAGTTCTATTACACCGCAATTTAAATAAAAAAATTTTGATAATTTTTCATGTCATCAGAAGAATTAGTTTTAGAGAAGATACTTTCGACTGGTTCATACGGCATAAAAAAATCTGATTTAAAAAAAGAATTTACCTCATTTGATCTCGATCAAAGTTTAGAAAATCTAATCAATAATGGAAAAGTGTGTGTTGACAAGAAAGGATCAGCATATTATTGTTGGACATCGGAATTATATCTCAAGCATCTAAATAATGTCGATCCAAAATTCAGAATTTTAGTTGAGCGTATTAAGTTAGTTGAAAGAAAATTAGATAGTCATTCAAATAGTCTCAAAGACGCAATAAATAATTTGATTGATCTATTAAAGCCCGACAACCATGACTCTCAAAATGCCTTAGTTAATCTGGATAATTTTAAAATGGAGTTTGATACTGTTCTGTCAAGATCAAATAGCTCAATAGGTTGGATTGAGCTTGGACAGGTTAGGAGTGAGTTAAATCAAAAATTTGATTTGAGCAAGAGCGACTTTTATGAACTTGTTGAGCAACTAATTAATGCCTACCAAAACGAATACGAGTTATCGACTGGAGGAAATGAAGGCGTAATTCTCAGAGGGTTACTCCATGGATATGTAAGAGGTATATGAGTATATGAGAATGTATCCTTATGGTCTAAAAATAAATCCATATCCCAGTAGTCCCACTCCTTCATATACAGATAGCCAAATACTGGGAGGAAAAACACACAAAGATGCAAGACAGGCTATTATTACCTGCATATCTGAACTTTATTCCAAACTAGATAGAGCAAAGCCCATAGACAGAGATTTTAGATTGATCACCATGATCCAGGATGTCGGTTCAGGCAAGACTCATCTTGCACTTCATATTAAAAGACTACCAGAGCTTGTAGAAAATACTGTTAGCTCATACGTTGACCTATCGCAAGTTTGGCCTAGGGATATTCATAATATGTATGATTCAATCCTCGGAGGGTTTAGTAATGTTGATATTGAGGATTTAAGAAAACATGTAGTTTATTTATTATGCGATAAAGTAAGAGATCACGGTAAATCTGTGAGAAAGGCCTTCAACTATGGATTTCTTGATAATCTGAGTGGAAACAAGAATCTCAAACGTAGATCTGAGGAAATTTTGAAGGGGAATAAGAAATTAGATTTTCAATACGTACCTGAAATACTCCGCTCCGACTTTTCTGAGATACAAATCGAGATTATCAAGTCCCTAATAGAAGATAAGCTGAGAAGTGATGTCTCAAAAATTAGATCACTTGAAGGTGTGATAAATAGTTTAAGTGCACTCGCAAATATGAATTTAAAACTATTAAATAAAATAACAATATTTCAATTCGATGAATTTGATTCAAAAAAAGAGTCGCTAGATTTTATTAAGGCAATAATTAATGCTCATATACCATCATCTATTCTAATGTTGATACTTACACCGTCCTCGTATGATGAAATTAAAAAAGAAAATTCATCAGTTTTTGATCGACTAGAGAAAGCAAATTATAAAATTGATCTGGCCGGCTCCAATACATTATCCGAATTAAATGATATAATCTTTGAGTATATCAGAAACTACGATGAGAATGAGCTCTTTACACCCGATGGTGAAAATGAACTTTCGGAAAAAATCAAATTAGTATACGATGGATTTCCAGACTTTAGAAATGTACGTTCAATGTTGAATATTTTTTATCATGCAACTGAGGAAGCTTCAAGGCGAAATTCGTTTATGATAGACGAATCAATAATTGACGATACTATAAAAAGTACCTATCCTGGTTCCAAAATACGAGGAAGTTTAATGAATGTGCCCTTATCTGAATTTATCCTAATCAAAAAGGGAGCTAATAATATGGAGACAGTTGAATCTGACATACGGGAAGCCGTACGAAATCTTTTGACATTGACAAACTATGAAGGATATGTAAATGAGCTAAATTTTGACAATGTAATCGGCGATGGAATCGACTTAACATACAATGATAATTACGGCTCAAAAATTGCGGTGTCGGTTGCTATGAAGGACGAGCCTTCAAAAACTCAAGCTCAAATCTCAAATGCTTCAAAATCACTGAATATAGTAGACAAACTTGTGGTGCTGACATGCAACTCTGGTCGTATCTTTGGTGGTAATTCTAACGTTACAACTATAGTCAACGTCGATAATTCAAAAATTATAGATTTGATATACTTTAATAACAAATATAAAAAACAAGAAATTTTGAACGATGATCTGGAAAGAGCTATCACCCTCGCAAAATCAATAAAATTATGTTAAAAACTTTGTAATCCATAAATGCACTGAACCTATTGAATTAATTATGGTAGAACAATAATGTTATCATGTATTGGGAAATGATTACTGAAACCAGTATTTGGTTTTCGATGTTTTGGGATGCGACATTGTTTCTCAAATACTTAAAGGTGATTGGAATTCCCTTTTCGGCCGGATGATATCGTTCTGGATCTTTTGGAACAAAATAATCACTAGAAAGATTTTCTCCAATAGTTAACCCGTTGTTGAACACACATTTTCGAGATTCATTCTTAGTTTTTGATACTATTGATACTATCATGAATTTGGATTATCTATGGAACATTTTGGTAGCTAGATTAGAGATAAATTAACTTCTTTCATTCTGTTTTAATTTCATTACATATCTACCATCAACGTATAATTTATGAAATACTCAAGTTCATAGATGATTATATTTCAATAAATCTAAATTTCAAAAAATATTGTAGTATTTCATTCCAATATATATTTATTATATCCAGAATCATTTTGGTGATTAACGTTGAAGGGTAATATTGTCATTGTAACCACTCTTTCGCTCATAGCTTTTATGACTATGTGTTTATCAGTTAATTCATATGATCATGGTTTTCTTTCGGGTTTGCCTGCAAAATCAGCGGATACCAAAAGACAGCAAGATAAATTTGTAATTTTTATATTTTCTGACGGACTCAAAACTCAATACATGAATGCAAAGCCAATTCTTGATAAATATGGATTCAAAGCTACTTTTGATGTAATATGTAACTATGTAGGTAAAAAAGAAGGATACATGAATTGGAAGGAGATTAAAACATTGAACAAAGAAGGACATGAGATAGGCTCACATAGCATGAATCATGTACATCTTAAACAATTATCAAAGAAATCCATTGAATATGAAGTTGGGAATTCAAAAAAATGTCTTAATGCTCATGGAATAAAGGTTACAAGCTTTGAGTATCCATTCAGTGAAGGTTCAGATGATAAAAGCATAGTCAGCATTGTGGCAAAATACTATGACTTCGCAACAAGAGGAAATGATCCACTGATGTTTCTAAGGTGTGATGGTATGATGAAATATGGTCAAAAAGATTGTAAAACATTAACAGATAATGGTACTCCTACCTATGCTAACAAGTACGCAATAAGAAATTGGAGCCACGATTTTGAGAAAGTACAAAATTCTTATAGCGATGCTCAAGCCCTAAGAAAATTCATTGATGTTGTGGAAAGCCAATCAAAATATAATAAAGATGGAATTAAGGCAATTCCAATAATCATGTATCATGGTATAGGAGAAAACAAAAATGACTCAGCTACTGACATTGATTTGTTTGAGAAGGAAATGAAATATCTGCATGATAAGAAATTTAAGGTGATAACTATTTCAGATTTTGGATACAATAAAAAAAATAATTATTTGTTTGTAAAAGATATCAAGAGGATAGAAGAGCCAACTGCAAATGTTACATCAAATGTTACTACTCCAGCACCAGCGCCAACTGCAAATGTTACATCAAATGTTACTACTCCAGCACCAGCGCCAACTGCAAATGTTACATCAAATGTTACTACTCCAGCACCAGCGCCAGAAGAAAATCCAATTCTTGAGATATTGAAGAAGCTGTTTGGATTGGGCAAGTAAAAATGTTTTTTTCTCTAATGAAATTACGAAAACGACAAAATGTACGCCAGAAGTAAGGTAATACAAAGGACAACTAATTCGGTGAGCTAAGGGTTGAAAAATACCGTCTAGGTGTAAACCGCTCAACCGCCCTTAGGATCTTTCAAGTCCTCCTTTACTACTTGGGAAGGTATCTTTCCAAACTTCTCAAAGTTATTAATGTTTGAATTTATTACGTTTTGCAGAATTTTTGCGATCTAAGCATCCATTAGACCTGCATTCAAGAGTTCTCCTTCCTTTTACTTTTTCGGTTGAAATTTTTTTATCCGAAAGTGCAGCGACATAATTTAGCTCTTCGGAGTACATTATAAATTGAAAACTCAGTAGTTGATGTCCAGCAATTATTCACGATGCATTAATAGTCCTATAATTAGGATGCTCCACACAACATCTATGTTAAATGACATTTAATTCTCTAAAGTTTGATTGGTGATATAACCATTAACCAATAAAAATAACAATGTGATTTGGCTTGACAAATCATCTGTGCATAAGGATTCAATTTCTAGAGCTCTACTGTAGAGATGATGTTGTTTATATTCCCAAAAAGAAATTATTCACAATATCTCTGGCTATACCATAGTCAAAATCTACAAATTCAGATATCATTTCTCCATACGACATTTTATATCAGAGTCATGATGGAAGATTAATTTGCAAAATACGCTATCTCAAGGGATTATACTTTCATCAATCATATAATACAAGATTTTTGGCCAGTATCAAAATATAGATACCACAGTATATAAGAACAAATGTACTTTAAAACGTTGATGTCCTAAATGAGGAGTTCAATTCATTCTATGTTAGACAGCAATAGTGACAATTATGACTTGGCATGCATTGAGATAAGTAATAAATTAAGCCAATTCCGGGAACTTTCATTAAAAGACATTTATTCATTTATCAGAGCAAGTTCCTCTAAATATAACCTGTCAAAAATTCCCAAATTTTATGATATAATGAAATATTTACCAGCTGACAGTAATATAAGGAAATTGATGATGGTTAAACCTATTAAGACTGCTTCAGGTGTTCTCGTCATAACAGTCATGGCAAAACCGTATGATTGTCCTCATGGAAAATGTATCTACTGTCCCGGAGGCAAAGAATTTAATGTTCCTTTAAGTTATACAGGAAAAGAACCTGTAACGAAATTAGCGCAAAAATCAAATTTTGAACCAAAATACCAGATAACATCAAAATTAAAACAAGAATACTCTAGAGGACATAATATATCAAAGGTCGAAATAGTTATTGTTGGAGGAACGTTTCCTTTTATGCCTGACGAATATCAGCGTAGCTTTATAAAAAAATGTTTTGACGCTTTAAATGGTATAGAATCTAACTCGCTGCAGGAAGCACAGAAAAGTAATGAAGCAAACAGTATACGTTGCGTTGGTTTTACTGTCGAAACAAAACCTGATTATTGCAAAGAAAAACATATAGATTTGATGCTTGAAATGGGGATAACTCGTATCGAGATAGGTGTTCAAACATTAAGCGAGGAAGTTTATAGGAATATTAACAGAGGTCATAATATTCAAGATGTTTACGAGTCGTTTCAAATTGCAAAGGATGCAGGCTATAAAGTAGTAGCTCATATGATGCCTGGATTGCCAGGTTCTTCACCACAAAAAGATCTAGAAGATTTTAATAAACTATTTGAAGATTCACGTCTAAAACCTGACATGCTAAAAATATATCCAACGTTACTGTTAAGAGGGACTGGTCTTGCCAAATTATACGAAAAAGGAATTTATAAGCCATATCCGGACGAAGTTTTCACAGATTTGCTACTTAAAATAAAAAAAATAGTGCCTCCTTGGGTAAGAATAATGAGAATTCAAAGAGAGATTGAATCAAATGACATTCTTTATGGTTACAAGAGTAGTAATATTAGGCAAATACTACAACAAAAATTAAGAGAAGAAGGATTAGAATGTAGTTGCATTAGATGTAGAGAAGTAGGAATAAGAAAATTAGCGAATTGTGAGAATATCGATATAAGTATCAAAAGAAGAGATTATGATTCTTCCAATGGTAAGGAAGTATTTTTAAGTTTAGAAGACGATGACAATAAAATCTTATTTGGATTCTTGAGACTCAGAAAATTAGCTAAACCCTATAGAACTGAATTGAAAGAAAAAAATGGTAATCCGTCTGCAATTGTCCGTGAACTACACGTTTTTGGCCAAATGGTGGATATAGGAAGCGATAATAATTCTCTACCTAGTTCCTCTCAGCATAAGGGCTATGGTGCTAAATTACTTGAAATTGCCGAAAATATAGTCAAGGATGAATTAGGATTGAATACTATTTCTATAATAAGTGCAATAGGAACTAGACAATATTATGAGAAATTTGGATACTCGTTGAACGGCCCATATGTTACCAAGGAAATATGACGTTATATGAAACGAGAAATTATAGGGAAAGGCACTTGGATTGACAAGATTGCTTCAAGTATAATTAATAGAGAAATCGATATTGGAAGACCATTAAAGTTTCTTTCAGTTGAGAGTGGATTGGGCGCATCTGGTTTTCCACATATTGGCAGCCTTGGAGATGCAGTCAGGGCATATGGAGTTTCACTTGCCATTAAAAATTTAGGTTATGACTCAAAGTTAATTGCGTATTCTGACGATCTGGATGGATTGAGAAAAATACCTTCAGGTCTCCCTGAATGGTTGGTTGATTATATCGGTAAACCAGTATCTAACATTCCAGATCCTGTAGGCCAGTGTCATGACTCATATGGAGCACATATGAGTAGCTTGTTACTTGATGCATTAGATAGACTAGAAATAAAGTATGAGTTTAGTAATGCAGCAAAAGTATATGGTAATGGAACACTAACAAAACAGATTGATACAATTTTGATAAACGCTCCAAATCTTGGTGACAAGATTGAAGAAATAGTAGGTCAATCAAAATATAAAGAGTCACTTCCGTATTTTCCTATATGCGAGTCATGTGGCAGGCTTTATGTTGCCCACGCGGAAAAATATATCGAAGAAGAACGAAAAGTAACTTATTCCTGTAACGGAACTCGACTGGGTAACAATGACGTAAAAGGTTGTGGCCATACCGGTGAAGTTCCGATATCAACAGCCAAAGGAAAACTTGCATGGAAGGTAGAATTTGCGGCAAGATGGAATGCCCTTGACATAAGATTTGAGGCCTATGGTAAGGACATAATGGACTCCGTAAGAGTAAACGACTGGGTATCGGACGCAATACTGCATTATCCTCATCCTCTGCATGTAAAATATGAGATGTTTCTTGACAAAGGTGGCAAGAAAATAAGCAAATCTACGGGAAATGTTTTTACTCCTCAATTATGGTTACGTTATGGAACGCCACAATCTCTTTTATTACTTTTATTTAAACGAATTTCTGGAACAAGACAAATTGGACACGATGACATTGCTTCTTTGATGGAAGAATATGATACCTGTGAGGATATTTATTTTGGTAAAAAGAAAGAAGAAAATGAAGATAAATTAATTAAAATAAGAGGAGTATATGAATATGTTAATCACCTAAAGCCGATTGATAAGCCAACACAACATGTTCCCTATATGCTCATTGTCCAACAAGCACATTTTTTTTCAGGAGAGGATAGAATAAAAAAGATCTATGATAGACTCTTAAAATATAAAGTTGTGACATCTCTAACACCTGATTTGGAACAAAGAATACAACTAGCATGTAACTGGGCAGATGACCATATGACTGAAGAAAAATTCTATGTTATTATGACTGAAAGAGAAAAGATAATCATAAACAGGATAGCAAATAGTATTCAAACAGCTCTGAATGAAAACTCGACCTTGGGTCCAGAAGAAATACAGCAATTAATTTATGAAAGATCTAGACAAAACGATGAACAACCAAAGAAGATATTCAAATTGATGTATAGAATGTTAATCAATTCAGATAGCGGTCCGAGACTAGGTGGATATATTGCTGACCTTGGCATCCAAAGAACTCTTTCTATATTGCATTCTTACCTCTCATAACAAGATATTTACAGCATATGTTTGCTTAGATACGAAATTTATTTAATATGTATTCCTACATCACTATCCAAAACCACTCTTTTTCATATCCTTTACGCTCATTTCATTATCTTTATGTTTACTATTAATTCTCAAAACATATAGGCAAGATAATGAATTCCATATTTGGAGGTCGCACTAAGTTTGTCATTAGACTTTAAAAAAATGATTGACATATTATTAGAGCAAAAACCAGACATTAATTTAGAACAGCTAAAGGAACTCATAGAAGAAAAAAAGAGAAAAATAGGTGCTGGTTACTTGACTGATCAAGGAGCTCTTTTCCTTGTCGCAGCTGATTTGGGAGCGTCGTTTGATAATGTTCAACGTACAAAACGTGGAATTAAAGATCTTTACATCGGAGCCAGAGATCTAGATCTAACAGTACGACTGCTCAGTACTTATCCTATACGGGTCTTTACAAAAAAAGATTCGAATGAAAGAATTGAGAATAGAACCATTTCTGTCTATGATGCTGGCGGAAGCATAAAAGTAAGGTTGTGGGACAATCTAACCCATGTAATCGAGGAAAATGCGTTAAAACCAGGGGATCTAATCCAAATAAAAAATTGCTATGTAAAAAGTGCTCTTAATGGAAAACCTATAATAAATATTGGTGAGGGTGGTACTATTTATCCTTCAGAAGGTAACGATACTACCATTCCAGATTTGGACGGTATTACCTCAAACATTGATAATATTAGATCAGAAAAAGAGAACGCTATAGTATCTGGACTGATTAGTTCAATACCTAGAATAATAGAATTTTCTGATTCACGAGGAGAAAGAAAAAAATCATTACACACAATGATATCAAACGATTCAGGTGATAGAAAATTAAGGGTCGCTCTGTGGAATATCGACGAGGACAGTCTGCCTAAATTCTTCCAGATCAATTATCCCATTAGAATAATTGGTGCTCGGATTAAGGAAGGAAATTTGCAGTATGGAAATGGGGATTTTGAGATTCATGGAGATGAAGGCACGTTGATTGAATTGAAAGAGAAGCCACAAGATTACGAAGTCATTTCATTCCGAATAATTTCTGATGGAAGAACTGATAATGATAGCATCAATTATGTTGGTATTGACAAAGACAAAAACATAGTTTATCTCAACTTTCATGGAGTAGCGAAGTCGGACAAGATAAAGTTGAATTCTGTAATAGACTGTATTCCTAGTAGAATATTTGGCAATATGGTATTTTTAAAGGAAGATTCGTATTTAGAATTAGTAGAAAGTAACTCCTTTTCCAGTATTGAAGAATGTATTTCCAAAATTAAGGACATTCAAACAGTTGGAAATTCCTACATTATAGAATCAATTATTTTGCAACAACCAAATTCTACACAGGTTAATACTAAAAATGGTGAGCTGGTATCGGTTACTGATACCTTAATAGGAGACGACACGGGTGAAATTAGGTTAGTTGGTTGGCGCGATAGTAGCACTGACCTAGAAAAGGTAAAAGTTGGTGACAGGATAAGGATTATAGGAGCCATTTTAAATACTGGAAGGGAAGGAAAACCAGAACTGACACTAAGAAAAGATTCTTCAATTAACATCCTGTTGTGATAGCATAAAACAATAACTGCAAATTCTTGCAAACAATAAATATGAGGATTAGGCCTTAATCCTAATTAACATAAGTTCATTGGTTTGTGGATTTATCTGAATACAATAACCAAGATGTTCATTATCAATGCTATAAATGGTAAATATGATTATCTCACAGTAAGGAACAATTCATTTGGATAATTATATCGTACATAAGAGTCAAAAATCATTGCAACAAATATCCAATCAAAGAAATAAAATTCTTGAGTTGTTTTGAATCGTTTCCATCAACTTTCACAACCTATGCTATCCCCATCAGAATCAAATTCGTGAGGGTCAGGCGCCAAGACCTTGAAATTTCTGTAAGGAATATCTAAGCAAGTTAATTTTGCCGAATTAGTGGTAATACAAACATCCGGGTATGACGAATCGCAATTATTACCTGAATTATCTCCTTGAGATTCAGGATTTGTCTGACTAACATCACTCTGATTCTGAATCTGTTTATCATCCTGTTGTTGTTTCACATCACTCTGATTCTGATTTCCTTTATCGCTAGAATATTTTTCACTAAAATAATTTGCATTTTTAAAACAGCGCACAACTTCATAATCACCCAATTTCTCCCCTACTTTATTTGCGAAGTCTATGCAATCCCTTACATTTTTATCTTCATTTTTGTAAACGGCAGAATTTTTAAATTTATCCCAATCCATGTTATCATCATCCTTGTCACCATTTTTAATTGCCTTGATTAGGTCCTTCATATTTTTATAATCTCTCCATATTGCTTGTGTAGCATATACCTGAGAATTGGCGACTAGAATACCTGAGAATCCAATACTGGTTATCATAATTAAAAGAAAGAAAATATTAATAAATACTCTCATATCCATTCATAGAAAGCATATCATCCCAAATAAACATTTTAGTAATATTTTTATCATGGCAAAGTTTTGGTATTAAAAATAAATCGTCGAATTTTTCATATCTTGGTTGAAAAGTTGGTATAGTTGTATCTGGTGGCTGAATATTCTTGAACTACGTCAATTCTCAAAATTGTGATGTTTCTATACCCTACCTTGGCTCATGAGCAATATGCTACACATATCATGTCGTTCCATTAGATGTTTGGTTTGGAAATTCAAAATTATTTTTATCAAAACGGTATTGTTAAATTTAACTATCTCTTTATTGGTAATTAACTGTCATTCCAAAATCCTCTATTTGTAATGTATTGTCTTTCTGCATCATAAATATTCTTGTATAAGTTTTCGTCATCAACATAATTGCGGAGGATACGCGCAG
>VBPX01000048.1 GCA_005877075.1 Nitrososphaerota archaeon | reverse complement strand
AGACAGCAGAGCTGAAATTCTGATAAACTACCTCCCTGTTGGAAGCAGACAGGCGACTCAATATTACGTAGAACAGTGTCTGGATGCAGGTGTATCCTTTATCAATGCAATACCTGTCTTTATTGCCTCAACACCAAAATGGCAACAGGCCTTCGCAAGCAAGAACCTATTATGTGCAGGTGATGATGTTATGAGTCAATTAGGAGCCACTGTACTTCACAAGACACTTGTTAAACTATTTGTAGACAGAGGAGTGAAGGTGGATGAAACATATCAGCTCAACGTCGGCGGTGATATGGATTTCTATAATATGCTTGATGAAGAACGTCTCGAAGATAAAAGAATTAGTAAAACAAGTGCGGTAGCAGCTATGGTGCCATACGAGGTACCTATGCGGATAGGACCCTCAGACTTTGTTGGATTCCTTGCTAATGATAAGGTATGCTATATATCCCTTCGCGGTAAATACTTTGGTGGAGTTCCAGTTGAAGTAGACGTCAAACTGAAAGTGGTTGATGCTTACAACAGTGCTGGTGTAATGATTGACGCAATAAGAGGTACCAAAATAGCAATAGATAGGGGGATCTCAGGTCAACTTGACAGTGTGTCGGCATATTGTTTCAAACATCCTCCCGTTCAAAAACCATATTTAGAAGCAAAGAACTCGTTCATGGAGTTTATTGAAGGAAAAAGAGAGAGATAAAGAGAAAACAATCCCACATAAAGACACATCAATTAACTTTCTCCTAATATTGTCTAAAAAAATATCAATTTAGATTTAATTATTTTGTCATATAGAATATATTTACAACCGTGAGAATCTCTTAGTAAGACCTTTGGTATATATAAAGAAACTTGAAATCTACGGATTCAAGTCATTTGGTTTCAAGAATACTGTTTTACATTTAAACAGTGGTCTTGTCGCAGTTACAGGACCTAATGGATCTGGTAAAAGTAACATATTCGATGCCATTATGTTCGCTTTAGGAGAAAATAGTCCTAAATTATTACGTGTAGATAAATTTCAATCACTCTTCCACGATAGTGAAAATTCTCCCCATAGGCTTGTGCGTGTAAATCTTACTTTTGACAATTCTGACAGGGGAATCCCGATTGACATGGATAATGTTTCCATGACTCGGGAAATGGAAGGCCAAACAGGAGAAAGTCAATACTATCTTAACGGTAAAAAGGTATCAAAAAACACCATCCTAGAATTATTAGAAATCATAGTTGCTGTCCCAAACAAACTTAACATTGTACAGCAGGGAATGATTACAAGAATATCTGAACTAAACTCTGAAGAGAGGAGAAAGATTATCGAAGACATCGTAGGATTGTCCTACTTTGATGAGAAAAAGGATGAATCAATGATGCAACTAGACGAATCGGACAGGCGACTTGAAGTGGCCCTTGCCAGAATGGATGAAATCAAGAAAAGAATTAATGAATTGGAAGGTGAAAGGAATGATCAATTAAGATACACTTTCATTGAATCTCAATTAAAGAAATTCAAGGCGATTAAATATTCAAATAAAATCAGATATTTAAAAGGGGAAATAAATACTCGCAATGAACTTTTGGGGAAAAATGCAAGTAACCTTTCTACGTTAAGCAGGGATCGTGATGATTTAAGAAAAGAAATTGAAAAAATTGAACAAGAAAAATCAAGATTCATGAATGATGTAGATGCATCAAACAAGTCAAAAGCGCAAATAGATACAAAATTAACAACTATCATTTATCAAATTGAAAGAGAAAAGGCAATAATTAAGGAAGCAGAATTACGTTTGAAGTACATTGAGGAACGATCGTCATTTATTGAAACTGAAGGGACGAGAGTTGAAACTGAATTTGATAATTCATCAAAAATGCTTCAGGATAAAAAATCAACCCTTGAAACTAAACGAACCTATCTTGTAGAATTAAAAGGAGAATTAGAAGAGATCAATACAAGAATTGACAAAATATCAACCCATGTAAATAGAAATGAAAAATTAAGAGAAAAGTTCTTTCTAAAGAAATCAAAATTAATTGAAATCAGCAGTCGTCTAAATATTCTGATTGCGAGGTTAGAAGAAATGAAAAAATTCAACATCAACAAGATAAATGAAAATATAAGGGCAATTGAAAATTTCAAGAATTCTATGAGCCAGAAAGAAGAAAATCTAAGGGATTTAGATGTGGAGATATTTTCTTGCAAATTGGACAAAGAGAAAACACTTGTTGATGAACTGAAAAATAAAAGTGAAATACACAGTAGTGAAATCCAATTATATACTAATGTAGTAAATAAGGTTCAAAAATTTGCAATGCCATATGAAGAAAAATACTCTATGGCAGTTGAGTTATCCAATGAAGATTTTGCAATTGCCGATTTAATAAATCATTCACTCGATTTTAAGATTGTTGGAATGGTAAGAGATCTGATAAAGTACGATGATGTTTATGGAAAAGCAGTTCTTGCAGTTGCGAAGGATTGGATGAAATGTTGTATTGTTCCAAATGCAAAGGAAATGATTCGTCTGGCGTCTTACATCAAGGAAAAAAATTTTCCTCGCTTGAAAATAATTTCCAAGGAGTTGCTGAGCTATGCAAAAAAAGAACAGGTAGTGCTTGATGACTATGATTTCATAGGTAACCTCGCAGATTTGGTACATTCGGATATCCCAAATCTAGTTGATTTTATATTTGGAAATGTATTTCTTGTAAGAAAATCTGAAACTGCATACAAATTGTCAAAACAGGGATATAAGAGTGTCACCATTGCAGGAGAACTATTTGAACCGTATGCCAGCTCTCTTTCTTTGGATTTTGGATCTAAAATTTCAGATCTTACCCGTGAAATCATATTAAGCGAGCCAATTGATTCATTGGCAAAAAATTCTAATCTTCTATCAAAACAAATAGAGAACCAGAAAAAGGAAATAGAAAAAATAAGCAAGGATATTTCTATTAAAGAATCGTGTGTTAGAGAATTAGAAAAACTTGTTACTGAAAAGAGCATTAACCTTAGTCATCTGAAAGAAGTAACTGCCAGTTTGAAAAATGACATTCAGAATCTTGATGATGTGAATAATATCTTATCAGAAGAAATTGGTAACATTGATATTGATTTAGATAAAAATAAGAAAAGAGAAACTATTATTTCATCTTCTTTAGAAACGTATTCAACAAAAATTCAATCGATAATTGATGACAAAGTTGATGATGAATTCGCACAATTGACATACAAGAAAAGTGAGATTTTAAAAATAATTGAAAACTGCGAGATAGAACTTCGAGAAATTATTACATCGACAACATCTCTTCAAAATGGGACTAGCACATTAAGTGAAAGAAAAAATGAGATATATTCCGAAAGAGAAAAGCTTGAAATAGAACAGAAAGAAAGAAAGGATCAAAAAGAAATTGCTAGCGAGAAATTGGCAGAACTTGAAAAAGAATTAGTAGGTTTACGTGAGGAAGAACAAAAAATCATTGACGTATCTGGCGATTCTTATTCCATATTACAGAAATATGAAAAGGATATAAAAGTACGTGATGAGAGAGAAAGACAATTATACAGAGAAATAAATGGAATTGAAAAAGAATCAATTGCAATTAGGAAGGATATCTCAAATTTTACATCACAAGAGTCGCAAGCAACAAATGATTTGATGTGGTTAGGATTTAAGGAACTTTTGGAAAGTGAATTATTTGATGCTGATATTTTAATATCCGAATTAACAAAGGAGAATGACGAGTTAAAGACAAGGTTGAATTTACGAGCCCATGAGACATATGTCCAGGTGATAGATGGATACAGGGATATGTCTAGTAGAAAGAATTATTTGGAAAATGAAAGAAATTCCATAGTTTTATTTATCAATGAAATTGATAAAGAGAAAAAGGACGTATTTATGGATGCGTTCAAGAAGGTAGATGATGATATTAGAAAAACTTTTTCTGAAGTGGCGGGAGGTTCTGCATTTCTTCAGATCGAAAATGAAGATATTTTTTCAGGCGGTCTGGCATACCTTGTCCAATTTCAGGGAAAACCACCAAGGGAATCAACTGCGTTATCTGGCGGGGAAAAGACAATGGCCGCCACTGTATTTTTGTTAGCACTGCAGGCGTTAAAACCATCGCCATTTTATCTGATGGATGAAGTTGATGCACACCTTGATGCACAAAATACTGAAAGACTTTCGAAAATTATGGTTGAAAGATCTATTGGAAGTCAAATACTAATGGTAACATTAAAGGAGTCAACAGTGGCAAAAGCTAGCCAGATTTTTGGAATATATCCAAAGTCGGGCGCTTCACAAATTGTTCATTATAAGAATCCAGATAATGTTCCTATAGCACAGATTAAAACAACAGATTGAAATAATATTTTAGCGTACAGATTTTGTCAGTATGAATCAGGTAGAAACCGATGGATTGTCAGGATAGCCGTCAATCTACTAAATTCTTTTTAAAAAGCAATATTCCTATACTTCTATTTGATTCAATTTAGACAATGTGATTGAAGAGAACAAAGTTACTTTTCACATGGAAGAGTCAGGTTTGCATACACACGAGCAGCTCCTATATCAAATGTACCGTCATTATTGACATCATTGGCAAAATACATCTTATAATGATCTTCTTTAAGATCATCTGCAAATGTCACGTCGTTGAATCCACCGGTACTGTTTGATTCAAAATAACCATACAGTGGAATCTTGCTATCAGATCCTACCAACTTCCAGCCAATAGTACTATTTGCTGCAAACCCGTTTGCATTTATGACGACGTTGAATCCTGGGTCTGCAGGTCCACAAGTTGGAGAAAGTTCTACAGTTGGTGCAGCAAAGGCTGTAAGTGTACTTGTTAGGCCAAAAATACCAAAAGCAAATACTCCGCAAATAAAGGCTAACTTCCCTGTAGGATACATAATTCAAGTTATCTTACTACTGCTTATTAAAAACTTTGGAATCTGTCTATAGAAAAGATAATTGACATCTCTCGGTGCAATCAACTCCACAATTGATGCCACCTGTGATAGGCGGGCAGAATAAGAATTTTTGAGCAATTGCATAGCTTTTTACTAATTTATTTGTTAATTAAAGATTTTCCTGTTTGATTTTTAATTGTGTTATGACATTTGTCAGAAATCCTCTAAAAAAACAAATCTATGAAATTATGTTGCTATTTCGATTAGGTTTTTTAATAATAACATAGTAAGTTAATACATTGTCTCCCAAATTTGGCTTTTTTAAAAGGAAGACATCCAATCATTCGGCCAAAAAAAGTGATAATGATCGTCAGTCTGTTACTGATAAAGAATTGCTAGAAATAATAGAAAACGAAAAAAAAGCTCTTGAAAAAGATTTATCAAATGATCTTAAACCGATAAGAAACTCTGTATTAGATTGCCTGAATAATCTAAAGAAGAATGCAGATGAACTTGAAGGGCAAGAAATTAAAGTAGAGAATCCTCAATTCGAACCATTAATTAATAATTCAAAAAATATTTTGATATCAAGCATTAAAAAAGAATCCTTTATAGAATCTTCAGAAATTAAAAACTATGAGGATGCTATAAAGTTCAAAAATAATTTAGAACTATTAGTGAATAGATTTGGACAGGTTGGAGATTCACATAATAGAATTCTTAATGAATTTATGAGGAAACAAATCAGTAAATTAAAAAATGAATTTGATAATTTATCATCATTACTAAAAAAAGTATCTAAACTAATATCTACTAAAGGAAGTCAAATCGATAAATGCGTAGCCTGTAAACAGGATTTGATTATCTTTAAGGAAAAACTCAATGAGAGAAAAATAAAACAAAATAGACTTTCAGAACTAATGGATGAGCGACAAACTATTGACAAAAATATTGAGACAGGTGGTAAAGAATACGAAGATTTTCAAAAATCAGAAGAATTTCTAAATACGTCAAACATTTTAGATAAAATTAACGACAAGAAAAATGAAATTAGTATTTTTGAAAAGAATATGATTAATAGAGTCTCTAGTTTGTCTCGGCCAATAACTAAATTTTCATATCTAGCTCCAAAGGAAACGCAAGCAAGACTCGATACTATTCTAAATGATCCTCTAGAAATCTTTAATGATAGTTCTCAATACTTGCAGTTATTTAATGAACTCAAAAAACAAATAATTGAAAAAAGTATACAAATTAAAGATCCAGAAAAAACAATTCATCAAGTAGATGAAATTATTAAATCACTCCCTTCATTATCTTCAAACTTGAAGAATCTAAATGAACAGATTGTTCAGTTAGAATCATCAGTCAATGCCAAAAACATGAAACATCTTGATGATTTAAAAAACAAGACAAATATGTATGAAAAATATCGTTCAGAGAATTTTTCAAATATAGAAGCGACCAAGAATTTTATTGACGAGATTGATTCGGCATCAAAGATGTTGAAAAAAAAGATTGATGACAGCGTATTGGAAATAACAAAAACAAATTACTCCATCTTATTGTCATAAAAATAAAGTAACGGCAGAACGGATCCAGTCATTTTCATCAGTTAATCAAATCTAAAATCTAAAAATTGATTGTTTGTAATAATCGTTGACATTCGACTCAACTTACATATTTTACTGACTAAATTAATACAATTTTATCTCCAAAATACAGAAATTACACCAAGACCCATAATGCAAAGACCTCCATATGCAACTGGGGGAACATTCAGAAACAATCCGCCGATTGCAAGGCCAATTCCACAGCATATTGTAATTAGTTCGCCTACTCTTCGTTGATGTTTCATTCTCGACAAAAATTGTAATTAGGTATTATAAAAGCCTATTCAAATCCCGATTGAGATTTGTAATAATTGTAGATATTTTAAGAAATATAGTATTGTGAAAGTTCTTATCGCCTTTTTTGAACTAGAATTCTTTATTTTATTGTTTGGAGGTACTTGGTTATCATGCACGCGCTAGTCAATTTGGAATTCCAAGTAATAAAAACAAAATAATCAGTGAACAGATGCCGTATATAGGCTAACTCAAATTCGAGAAATTTCAAATTTATATCTCAACTTATCCGGGTTTGTCAATCTAATTACTGACATCATTGCATGTCAACTATAGTATTGTAAAATGGTAAACAAAATTTGCAATTAGATCACAAGATGCTTAATTTCTACAACCAAGGCATTAAAAGCTCAATGTATGGAACTTACAGTAAAGGAGTAAGCATTTAAGGTACTAAAGTAAAATCCTGATATTGGTTAGAATAATTTATCAAGATCCTCATAGCAATTCAGACTCGGAAAACTTTTACATTAGCATTCCAAAAGACTGGAGTGGCGGCACTGACAATGAAGTAACTGTAATTGTAGATGATGTATGTGTTATTGTTCCACAAACGATTGCAGGCGCGACAGGCGAATTAATTGTTTTGAGGTTATTGGAAGCCATGATTGAGGGAGATGTGATAGATGCCGGAGATGTGCAAAAAGCAGTAGAACATATACTTTAAATAAATTATGAAAACATGATCTGAAGAGTATTTTGTTAGAAAAATAGCATGCGCTGTATTTAGACAATAATTAGGTCTCGTGTTGACAAATTAAGATAACTAGAGTTTGATACACTGTAGATATCAGTCAATTTTTCGTTGGTGAGATTTCAACATCAAGCTAACTTTCCAATGCATTTAGATGGAAATGAATTTCTGAATTAATTTGTTATTTCTTGTAATGTCTGTTTTACCTGCAGAACTTTTCCATCATTTGGATCGATTTCTAATGCTTTGTCAATCCATGTTACAGCCTGTTGAAATTGACCTGATCCATAAAGAGAGGCAGCCTTACCGCCTAATGCATAAACATCAGTTGGATCTATTGCAAGTACTCTATCATACAACCCAATGGCATCTTGATATTTTCCCATTTCCTGTAGTGCAGCACCCTTGCTTTCTAATGCCATAATATTGGTTGGATCAATAGTCAAGGCTTTATCAAGCCAAGTTATCGCTTGTTGACCTTCGCCTTGATTCACTAGATCAGTCCCTTTTTGAACCAGAGCTGGAACATTGTTCTGGTTTATTCCAAGCGCCTTATCATACCAGATCATTGATTTTGAACCCTGAATTTCAGCTTGTGAGTAAGCGTAGGGAAAAGATGAAGCAGGCATTGTTACTACTGATAATAACAGTAGCGGCAAAATACTGGCAATAGTTGCAATTGAAAATGCACTTTTGATTTGCGGACCTGTGTTTTCATAACTAATCAATTCGGTTCTCCTCCTGCCTCCCTCTCAATTTTCAACGAGGATGTTCCCATAAACGGCATTTAATTTGTGAAATATACTAATGCAATCATAACTATCGAAAACATAATTTTCTCCTTGAATTTCAATAGGGATCATGTTATTCATGGTGATTTCTTTTCGACACAGATCACAAAATCTTCCACTTTTCATAAATTTCAGTACGCGCGATATTATAAGAAAGGTGACGTTGCAAAGTACTATAGAGTGTTATATTGTGTTACATAGCAATTAAACCGATTCTATGATATCGTGAAATAATTGCAAGGACTTTGTATCGTATGGATCCTGAAATGCAAGAAAGAATCGGTCAATACTTGCATCGAGGTATTTTTGTACTTTCTCCGCAATATTATCGGATTTTCCCACAAGGCCTCTCTTCATTACCTGATGTAATATATTAGGTCCTCGTTGCATGGACAAAATTTGTTCCTTATTTTTTAGGTCATTATATGATTCACCTATAATAACATCCAACTCAATTGAGCTCTGAATTCTGCGTTTCCCAATATTATTTGCAATGATAATTTTTCTGAATTTTTTCGTACAGTGCTGAATATTCTTCTGGCGACAGGTAGGAGGATTCCCAGATATCTGCATATATAGCGGCTATGACCAGTGTATTCTTGCTCTTTGCAGCTACTGTTATCGGGATTGTTTTATTATTAATTACTGAATATGGTAACTTTATATTTGCTCCATTTAATTTGAAATATTTTCCCTGAAAATGAATTTCAGTCTTTTGCTTCCAAATTTTACTTTTAAATTAAATAGCCGACATGAGCTCAATTGAGCCCAATTTTTAGAATATTGCATTTTGGGCTTTTGTCAAATGAGTAATTCAAGTTATATATAATCCTAATAATCGAGACAGATCTTGTAGATTCAGGGTGATCTTTTACTATGAAATTCCTTTGCGTCCTTTTCCATCTTTTCCAATCTTGTGTAGTAATCTGAAAATTCATTCAAATGTGCAAGTGCAATTTTACCTGTAATTATTTCATCATCCTGAGTAACATTTGTCTGCAGGTCAGATATTCCATGTTCTAGTTCAACATCCAGTCCCATTCTAAATTGCGCTATACCGAATTTGCTCCAATCAACACCTAACAACTCTCCAATCTTTTTTGCCTCTTCTAATGTAAAACGTTTTGAATCTTTCAATCAATCATAATAAGGCTGCATTCTATTTTAGTTTTTTTTCTTGGCAAGATTTTCGTAGTATGTTTCCCAAATCAGCACTGCTAGAATTAGGATAAATAACGATTACTGATCTAATAGTCAGTGATTATAGTCTTGATCACCTTTCCTTTTATCATAATTTTTAGATCTTACTATGTTCGATATATGGCTAAAAAGAATTCCAAAAAATACAACATTACTAACGAACTCGTCAGAAATAAAAATGAGCAAATGATACTAAATCCTAGATTAGTTATGGGCAAATCCATAAGTAGAATTGGCGCTGAAATACTATAATATTAGATGATTGAATATTAGTGTAGTTGAAAGGAATTGAAAAAGAGTTAGGTCAATTGTTTGATAGACTGGAGAAGAAATTAGAAGAGGACAAACTAGTAGAGAAAAAAGAGGGACATGAGAAGGTGCCCCCTGACAATGAGTTTAGAGACTTATCTGACAGTATCATCTTGCCCATAATGCTCGAATATAAAAAATTTCTTGAAATCAAAGAAAAGAGCGTCTCACTTGGTTGCAGCATAGAAAAACCGCATCCGTTACTTCAAGACATCACATTTGCATTAGAAGATTTAAACTTACCATCTAAATATGGCTCCGTTCCCAAAATCACATTCTTTCCAAAAGATGGAAGAGTACACATTTTTGAAGAATGGACGCTGGGAGATGGTCATCCGATTGAAAGCAGCTATAACAAGAATGAAATAACAGATCAATTTGTAAGAAAGCGATTAACAGGATTGATCAAAGATTATATTGTAAAATTACTTAATCGTTCTAAATAAATGTAATACATGCCAAAACAAAATTCAAGAACATTCTTAGTTGAAAATTGAAAGCCAGAGAAATATGCAAGTAAGCCATAACAACTGGTTTATGAAATAATTGTATTTATCGACAATCAGCTAATCCCGTAAAATTCATTTCCTTAATTGAATTTATATACATATGAATTATTACTCGTGGCTGTGGATAAATTTTTTTAAAAATGCGCCAACCCCCATTTAAACTCTTTTATATTATATTCTTTCTCCATAATCTACAAATAAAAAAATTAATTATTATCGTTTTGAAAAATCTAAATGAAAAACCGAATATCAAGTTTTTATATAGATGATGTAACTGTTGGATTTCGACCGTGGCAATCGGTAGAATGAACAAAAATAAACATGCCAACAAAAGTAAAAATAATAATCATAGGTTTGATGGATATCAAAAATTAAGGTCACATGGCCAAATGTTAAAAATGAATAATGAAATAAATCTGAGGCTAGTGTTTCCTATTGAGAGTACTTTTTTGTGCAACTATATGCTATTGCAAACAAAATAATGAGTTTCAAGAAAATGAAAAATTCTAAAGTCTTACTAGTATTTACATCATTAGTTAAAATTAGCTTCTTACAAAGTACGCAAACTCTAAATGGTCTACCTACGTTTCCTCCAGAAGTATTAAATGAATTAGTAAAGGGAAAGTCGTTAATTAATGGTACACTGAATCAGGAACAAATTACACTAGTAGAAAATAGTCCACTTAAATTTATGACACCGTGTCATAGTAAAATTATGGATGGTCTGAATCCTATTGCAGCGTGTGATCCTGCTTATAAGTATCTTTCAGATAAGTGTGAACGATTAGATTTTGTGCTTGATTACTGTCTGACTATTGGTAAAGGCACCTCTAACAGGAGACTTGATTGATAGACTTGACCAGTTACTAAATTTGCATAGCAAACCATCATTATCTAAAATATACCACAAATGGTGGTTGTCACGAGATAATCCAAATTGCAATATTGTTACAGAATTTAATAACAACTCCCTGATAACGATGGGACTTCAAAGGATCACATGCCAGAGCTTCTTCCGCTATAATATTCAAACAAAATCCATTGTAGACTAAAAAAGTTCTAGGATGAAAAAGACTTACATTTCTCAAAATTTACAATCTCGTAAATCGTCATAAAATCGAATTCTTATAGAAGATTGTATCTGTTCCATTTTTATAGTTTGTTGGATACTGAGCTATAACGCAACCAGAAACAACTGATGGGGTTCGATTGTTTCTTGTTCATCATTAATCAACTCAACCCCTCAGTTGTGCATATGTTTCTATTTAATGAGGATTATATAGATCTAATTGATATTTAAAAATATCTAAAGGTTCGAGCTAAAAAGAATGCTAAGTAATTTGTTCTGCTTTAGAAGAGATCAATATTCAAGAGATCAATATTCAAAATAAATTCGTTACATAAAACCTATTTGACTTATTTTGAGCATAATCAGATGGAGTAAGATGTTATAATCTTGAACAAAGAGTAACTGTTCCAATATCAATCACTTTGGTCTACATAACCGTACGTGTTGGTTACGCATGTACTAAGTTATAAGTTACCAAATTTAATAGTTACTTCGTTTGCTCAAATGTATTACTCATTAATCGCCTTTATCAGAACATAATCAATATCCCCTGACTGAGAGACCTCTTTCATTTTCAGTGCCGATCGGTATACTGTTCTTTCCATAATGTCAAGAGCAAGTTTCTTTATAAAAGAACTTTGTTTTTCCAAAATCATTCTCCTGAACTTTTCTCTATCCTGAACATAAAAATCTGTTAATGGTCCATATACTGATTTACCAATACACAGTGTTTCTTTTATCGTAAAGTGATTTGAAATAATCGATTTAATTCGATTTAATTCATAGTGTTCTGAAGCCCACGTAAATGATAAAATCCCCAGAACTCTTACATTTCTCAAAGAATCAAATAGAGTATGTTTGATAGGCATTCCATTTGCCCTTGTGTTTATTACAACAGGAATGGCAATGACTATGATACCCCCTTTTTCTAAGACCCTATGTGACTCATTAATAAAGTGCATAAATGATTTGAAATGTTGTGCTGATTCTAGAGCGATAATTCTGTCTGCAAATGAATTTGCAAAAGGCAGAGATGTTGCTGTGGCATTTACGAATGAAATAACAGAATCGCAGTGATTACTGTTATGTTTGGTAATAGTAACGTTATTATCAAGAGATGATTCCATTACATGCTTCTGGTCATGAGAGTATCGGGTATTAGTGAGGCATGACGTCTTCAATGCATGTAAGTTAATATCGACACAGATTAGATTGTCAAGGAGTTTGTATTCTGAATTCCAATATTCTGCTGGACCTGAAAAACCACTTCCTACGTCTATTATCCTTTTGGCAAAATCTAGCTCAGCAAAGTTTCCTGTAAATGCACAAAGGGCTTGTTGTGCTTGCTGAATAGTATTGGTTTCATGAGTCCAAAAGCCAAAATTAATCATACTGGTGCCAGTGAAAAGTCTCGAGTACTTTGTCATCAATTGATATAGATTGACTACATCCCTTTCATTCCGTCTGACTAGCGCCAAAAGTGTATTAATTCTATTTAACAGCATTCTTGAATTTGCCTGTTAGTTAACTATTTTATGAATATATTTGCATTGTCTGCAATTGAATTCATCCACCAATCCAAAGAAATGTGACCATGTTGGAAAAAGTTCTTGATACAAGATAAAAACTCAAAAACACCTCGCGAATCCTTACTTTTTAAACCTAGTCAAAAATAAGGACCAAGTTATTCATTGTATTCGTTTAGTATCTGGTATTGAGATTACATCTCTGAAAGTTCATCAAAATCCAACAGCACTGATATTTTGAATCGGCAACAGAGCGACTAGTCCTATGATTTTTTGTCTTTTATGGGTGGGCCCAAGGACATAAGGAACAAATTTCTCGAAAGCATTTCAGATATTAAATAATAAATTCCAGAAAGAACATGCTCCAATAAATAGATGATTCATTACATTATTAACAACTGGTGGGCCGAATTGGCAGTCAAATGGAGACCCACCAGTGTATGAATTCGTGTTAGGGGAAATTCTATACTCTAAAAAAGCTAATTAAATTTTCAGGATCTAACTTCAGCAAAACATAAATGCTGATGAAAGTAACCACCGTGGAACAACTTTAGTTTGGGCCCAACGGGATTTGATTGAATATTCATTCGGAACTTTATTAGAAAATCTTTAATTAAAAATAGGTCAAAAGAGATGAAAACCTTAAACAAATCAAACCATGTAATGACTTCGTGAATTTAACTCTCATAACTCTGAATATTGACAAACCTCTGGGAAACGGATAACATGAATAATACTATTTTTTCTTAACTATACTTGCTTATGTTTGTCTTAGTGTGGCACGATTTTACAGTCGCAATTTTCCTGGGGACCGTCACAACTTTTACAATTTTTTGTTTCCGAATCTACAGCACCCCAACAGTGGGAACACCCCGTATTTATGAGATTATCGTCTCCCATTAACTGCTTAAATCCAGTGATATTATATAACCTTTTACTCGATCGATATTGGTATGCAATAATCAGGACAATTCAAAAGTTCACGTAGCAAGGTGGCAACAAATCATGTATTGACGAAAAATCAAAACTGGAGCCATTATTGCCTGATTTAAAAATGATGGTCGGGGGATAATGGTTTGGTAACTATTCATGAAGTAGACATTATCTGACAAAAATAACTCGGTAAAGTTCATTATAGAAAAAATGAGTGATTAAAAGAGATTTGTTGTAAACTTTAAGTTGTCATATTCCGGAAATTTTCTTGTGAAGGTAACTCTAACGCAAATATACCTATTTTAATTCTAATCAGCATGGAGCTGCCGATAAACTATACCTGCGCTCATTATATTTATCAACAAGATTATTGGAATAGAGGTCATGATAATTATCGAGTGCTTTAAGATTTTTGGCTAGCTACTAATAATGATACATTATTGAATTGAGCTTGTATTTTGAGATCCCATCGCGCCAAATGACATTTTCCCTTTCATTATCGTCGTCATATTCATCATCTCTTGCTCATGCTTCTTTATCTCTTCATTACTCATATTCAATTGCATCATTGCTCCATCAGTATTGCCTATTTTCAGATCCATAATGGCTTCCATCAAATGCATTTTAGCATTCTCAAGTGATGCGCCAAAAGTCATATTGCCTCCAGGTATCATCATGTTTTTTCCACTCATTACGCTACTATTGGTTTGATTAGTCTTAATATCTGCAATAGAAGCAACAGCTGATAGTGGAATAAAAGAGGTCGCTACTATAGTTAGTATACTTAGTTCAAGTACGGACAGCATAAATACTAGACCTGCAATCAAAATTGGTTCCCCTGCATTACTAAGCTGGATGAGAACATATTATAAAAAGACTGTGAATTCTATTTCTTGAAATAAACAGTTAAAAAAGAATGATAAGAAAAATTATTAGAATTATCTTCGTATTGTCAAAAGGTTAAAGATCAAAGAATAATATTGCCTTAATTTTGATCATAGAATCTTAATGCCTTGGCGACCAGTATCATATACTTCAATTAGAACAGCACAAAAGAAGTTACTACAAAGCATTAAGGTAAAACCGTCTTTTGAATCGGTTCCTGTTCAGGAATCTTATGGAAGGGTTCTGCATGACAATATTGTTTCCAATCTTAACATTCCATCAAAAAAATCTTCACATATGGATGGATTCGCGGTACTTTATGACGACGTAAGGCAGACGAATCATTCTAATCCAATAACATTAAAGGTGGTAGGGGAAGTTAGACTAGGAAAGACTTCAGATGAGCTTTTGCATCATGGAATAGCTGTTCGAATACCTACTGGTGGAAATTTGCCATCTAGGGCAGATACTATTATTCCTATTGAATTTACAAAATTTGATCCTCTAAAAAAAATAGTAAAAATTTTAACCAGTTTTCCAAAAGGATCCTTCATATCCAATGTCGGAGAGGACATTAAGAAGAATACTACGTTACTGAAAAAAGGTAATATACTGAGATCACAGGATTTGTCTCTTCCCTTAATGATGGGTTTTAAAAAATTGCGGGTGTTCAAGAAACCTAGAGTCGCAATAATACCTACAGGTAGCGAGTTGACTAATGATTCCGACCAAGTTAAGCATGGTAAAATTCTCAATACTAACGGTCAAATCATTTCTATGCTGGTGGAAGCAGTAGGTGCGAAATCTCTTGCTTTGGATATTACACCGGATAGCATTAAACAGATTCAAAGCAAGATAAAGTTTGGATTACATCAAAGTGATATCATCATAACAATAGGAGGATCCTCAGTGGGAGATCATGACATAATTGGAGAATCAATTAATTCCTTGGGAATGCCAGGAGTTATAGCGCATGGAGTAAAACTGGACCGTGGTCGAGTTTCTGGAGTTGCAGTACTAGAGAACAAACCAATAATCATATTACCCGGCCCAATTCAAGGTGCCGTGAATGGATTCATAGTATTTGTTCAGCCAATCATAAGATCGTTGTTGGGTCTGCCACCATTTGATAGAACCATTATGAGTGCTGAATTTATAGAAGAATGGCAGGCACGGAAGAAATTTAAAGACTTTGTAAAGATAGTGTATGTTAGGTTACTGTTATCAACAACTGGTAACCTCATGGCGTTACCCATAACTGGTGAAACTGCAAACATTACAGTTTTGACTAGATCAAATGGTTATGTTCTAGTACCTGAGAGCATCATGCGGATCAATAAGGGTGAAATTGTAAGAATTAATTTGCTTCCTGGACTTTCATTATCTTCTGGCAACCCAGTTGACTTTATATGAGTGGAAATCGATATAAAAAAAATTAAACTAAAGAGGATCACGTAAATAACTTCACAACAAGATTAATCCCTGCAACTGCAACTATGATGCCTATGATTGTAACTAATTTATCATGACTGAATTTAAAAGCTCCAAGTCTCGATCCAAGTAACCCGCCAGCCAAGACAACAACAGCCAAAGGTATTATCAAGTCAAGATCGACCTTCTTAGTTATCGAATGAGCTATAAACGAGCTTACAGAGTTGGTTAATATAAATAAACTTGCAGAAGCTGCAGCCTTCTTCGGACTGGCCATACCTGTGATTATCAAGATTGGTGATAACCAGATACCCCCACCGATTCCCACAAGACCCGCGATACTACCAAGAGCAGATCCTAAAGGTGCTGTAATCATTACTTTTTTTGCAAAATTCAAATTCATTTTTCTTACTTTAGCTCGCCTATTTTTTATACTATTTCCAGATAGCAATAATATACCCGATGCAGTAAAAAGCGCTATTATAAATACTAACGTAAGCGTAAATTCTGGGAGAACCAAGGTTCCTGCTACAAACGCAAAGGGGATTGATACTAAAAGTGGAGCAGAAAACCTTAACGACAGATGACCTGCTCTGATATAATTGAATAAAGCGGCTGAAGAAACAACAATGTTTAATGCAAGTGAAATCGGAGGTATTGTATAAAGATTAATACCCACAAGTACCAAAATTGCAATATAGCTACTTCCACCTGCAAAACCGGCACTAGAATATATGAAACTTATTGCAAAGAAAAGTGGAGCAAGCAATAACAGCAAAAAATCATTAATGTCCTTGTCCCTCCATCATCTTAAACGCATGTTTTATCGAAGGAAATAGAAAGTCCAGGTATTCAGACACAGCCCTAGTGCTTCCTGGCAAGTTAATTATTAGTGTTTTTTTTCTTACTCCTGCTAAACCTCTTGAAAACATTGCGAATGGGGTTCTTCTTTGTCCGTACGCTCTACTAGCATCTGAGATTCCAGTCACTTCTCTCTCAATTACTTTCCTTGTTGCCTCGGGTGTTACATCACGCGGACCTAGACCAGTACCCCCAGTTGTCAATATCAAGTCAACTTGGACTTCATCACAATACTTCTTTAGGCTATCTTCAATGAGATTTATATCATCAGACAATTTCTTGTATCCAACTACATCAATCCCTCTCTTCCGTAAATTGTCAACTATTACATTTCCAGACTTATCCGTACGCCTGCCACCTGCAACAGAATCACTAATAACTATCACTATTGCTTTGATGTTTATTTTTTCCTTATCCTCTAAGTCACTCATTCCGCCAGACTTTTGAAGCAGCTTGACTGATGTAATTGACAGTGAATTGTCTACAGGTTTTAACATATCATAAATAGTCAGGACACCAATACAAGCTCCTGTCAGAGCTTCAATTTCAACTCCTGTCTTCCAGACGCTTTTTACATCTACTACAACCTCTATACACTCTGGCTTTATCGAGACTTTAACTCTGACTTGGTCTATTGGTATAGGATGACAATATGGAATTAAATCAGAAGTTCTCTTTGCAGCCAAGGTCGCAGATATTTTTGCAGCTTCCACAACATCTCCTTTTGGAGATCTTCCTTCATTTATTAGAATATTCGTGTTTGGATCAATCTTTAAAATAGCTTGTGCTTTGGCTACTCTGTATGTATCCGGTTTAATACTTACGTCAAACATACCTCGAGGTTCATTATTTTCATCTGACAAGGGAGATTCCATCTACCCATTTCTGTTCTGTTCCGGAAATTTCTTTCTTCCAAATAGGTACGCGATTCTTGATATTGTCTATCACATAGTTACAAGCATCAAAAGCCTCCTTCCGGTGCGCTGAGGATACTGCTACTACAACGCTTGTCTCTCCTACTTTTAATTTTCCGATCCTA
>VBPX01000047.1 GCA_005877075.1 Nitrososphaerota archaeon | reverse complement strand
TTAGTATTATAATAAATTAACATAAAGGCAATATATATGACATACAAATGGTATCAATATCCATAAAATGACTGGCAATATTTTGGGAGAGCGGCTAACCTTAATTAGTTTTGGTGAAAGCCATGGAAGATGTATTGGAATGGTATTAGATGGTTGCCCCGCTGGACTTTCACTCTCTGAATCAGATCTACAGATTGAACTAGATAGACGCAAACCAGGGCAATCAATAATTACGACTCAGAGAAAGGAAGAAGATAAAGTAGAAATATTGTCAGGAATTTTTAATGGCTATACTACTTCAGCTCCCATATGCGCAATAATATGGAATAAGGATTCAGATTCTAAACCGTACGAGGTAATTAAGAATAACCCAAGACCGGGTCATGCAGATTATCCGTCTTTTATAAAATATGGTGGATTTGCCGATTATAGAGGAAGTGGAAGGTTTTCTGGAAGATTGACTGCAACAATGGTAATGGGTGGGGCAATAGCACAAAAACTCTTGAAGTATTCATTGGGAATAGAAACTATTGCCTATACTACACAGATAGGTCAAATTAGTTGCAATTTTTTATCATATGAGGAGGCAAAACTAAATAGGTATACAAACGATGTCCGATGTCCCAATCCTGAAATTGCAGAAAAAATGAAGTCCATAATTATTGATGCGAGGAAGAGTGGAGATTCTCTTGGTGGAATTGTTGAATGTATTAGTGTAGGATTGCCCGTAGGATTGGGAGAGCCCATATTCTCTTCTATGGAATCTGATCTCAGTAAAGCATTATTTAGCATTCCATCCGTAAAGGCCATAGAATTTGGATCTGGATTTTCCGGAACTAAATTGAAAGGTTCTGAAAATAATGATGAGTATACAATTTCTGAGGACAATAAAATAATAACAAAGACAAACAATTCAGGAGGAATTTTGGGGGGTTTAACTAACGGAATGCCATTAGTAATCAGAATTGGATTTAAACCTGCATCATCTATTGCAAAAAAACAAAAAACAGTAGATCTAGTTTCAAATTCTGAATGCGACATTGTTGTTCCTGGAAGGCACGATCCGTGTGTCGTTCCTAGAGCTATACCTGTTGTCGAGTCTTTAGTTTCTTTTATTTTGGCTGATCATGCAATTAGATGGGGGCTTATATCACCTGTCTTAAGTGATAGAAAAAAATGAACTATGAAAATGAACTCAAACTTGAAAAGTTACGCGATGACATGCGACTTGTAACTGGGGATATAATAAAACTTGTGCAAGAAAGGATGAATATTGCAAGTCAGATTGGAAATATAAAGAATAATCTCATGATGAAAATCGAGGATATTTCTGTTGAACAAGAAATTGCAAGATATGTTTACGAGTTGGGAGCACAAATCGGTTTGAATAAAGAGTTTATAGGCAGATTATTAAATTTACTATTCTTAGAGTCAAGAAGAATTCAATCAACAGAAACCTCAAAGAAAGAAGAAAAGTTGGATCATATGACGATGTTTTTGAAAGCAAAACAACTAGAGTCAGAAGGTAAGAAAATAATCCATTTGGAAGTGGGGGAACCCGATTATATGCCTCCACTTAATGTGAAATATGAATTATTGAAAACATATGAAAAGAAACGAGTTCACTACACACAGACCAGAGGAGTTCCTATACTAAGGAAGTTAATAGCAAAAGAAAGATCTGTTAAGGAAGAAAATGTAATAATTACACCAGGGGCAAGGTTTGCAGTATTTAGTGCAATGGCATCCACGCTATCAATGGGCGATGAACTAATTATTTTTGAACCAGCTTGGCCAGCTTATAGAGATTGCGCAAATTTTATTGGTGTGCAAGTTAAGGCAATTAATACTACCGTAGAACAAAAATGGGATCCAGATATAGATCAATTAGAAGACTTGATAACGCCGAATACCAAAATGATAGTTCTAAATTCTCCGAACAATCCAACAGGAAAAATAATTCGAGAAAGAGAGATTGAAGATATCCTCAAATTAGCTAGAAAGAATGACATATTTGTACTTAGTGATGAGGTATACTCGATGTATTCCTACGTACCGTATAAGAGCATTTTAGATTTTGCATATGACAAGAGCATAATGGTATCTTCATTTTCAAAAAGTCATGCTATGACAGGCTTTAGAGTTGGATATGCAGTAGGTTCAAAGGATATAATAGATAGAATATCCAGAATTCAAGCGATAGCAATTACGAGTGTGGCAGAGCCAATGCAGTATGCCGCTTTTGCAGCAATGAACAGCAATGTTACTAAGAATACGACTTTAATGAAGAAAAGGTTAGATTTCATAAGAAAGGAATTAGAAAATTTACCTTGCGAATTCAATAATCCAGACGGAGGTATGTATTATTTTGTTAGGTTTAACAATAACATCGATGT
The DNA here is from genome assembly GCA_005877075.1 of Nitrososphaerota archaeon. GTDB lineage: Archaea > Thermoproteota > Nitrososphaeria > Nitrososphaerales > Nitrososphaeraceae > TA-21. The sequence continues at coordinate 7,711 of VBPX01000047.1, read as the reverse complement.
GAATAAGATAATATTCAACCTTTTAAATGAGGGGGTTGCTGTCGCTCCAGGAAGTGGTTTTGGAGAATCATATTTTGATTTCATAAGAATTTCAGCATGTCAACCAATGAAATTGCTAAATGATGGATTAAAAATACTAAGAAAAGTTACATATGTGTGATAGAATGGTTACTTCCGTGATGATAATAGGTGCCGGTAAAATGGGAATGTGGTTCTGCAACTATTTTTCAAAAAAAAAATATTATCATGTATCATTGTATGATAAAAGAAAGATCAATTTAGATTTAAAAAAATCCTACAAGATATCAATCTGCAAATCATTGGATGAGTGTGTTAGAAAAGCTGATATCGTAATTGTATGTGTACCAATTAGGATAACAATTGCTGTCATTAACAAATGCATACCAATAATGAAAGAAGGAGCCTGCATAGTAGAAATATCTTCACTTAAGATGGGCATCTTTGATTCTTTGTTGAAAATTCCAAATCATTTAATTCCACTTTCAATTCATCCAATGTTTGGTCCAGGAGCTAAGGAATTACATGATACAAAAATACTGGTTATACCGGTTAGGAACAAGAAGAGAGAGCGAACATTAGTGAAATCCATATTCCACGAACCCAAATTAATAGTAATCAAAGATCCAAAATATCATGACTCAATTATGGCAATAATTCTTGGAATGGTTTATTACGTTAATTTACTAATGGCCATCACATTAAGCAATGAAAATATTACATTACTAAAAAAATTTTCAGGAACTACCTTTTATCTTCAATCATTGCTCTTTGAAAGCATACTAACAGACAATTCATCATTAATATCGTCACTATTGGTAGATAACAAGGAGTTAACAAAATATCTAAAAAAGTATAATGAGGAATCAAATAAATTATTCAATTTAATAACAAAAAATAATGTTAAACTAGAAAAAACAATTAAGAGTATTAAGAAAAATTATACTAACAAGAGAAACATTATTTCATCATATAAAAAAATGTATTCAATCATAACGAAAATGAATGACAATTGAACAAAGATGATATTTTTTCAGATACTAATATTTAAAACAGACTCTTCAATCATTGATTCAAAATATACTATTGGAATGATTGCTATTACTCTTATTTCTACATAGATTTAGAGTTGTATTTTATGATAGAAAAAATTGTTACGGACTTATACTGTGTAAATAAATCATGCAAAAAGATAAGATTAAGTCTGGAATCATTTCTGGAATTAAAAGATGAGTGCATAGAAGGATTTCTTTCTTGTGAAAATTGTACCTCAAAATATCCCATAATTCAAGGAGTTCCAGTATTAATGGAAAATTTTCATGAATATGCTCGTCAAAGAATTCTTAGCTTTGGTAAATGGATAGTAAATTCTAAATCGCCTCAACTTAAAGCTTTTCTTAGATCAGAAGGTGTAAAGATTGGCAACCCTACATACAATGATCGCTACGAGGAGAACAGTATTTTGTACAAATCTTATTTGAAGGATCATTATGGTTACCCTTCAAATGATAAATTATTGTCGCTATTGAACAAAGAAATAAAGCCTGATCACATCTATAAGATGTTGGCAAGCAATAGCCTAAATTTAAATGGAATTGGATTGGACATTGGTTGCTCAATTGGTTCAAGTACTTTTGAATTGTCAAAAAAGCTATCATACGTATTTGGAATAGATCTTTCATTTTCGTTCATACTGGAAGCTAGAAAAAGAATGCAAAATAGAAAAAGTAGAAACATGGAATTTATTGTAGCAGATGCTACAAATCTTCCTTTTAGATCTAAATTCTTTCAAATTGTAGTTGCGTTAAATGTTATTGATAGAATGGATTTCAACAAGCTAATTTTATCCATAAATAGTTGCATTAAAAAGTACGGAAAATTGATCCTAGTAGATCCTTATCATTTTGTTGACAATAATGGTAAAGAGGAATTTGATTCAGTGAAAATCAGGAACAAATTAGAAAAATTTGGATATAAAATAAAAAATAAAGAATCGTATATCCCATGGATAATTAAGATGAATGAGAGGTCTTATCTTTTTTATTTTGTGGATTTTTTAGAAGCGGACAAAAATTATTAAAATTATTTTGAAGTAAATTATCTAAAAATAATTATGGTGTTCTTCAGATCAATACTAATTATAAATCACATTCCTATAACATCAATCATTTCTTGTTCTTGTTTCTTAATGGATTTGCAATGGAGTCTAGTGTGTTGCCAATTAAAAAAAATGCCAAGCCAGTTAATGCAATCATCATTCCAGGAGGAACAATCCACCACCATATACCTCGGGGCGCAGCATCAGCTGTATTTGCATCGTGAAGTAACTGTCCCCAAGTAGGTAACGATGGATCCCCTAGACCTATAAAACTTAATGCGGCTTCACCAAGTATAGCTCCTGGCACGGAGATGGCAACGCTTGCAAATGTTAGTGGAAGAAGTTGTGGTATTATATGTTTAAAAATCACCTTCAGATCGGATTGACCCATTAGCTTAGCTGCCTCAACATACTGAAAATTACGTATTTGCAAAGCAATACTTCTAATTATCTTTGCAGTTCCCATCCAGCTAAAAAACATTAAAAAACCAATTATCAAAAAAATACTGCGTCCAAAAGTAATCGAAAGAAGAATTAGCAGTGGCAACGTTGGCAGTGCATAAAAAATATCATTGATTCGCATCATTGTTTCATCTGTTCTCTTTCCTCTATAACCAGCAATTACGCCATAGATAAGTCCAATAGATATTGAAAATATAGCAACGGTCAGACCTATGAACAGTGCTATAGGAGTTCCCCATATGATTCCGACGATTAAATCTCTTCGCAGGTCATCAGTTCCCATGATACCGAATACTTTACCCCCAAGAATTAAACCAATATCATCTACAATACTCGAATTATCAAATAAAAAAAACTTTTCTGATATTTGATAAGTTCCTTTCAGGACACTTGGTTTATCGGTATCAGAAAATAATAATACTTGAGGTTCATAATTGGCAATCGGATACTTGAAAAGACTCTGATACTGAAACATGGCTTCTTTGACATTTTTATTTGTAGAAAAGATCCTATCTGAAAAAGTAGTATTTATGTTGCTAGAAGATGGTAAGGAAGAATAATAAACTGTAAAATTATTGTTATCAGGTCTATTAATATCGATTTGCAAAACTGGAGGTATGTTACCATATTTAGCCGTATAGAGAAACATAAAGTCATCAGGAAAGCTACCACTTTGCATATTGATTTTGAATTCATAATTAACAATTTTAATTCCATCTGATGATTCTGAAACAATTTTTGCATCGTTTTTTTTCAACGATATATGCTCGAATTCTTTGGAACCAAAAATATTAGTCCAAAATGGAGCTGCTGTTTTTGGATTGTTAATCCAATAATCTGGATCATTCCACAAAATATAGGACTTGATTGGGATGAACAGAGGAGCAATCGCGCTTACTAACAATAAAAATACGATTATCGATATTCCGATGAATCCACGGCGAGATCTCAATAAATCTATAAGTAATTTTTTTTGCAAAAATTAGCTACCTTTCACCCTTGGATCTAACAGAGTATAAGAAATATCTGTAATGAATATGGTTACCAAAAAAATTACTGTTGATATATATGTGAGACCAATTATTATGGGGATATCAAATAGGCCAATTGCATCATAATAAAGTTTTCCCATGCCCGGCCAATCAAAAACGGCTTCCGTTATTATTGACCCTCCAAAAGAACTTGCTAAACTCAAAGCTACTGCCGTCGCTATTGGAGGACCGGCATTTCTAAGACCATGAGAATATAAAATTTTTCGTCTGGAAATTCCAATTGTTCTTTTTGCAAAGATAAAATCTTCGTTCAATATATTTATCAAAAAATATCTTACAATATATGCCCATGAGCCGAATGAAACAATAATAAGCGTAATTAGGGGTAGGGCCATATGATACAGAAGGTCAAGAATATAGGTACTATCAGAAGGCGATGAGATCGGAGTTGCCCTGGCTGGAAATATATGTAATGTAAAGGCAAAAACTAGGATCATTATCATCGCTACCCACCATGATGGAAAGCTGTTACTAAAAATAGCAAAAATTGAATTTAATTTATCCCACCAAGATCCTTCTTTACCTGCTACATACGTGCCTAGAACAATCCCAATAACAGTAACGCATAATGTTGATGTAGTAAATAACAAGAGTGTTTTTGGAACTTTTTCGAATATTATATCACGGACGTTAGATGAGCCATAATCTGTTGTGAAAAAATGAGATTTGCCTAGATCCAAGGTCATTACACTAATAATTCTGTAAAATAATTTTGATGGAGTGAACGAGTTTTGGTCCAAGCCAAAGGTCTTAGATCTAAGTTGGAGCTCTTTATTTATGTAAGATAATCGTTCCTCTGAATTTTGAAATTTAAGCGTTCGTTGATTTATTTCATCTATTACTTGATTACGCATTGCTTCTACAAGTAGTTTATCGAGAGTTGGGCCAAGTAAAATTACTGTAATGAAGAGAGTTGCGAACAAAACAAGAAACATATTAAATGAACGAAATAGTAAGGTTCTTCCGAGGCCCAATCCCTTTTACTTAGTTATATTGATAATATATCTTAATAAATGCATCATCTTCAAGGATATTTGACTCAAATTGATACATTTCCGATTTTATGAACTAAACTAACTCTGTTGAATAGTACCTCACTATTTGTTAATTGGATTAGGCATAGTTATAAAAATACCACTATAGATATCAGGTCTGAGAGCATAATTGCTCTTGACAAATAATTCAAATTCATTGGGTCCAATAGACAATGCTTTTGTATCCCCCTCATTCATTGTAATCATAAAATTCCCTTTTTTGTCGACCCATTTTCCCGTTCCTTGGGTTATGACATGGTTATTTTTGTCAGAAATAAAATATGTTATTGTTGCATTACTATCATAGTTACCGCCAACAGTAATATTACCTGAAATAGTTAAAGGTGTTCCACTTGTGACTACCTTTGGGTATTGAACTTTTTCAAACTGAGCTAGTTTTGGATTTTCATAAATAGACCAATACCCTTTAGCAAATGGATAAGAACTATCTCTAAACGCAGTAAGAGATATTACCCTACCCGTAGGATTATAATTACTAATTTCAAATGGTCCGTTACCTATTACTGCATGCTTATGTTCAGTTATCCAATTGATGCTTGCATCATATCTCTTTATTGCTTCATCCAGACCAACTATCCCTTTTAATGGGGCAGGAATGAATCTTTCTGTTTTCATTTTTTCCAGTTCTTGTTTTATAATCTGTGCGTGGCTTGAAATTATCAATGATAACCACTCAATGTTCTTTACCGTTGCTTCTGATCGTGAATATGCAAATGTTCCATCCTTCACCATTCTTTCGATTGCTGCATTAATTTCCCAAGGAGAGCTAGCCCACACTGAGGCAAAATCGGCTATTTCCTTTTTATCAAAATGCCAATAGTCAACGAATGATATAATTTTATTGTCGTCCAGAAATTTGGTACCTCGAAGATATTTTAAGGCAACTTGTGCTTGCGAAGAATATTCTGGGTCGTATGTGAGGTCAGTTGAATTAATCTTTGATGACCATTCATATGGAAAGTACAGCGAATAAATAAGGTCCGCCTTGTTCATTGGCTGGCCATTTTGCCAATTTGAATAGAGTATATCAAGGGTAACTTTACTTTTGGAGAATTTATTATCTCCAACCTCGACCCATTTTTGCTTGGAGGCATCCCACGATAGAGCATCTTGATCTACTTTTAGTCTATTTTCTGGTCCCATTGTTGTGATATTTGTCCATTCATTTCTCAATGGGATGACTTCTCCAGTGTATGGATTTCTAGATGTAGAGGAATCGGAAACTAATGAAAGAATATTTGTGCAGTAAATATCATTACAACCACCAACACCGTTCCATGCTCCTTGATAAATTTCCTTAACTCCCACGTTTATGATATCTGTATTCTTTGTAGTTCGTGCATTTATAAGAGAAATGCTGGTAGAAATGCCTGCACCAAAGTCATTTATCAGGCCTTTGAGTGAGGAAGATGCAGCATATGGATCAATGTTCTGTGCAACAAAAATTCTCACAGATTCTTGTATACCTAAACTCACAGCTTGTCCTAATAAATCATTACGCTCTTTTTCTGAAGTAAAATTGGAAAACGATATTCTCTGTGTAACGTTATCAAGTGAAGTATTCTGATAATTCCAAAATGATGGATTTCCCCAACCGGGCATCCTACTAACATATGGAGAATACATTTGGGCTACTACATCACCGTTATATCTATTAAATGCAGATGATCCTCCAAAGGCTTCAGTGTAAACTTGCCAAGCAAGTTCCTGTGGATCTGTACCATAAACGACTAGGTTTGCCTTATTTAAGTCTCCATAGTTTCTTTCTGTGGTAAGGCCAATATTTTCAAGTTGATTTGCAAGAATTTCTCCCATTGACTTTCTTGGTGAGTCATCACTTCTTATCATAAATTTTATTGATATTGGGGATCCTTTGTATGTCCATTTACCATCTAACTTTAAAGCCCCATGTGAGATTAAAACTTTGTTTACTATCTCTTGTGCAATATTTGGATTAAACTTAAAATTATAAGACTCTAGTATGGGAACAAGACTTTCGTATTCAGGTGAAGAGATTCCAAATGGATCTATCTGAACACTGCCATATCCATTTAAAATTTCATCAACTATAAATTCACGATTTATTAAATAATTTATCGCAAAACGAATTTCTTTGAATTGAAATGGATTTAAAATATTTGGATCCTTTGATGGTGCAGGATTTAGTAAAAATGCAAATGAACCTGCATTTTTTTCATAGATTTTAACATTACTGTCATTTGAAATAGCTGATACTCTTTCTAGTGGGATCCTAAAATAGTAGGTATCAAGATTTCCCGCTCTAATATCCTGTAACGCCGTATTTCCATCTAAATATTGAATGAATCGTATGCTGTCCGTATATGCACCCTTATCACTTGCTTCTAGAGCATCCAGTGTAGTAAAGGAAGGGACTATTACGGTTAAGATCATAAAAATTACCGCTAGGACTGTTAATATTTCTTTCAAAAGTTTAGTGGTAAAGGTAGGAGATTTATGAATTTTCTTAATTACAGATGCTCAGGAACCTCAATGAAAATACGACAAACTTTTGTATTTAACTTGAATCGAATTCATTAACATTTGTCGCCTCTGATCTAGCTCACCAGAAAAATTATTAATTCAACTTGGGGCAATGAGTTGGTACCTTTTTTGCTGATTTGGAATACGTTTCTCAATAATTCTCTAAATAGACCTATAAACTAAATAATACACCGTTATCCCAGATTCTTCTATGACAAATTTTGCTTCAAGGTACAAGGAACAACTAACACTATTACTGGAGAATAGGGCCATTTCAGAGGAATACTACCACCATTTTGTCAGGAGAGGTGTAAAGGTTTTATCTGTTTCAGATAATCTTGGACTTAATCATTTAGGCGAAATTTTGCCAGAAATAGTAATTGGCGCTTCTTCTGACTATATAAAGAAGTTGAAAGTGCCATATCAGGGTACAAGTTATGTCGCGGCAAGAACAAATGAAAGCGGCAGAGGAATCTACATTTTTAAGATTGCTGATAAACCTGGTGGAGGAGTATTATCTCTAT
>VBPX01000116.1:2219-4968 GCA_005877075.1 Nitrososphaerota archaeon | reverse complement strand
AGATCTTAAGTGCTGACGCAATGTTATGTCCTGAGAAAGAGAAAGAGCAGACGCATATAGACCAAATAAGACAAAGTAAGATGAAAGTGATAACAAAGAAAGGGAATTTACCCCGTATGGCGGATAAGACGCTGTATTTACGCTCACGTGGTTACAGATATACAAAAGAATAAATCCATAGGCTGTTATTTTTAGAAAGGTTTTGATAGAACTCTCAGGCAATTTCTTTAAAATAATCCAGAAAGAAAATGCAAAGAGAACTCCTGCTGATATGGAAACTAATGTTTGATAAATGTAAAATGAAAAGAGATCCGGATTTGTATCTGTATCGTATATGTTCAGTGCATCGAGTATTGTAGTGGTATAACTTAAAATTGGTAAAGCTATGATTAATATTATTTTACGCGTGTTAGTCTTTTTGCCATAATGATATAGTAACAATGCGCTAGCTAATAGGGTGAGCAGAAATGAGGCGTAATCAACATAACGATAGAATGAGAAGAATATATCAAAGAAGCTACCTTCTGGATAATCTATGAATTCAACCTTCGATGCAGGCGTAATCATTAGGTCTTTTTGAGAGACCTTATATCCAGAACCTAAACCGACTATGACTTCAGATCCAGCCAGAATTAAAAATGCAAGTGCGAATAATAAGATTCCTAAATTCTGTTTCTTGTTCTTATACCAAGTTACAAACCTTAATGCAAATATTACAAGCAGAGCCGCCGTAAAAAAATTACTAATATAAGTAACAAATAATAAAGATATGATAGAATACTTTGAGAAAAGAAATATCTGAATAATTATTAAAATTACATTTGCAGCTAATATGTATTGTACTACTGACACTACTCTATGTAAATTTGCAATAAGAGTAGACCTGGCCTTTAAAGTGCTACTACTTGTATCCATGAATTTCAATAAAAAGGTCTGTCCTAATACGTAACCAATTAAAATAACAGTGAATATAGCTATTCCTGTTTTGGACGTGTTAAATTCTACTAAAAAGTCTGCAACGATATGATCTACGTTTTCAGTAACAAATAATGTAACAATAACTAAAAAAATTACAAACGTCCACTTACTGGACTTGGTTAAAGAAAAAAAAATATTTTTGAGACATTATTCATGTTCAAATATTGTCTGAGTCTCTACTAACATCTATCGCCGCAACCAGAGACATTTCCGGTCACATTGCCGCCACTAGTTGCATTAGTAGCATTTCCACCCATTGTTGTTGCATTTGTCATATTTCCACCCATTGTTGTTGCATTTGACATCTGTGCATAGACCAAACCTTGCACTCCAGTCAAAAGGAATAATCCTGCGAGTATGCTCAATGCGATCCAAATTCTATTTTGTAACATATTGATCGGTTTTATTTAATACTATATAAACTTAATAGATTGAAATGACTAGAGCCTCACGAAAAAATGATCTTAAAATTAGACTAATTTCTAATCAAAATCAAATATTTGGTGATCTCAATAATTAAATTAGTTAACCTTTGTTATAAAAATTAAAACATCTGTCTAATTTTCTATCTAGTCTATCCACATCTCTTTATGAACAAAATTATTAGTTTTTCTGTCCAGCTGACTTATCATACCATAGCCACTTTTGCCACCAGAAAATAGGTACAAAAAATAAATGAAGATGAATATATTTGATGTACCTTCCATTGCTCTTCTATATCTCTCATTTTCTATAAAAACCCAATATCTCTTTTCCATTCCAGGTAAAAGAGGCCCCAACTGAAACTGATTTTTGGTGTCATTTTTGTTGTTATCGTTCATGAAAGATAACTTGTCAGGCATAGAATCTGTAACCGTGCAAGTCACAATCACATTCGAGGCAGGAACCTCACCAAAATTCTTCATTGTTATGGAGTATTGCTTCTTATCCCCGTCTTCCCTTAAGAACTCAAATCCTCCACTGGGTCCCACCCAAGGCCTGAATCTGACTTCTGTTTGTAATTTGCTTACTTTTGCTAATTCAGCAAAATCCTTTACCGTTTTATACAGTAATAAAATCACAATAGCCTCTAAAATAACTCCAATAATTTCAGAATAGTCTTTTATTACGGCTAATGAAAAGGGACTCTCGCTATTTTCAGCAGATGATTGAGGTTTGTTTTCATTCGTTACATTTTCAGATCTAATTCCAATTGTAGTCGACAACAAAAAAAATGCCAGAAATAAGCCTATGAGAAGAAATTTGTACCTTGATAGCTTTTCTAATGATTCCATTGCTAATATCATCGCATATTAAATTAACTTTTTAAAATTCTTTTTGTCAATAGCTGGTCATATTCAAGTCCTATCGTATGGGCGTTCCAGTTTACCAAAATAAGGGTTTAAGAAGACGAATTTATCCAATGTCATTATTTGCTTTGAAGTAAGTTCGATTTTTCTAATCAAGAATATTTAGTAGTATAAAAACTAGTCAAAAAGTTTAAACAACTGATTTTTCTTTAACTTAAGAATGAATAAATTTTCTATAATATTTCTTATTGCAATTCTTAGCTCTATAATTTTACATCCCTTACTTACAAATGGTGATATTTCGAATAAAATTAAATTGATTACTGCGGTATTTGCGGAAGATTCCGGAGATAGCAGTAGTGATGATTCAAGCGATTCAACTGATTCAAAGGATTCAACTGATTCAAAGGATTCAACTGATTCAAAGGATTCAACTGATTCAAAGGATTCAACTGATTCAAAGGATTCAACTGATTCAAAGG
>VBPX01000116.1:0-1945 GCA_005877075.1 Nitrososphaerota archaeon | reverse complement strand
CCGATAGCTCAACCGATAGCTCAACCGATAGCTCAACCGATAGCTCAACCGATAGCTCAACCGATAGCTCAACCGATAGCTCAACCGATAGCTCAACCGATGGTGACCAAACAGGTGACCAAACAAGTGATAACAAGAAAGAAACAGGTGGTGAGACCGGTGATGTGGGAACTGATGGTAAAGAGTATACTCTTCTTGATAAGATAATTGATGACGAAGCTATTCTTAACAAGGTTGTTAAAGATGAAACAACAGATCCAGCGCTTGTTTCCGCGCTATTGGACCTAAAACAAGAACAAGATCAGAATCTACCAACAGTATCTGAAACATGCGATAATGGCGTAGATGACAATGGTGATGGTAAGATTGCCACTGCCAATAACGAAGGTTGTACTCCTTCTACTACTGACACTAATACAAATACAATTACTAATGCCAATACTACTGACACTAATGCCAATACTAATACCAATACTAATGCCAATACTACTGACACTAATGCCAATACTAATGCCAATACTACTGACACTAATGCCAATACTACTGACACTAATGCCAATACTACTGACACTAATGCCAATACTACTGACACTAATGCCAATACTACTGACACTAATGCCAATACTACTACTACAACACCGGTCTCCGATACTTGCGGCAATGGCATAGACAATAATGCTACTGACACGATTAACGGCACGATTAACATAGCCTGTACTCCACCGGTCTCTGAACCTTGTGTCAATGGCATAGACAATAATGTTACTGACACGATTAACTGTCCTATATTGCAGCCAACCGTAGTGATTGACTCAGCGATAGATGAAGCAGGTAACTCTTTGTCTCCAGGAGATTTGATAGTTCCACAGAAAGTTACGTTTACATTCTCCGCCCAAGGAACTGAAACGACACAAAATGTTCAGAAAGGTAGTAGCATCCAGGAAGATAAGTTTGAATGTGCACTAGATGATGAATCGTTCAGTTCATGCAGTTCTCCAATGAGCTATGCAATGGAAAAGGGCAAACACGACTTTGTAGTAAAACTGGTCTCCTAGTTAATTCTATTTTAAGCAAATTGTAAAAAGAAAGCCTCTTCTAATGAATTAAAAGAAACTAGAATAACAAGAAAATAATGTGTAAATAGGTAAATTCAAAGTACTAATAATAAAGTAGGGTTTGAAAATCAAGATTTTAGTTGTAACGGAAGTAATTTTCGAATAAAAGTAAGAAAAAGAGTAGAATTATATAATTTTTTACTATTAACTTAATATACGACACTTTACACCAAATTATGAGTAAATAGAGTTTGTCTCCAGCGTATAGCATTGTTTCCATAGCTTTTATTTTCGTAATTTCATTTTCTCTGATTGTTGCTCCAACAATCTCATCATCCTATTTTTCTGTTGACAAAAAAGGCTTACAAGAAGCCCTTGCTCAGACTAACAAGCAAGATAATCGGCAATTCGCTTCCTTTCCATTAATTCCTAATTTGGCCTTTGCTCAAAGTAACAAGTCTGGAGAACCGCCATCGGCTTCTTTCCCACTAACCGTAACTGTTAGTACGTCTTGTCCTGGCATGGCTCCAGTTCCGGCGGGAACTAGTGGTGATGATACCATATATGGGACTGATAATGCTGAAACCGGTGCTACTGCTATTAATGGTCTTGGTGGTAACGATCAATTATTTGGATGTGGAGGCGATGATACCATCAACGGTGGAAACAATAATGATAACATTGATGGTGGCGACGGTAATGATAATTTAAATGGTGGAAACGGCGATGATACTGTTAACGGTGGCAATGGTAATGATATTGTAGATGGTGGTAACGGGAAAGATACACTAAATGGAGGAGCTGGCGATGATAGTTTAATAGGTGGCAATGGAGGCGAATTGCTTACGGGTGGTCCTGGAGCGGATACATTCGACTGTGGCCATGCGAAT
>VBPX01000115.1:726-4465 GCA_005877075.1 Nitrososphaerota archaeon | reverse complement strand
CTACAGAGTCTGGCCACAATGAGAACCAAGAGAAAACACTTGGTGAAATTCACAATGAATCTAGTGAATCACCGGAACAACGTCTGCATGAAGGCCAGGTAGAACACAACGCCAACGAATCCAAACACATTGAAGTCAAAGAAACAGAAGAAACCTTACATCAAGAAACGTTTGAAAAGCAACGCAGGACTTTTGAATTTCCGCTTTCAATTAGTGCCGGAGTTGGATATGCTGCAATAGGATTATGGATGATAAAAGATAACAGGAACAATAAAATTCCTTACATAATAGCCATAGTTGGTTCTTTGGTATTATTTGGAATTTATATTGCTTAAATTTACTAACTAACTTAGCAATTTATTTACGCTTCTGTTTTTACATCTTTGAATTCCATTTGAGTTCTTTGTTGTCTCATCATATATTCTAATTACCAAAACATACGCCAAAGGAATGACTGTTGGTTAACAGAGATAATACAAGCTGGAGATGAGAATCGATTTAGTATCGTCTAAATTGTTAGGTCTGGGAGCCGTCGGGATTAGTTCCCTTCATGTAGTAGGGTTCTGCTAACTTCTTTTTAGCTTTTTGTTTTGACAAGAAATTGAATTTGCAAAACAAGTATAGGTAAAAAAATTGCTGGTTAATGAACAATACCCTACGACTCTAATTGAAGATGTAGGCATTAATAGGCGTCAACAACGGTTTCCTCTTTGCTATATGCCTTCTTTAACCACACGGGAGTAATTAATGTAGTTATGGCAATCATAATGATTACTGTAGTGTAGATGTTTGAGGATAAAGCACCAGAAGTTACGCCAATGCCAGCAACTATGAGTCCTACTTCACCTCTTGAAATCATACCTATACCTACTTTCATTGCCTTTGACTTATTCCTCAAATACATGAATGCTGGTAATCCACATCCTACTAATTTACTGACAATAGCAACGACAATTATAATTGTGGACAAGAATAGCACATTTAAGTTGATTCCGGTAAGATTGACCTGAGCTCCAATAATTGCAAAAAATAATGGGGCAAATATTATTTCTAATTTGTCAACATATTCTTCAACTCTTTTAATTATTTTTGTGCTAGCTACTGCCATACCTACAGAAAATGCTCCTACTATTGGAGACAATCCTACCGCAGCAGCTATGGCGGATGCACCAAAAAATGACGCGGTAACAATACCTTCGATGCTACCCCTAGCCTTCCATAATCTTTCTGCGTGTAGTATTCTTGGTATAATGAATATTGCTCCAATAAGTAACGCAGCAAATATCCCTAATATTTTTAGGATGAGAAATATAATATCAATAATGTTTGGCGCCAAGTTACCAGTTTGAACCATAGTAACAACAACTGATAGAATTGCAATAGCAAGAATATCGTCTACTATAGCTGCTCCCAAAATTATTTTTGCTTCTTTTGTTTGCATCTTTCCTAATTCAGTGAGTACTCTAACCGATATCGCAACACTAGTTGCGGTAAGTGCTGTAGCTATGAGGATAGACTGTAATCCCTCTAATCCAAATATCGTAAATACGTAGTAGCCTAGAAAGAATGGAACAATAACCCCGCATGCTCCTATTGTAAATGATGCTACCCCTCCTTTCAGGAACTCTCTTGGAGTAATCTCAAGTCCTGCGATGAATAGTATGACAATTCCAGCTATTTCACCTATCTGGCGGATTGTTTCATTTAATATGACAAGAGGTTTACCATCAAATATTGGTAATGAGCCCAATGCGAAAGGACCTATAATTATCCCAGCTACTAGCTCCCCTAAAACTGCAGGAAGTCTTAATTTGTTGAACAGCTCAGCAAATATTTTCGCAGCAAAAAGAAGAACCGCGAGTGAAATTAACACATGAATTAAAGCTTCTTGCTCTACTGCCAACTATTGTTTTAACTAAAATAATAGATTTTATAAAACTTGAGGTTCTACTAGTTTTTATTTTTCAGATTCTTATTTTCAATTTAACATGGTCATCTTTAAATAATCCTCATTTAATAGGTAATGATGTTAGGTTATGGCATTAACCTTGGGACATCCCTAAACCGCTTCTATTAGAATGCTGATAATGCCTATCAATTGACTTAAAATATGGTAGGCAAATTGGAAATGAAAGGAATAGAATTTATCTTGTTAAGTTTAGGAGCCCTAGGTGGTGCATTCCTTAGATACAAATTTGTTTCATCTACTATTGTTATAGGAACACTACCTGTTAACATTCTAATAATAAATGTTATTGGAAGCTTTATTCTAGGAGCGTTCTCAATTTTATCTACATTCTGGAATCTAGATACGAAATACTCACTACTTTTTGCAATAGGGTTTTGTGGTTCTTTCACAACTATGTCATCTTTTGCTTTAGAGACAATTAACCTACTTGACAACAAGCAGTTTACATTATTTGGGTTGAACATATTAGGGAACATAGGACTTTCATTGGTGGCTGTTATTTTAGGAAGAATAGTTACTTTGACAATAATGAGGTTATGATGATAATAGTATGAAAATGAAAATGTTATGTCTAACAATCAGAATAAAAAGGAACGATGAAGCTAATGGTAAAAGACTTCATAAACTGTTGATTGATTTTTTTATGCAAAACAAGATTGCAGGTGCTACTGTATGGAGTGGCGTCGATGGATTTGGAAAAAGAAGAAGGTCTACCATAAAGCTTGAGGGCATCACAGTTAATATGCCATTAATAATAGAGGTTGTAGATCTTCAATCCAAAATTGAACCATTATTATTTGAAGTAAAAAGGATGGTTGGTGACAATGGATTGGTAACTCTTCAGGAAGTTGATGTTATTTAATACCGACTAATGGATGTCAGTCTTGCTTTAAATAGCCCATTTTTAATTAATTCCTCTTGCCAGACAAGTGTCACAATACTTTTCCACAAGCGTAGCGTCAACCATATTATAACTTGCTATTTGAGTTGCTATATCACCACACACA
This sequence comes from Nitrososphaerota archaeon, assembly GCA_005877075.1. Classification (GTDB taxonomy): domain Archaea; phylum Thermoproteota; class Nitrososphaeria; order Nitrososphaerales; family Nitrososphaeraceae; genus TA-21. The sequence continues at coordinate 1,489 of VBPX01000115.1, read as the reverse complement.
GAACAATAACCGCCTGATTCCGAGATGTTCTAGGGTTTAAAACGAGGTCTCGAAAATCTTTGAGTAGCTCTTTTGATATATTTACTGGTCGCAATGTTGGGGTTGGTCTATGTTTATTACCACGAGGATTATTTCCGTAAAAAAACTTATGCATGTTTATGATACACGCTAATCGTATATCTATCTATGTGTTTAGCGCCACAGACATTTATTTATCCTAATCCAGTTTTTCTAATATTTGGAAACAAAAAATTAATTCTGTATGTTTAAACCACTTCTAGACAATAGTTTTGAATCTATCTTTTTCTTCATGTTGAGGATGACCGATTCAGTCACGGATACTTATCATATAACATTTTGCTTAATATCTGGTCCAGTTAGCCTAATTTTTTCCTATTTATTTTAGATAATATGGTTAAGTTTTCTAGTAAGGGGGAACTTTGCACATTTTACTATGTATTGGAAAAAGACATTGACTACAACATTACTATCAATTCTGTTCAATTAATATCGCCTGAAAAGCCAATCATTTCATATGACGGAAACTTTATTCCCTCGAATAGTACTTCAGATTCAGTTAGTTATAAAGCAAAAATTAATGCACGTCATTATGATGAAATATCGAACGGGACTTATACATATAACTTAAGATTTAGCTATTTGGACCACGTGAATAATACTTTAAGAGATACCGTCGTTCCTTTCCAATGGACTATTGTTCCAAAGGACCTAAGCTGGCTAGGATACTTCTGTATTGTCCTAG
>VBPX01000115.1:0-680 GCA_005877075.1 Nitrososphaerota archaeon | reverse complement strand
AAAATGAGGCTCTTGATATAAATAGGACTGAAGCAGTATGGCTTGTCTATACATTTATCATCGCTGTTTTGGCGTTTGCGGGTTTCAAAGATCAGGATATACTTGGGGATTCGATTTTCTTTAATATTATGGCTGGTTTTGTATTTGGCTTCGGATCACAAAAGGTACTTGAATTGGCCAGACAATTTCCGAGAACACAAAATGGAGATACTCCTCCTGCACAAGTGACAGGCCTCCAAATCGTTCCTGATGCAGGACCTCCGAGTCGGATGGACATAACTTGGACTACTAATACAGAAACAGACCTTCATCATTACAATATCTACAGAGGAAATCAGCCTAACTTTAGAGTAAATCTCTCAACTCCTGATTTTACTTCTCAAACAAATACATATTCTGATACGACTGTCGTTGCTAACAATAGTATTATTACAGAATTGCTGCGGTAAACACTAGCAATACAATTGGACAGTTATCTGATGAAGTATCTGCACAAGCCCAATAAAACATTTGTAACTACTCAATACAATATACTATCATGAGAATCATAGAAAATACGGTTCTGAGGGATATGACTGAATATTCATACAGACTATTATTAGAATTTCTAAAACTAGAATTTTATTATATGTAATTAAGAAAAACGTTATTTTATGAGCCCTTCGGGACGTGAATGATTA
>VBPX01000046.1 GCA_005877075.1 Nitrososphaerota archaeon | reverse complement strand
TCATATTGGTGGAATAGGAACAATGTATGAACTTATAGCTCCCAATCAGGTAGGAAAACCGGGATATGAAACTTGGATAAATAATAGGACGGTCACAGTTGCTGAGTTATTAAAGGATTCTGGATACCACACTTACCTGTCTGGAAAATGGCATCTTTCAGGTAATCATGACGAAAACGGAACTCTACCGCATGATAGAGGGTTTGAGCAAAGCTTAGCATTGCTTGGTGGTGGAGCTAATCACTTTAATGATTATCCAGAAGCACCCATTGAAAAGATAACGTTCGCAGAAAATGGTAAGATTATTCCGAGACCAGGGAATAAAACACTTTACTCCAATAATCTTTATACTGACAAGATGATAGAATTTATCAAGAATTCTACAGATGGAAAACCCTTCTTTGGTTATTTATCGTTCCAAGTAGCACATTCTCCATTTCAGTCTCCACAGGAAAATATTGCCAAATATGATAAGATATACAGTGTAGGATGGGACCAAATAAGAGAACACAGATTTGAAAAGCAAAAGGAACTTGGATTTTGGAATGCCGATATGAAATTACCAGACAGGATACCACCAGACCAACCTTGGGCTAGTCTATCACCAGAACAACAAGCATATGCAGCTAGAATACTGGCAGTACGAGCAGTAATGATAGAAGATATGGATCAAAACATAGGTAGACTAATACAATTCTTGAAGGACACGGGTCAATACGATAACACACTTATCATGTTCGCTTCAGATAACGGTACTAGTGAACCAGCTCCGTTACTTGCCATTAAATTAACCACGGTCAGTCCGGATATGGCCAGCTTTGTTGAACACGTTAATAATACAAGATCAAATCTAGGTAACGGAACATCTGTAATTAACTATGCTGCATGGGGTGCGGATTCCTCTGCTTCTCCACTTTCGGGATATAAGACAACAGAGTATGAAGCCGGCACTAGAGTTCCCTTAATAGTTAAAGAACCGGGAGTAGCTTCAACATCAGCTTCAAGTTCAAGTTCAAACACATCTAATCCAAAAGTTATCAAAGCATTTACTTATGTAGAGGATATTACTCCCACCATGTTAGAATATGCGGGAGTTAAGCATCCGGGTCCTTCATATAATGGACATAAAGTGCATCCAATAATGGGAAAATCATTAAAAGCCCTCATTAACGGAACTGTTGACAGGGTTTATGGAGAAAACGACATCGTAACAGATGAAATGTTCAACCACAGTGCTGTATATATGGGTGATTGGAAAGCCATAAGGCACGAACCACCAGTGGGTGATGGAAAATGGCAATTACACAATCTTGCAAATGACCCAACTGAAATCATTAACGTAGCTAACCAGCATCCAGACATACTACAGAAATTGATCTCTACTTATGAAACTTATGCAAAAGATGTTGGAGTTGTAATTCCGCGTGGACAGTCATATTCTGTAACACAAAGTTCAACACCACCGGTAAATGGATCACAAGTAACCATTACTTCTGCCGATATAACGCCCGCAAACTTTAGCCAAATAGACTGATCCTCTATTTACATACAACTTGATGTTACTTCAATTGGATATTTGTCTTTTGATGTTGTGTCAAATGCATATTGATTTAATCCATAATTTAAGCTAATTTTCATTACTTATCTCCAATATCTTTATTGTAAATATTATGGAATTCTAATTAAATATTGCCTACACATCTCTAAAATCAATTGATATAATACCTTCCACTAAAACTTGATGGTACTTGGCCCTGCCTACAGTACAATGAGTAGGATTAGATAATGCTGAAGATTCAGGTCTAAACTAAGAGTAGAATCACTCACGTTTCTACAGTATCAATTCTTGAAAATGAATTTAAAAACCATGGTTGCTTTTTTAGCTTAATTTTTGTCCTGGCTAATTGCCAACATCGTATCGGTTTCATTACATAGATCCTCCCCAGCACTATGACAAATTGACAATCAAGCATTATTCAAGAGTACTTCACTTGGTAATACAATTACGAGTCAGCCTAATTTAACCTCGATTAATAAAATACTCACCTTTCAAATCAGGGGATTGTAAAAAAGAATCGTAAATTTTGTGACGAGTGTATTTATTTTCATATAATTTTCTTGCCACCATGAGCAACAAATTTCCATTCATATATGCAGTCTAGAAAATCATACTGGAAAAATTTAAGAACAATGAACTTATTATCGTAATGATGAAAAGAAATTATTTTATGAAATCACTAATTTTTACGAGCTTTGTGATCGCAATCGTTTTCACAAATGTCAGTTTATCTACAAAGGTGATAGCAGAAACAGGACAAGGTAAAGATGTATTTAAGGTAATTGTCACTTTATTTGGAATAACAAACTCAACAAAAGACACTGTCACAATAGTTAATGTGGATGATCAGACAAAAGTAAAAGTATTCAATGCAGAAAACCCTGAATCGGAATTTGAGGATAAGGTGAGTTATACAGTAACATTTCCAAATTTGACTGTAAATGATGGTGATCCATATAAGGTATGTACAGTAAGCGTCGGTGATTTTAAGCTGAATTGCAAAGAAGGAAATAATTCTCCCTTAACTAGACCAGAATTTGTAGACGTGAAAGTATCAAATACAGGTTCTGAAAAGTGAGTGGTCGAAGGTAACGAGTCGGCACATGATATTGAAATTGTGATATAAATTCTGGGTAGTATTGAATATCTTCAACAAAGGGAATCTTTTGCAGTTAACATTGAATTACCAATTATTGTTACAAAAACTATTTATTTTTATCTTTACCTTGCAAGCATCCAGTGTGCCTTATGAGAGTAACTATATTATAGATACATGAAGAGTTTCCAAAATAACTAGCAGAACCAATTGAAAATTATTCAATAAAATAACGATCGGTTGACCTCTTGCCCGGTGAAGACTCAGCACCAGCCAATTCGCTTGTTTTCAAAATCTACTTGAACAATGAATTCAAAGATAGACAAAAAAAATAAGTCAAAATTTTTATTTAAAGTTTATAATACAAATATGTAAATGAACTAAAACCTGAAACTAATACTACATCCTAAATCCTATAATACTTCAGATTGAGTAACATTCAAAGACAACATTCGAAAGCAACGTTAAATCTACGAGGTAAGTTATTAGATAGAAGACATAAAGACTAAAAGTTCCTCCCCAAAAGATTGTAATAAATCATGATTGTCAAATAGAAGCAGTTAAGCTTGAAATAAATACGAACAACAATTGTTGACTGTTATTCCCCTTTTATAAGTTTGGTAACATTCTCATGGCTCATCAGGACATTACGTTAGAGTAATTTTCGGGCTATGGAATAATTTGCAATTTATCATAAACGGAGAAGAAGGAACAAGAATGAACTAGAATAGGACATAAGCAGAGTTTGAATTAAATACCTTATCTTCCTAATATCTACAATGAATGTCGCTCTAATAATGGGGATAATTGGATTAATTCTCATTGCAACCATTGATTTAGACATGATGATAATTTTTGCAGATGACTCTTCAGAACTTAAGTATTGTGCAACCGGTGAAGGCAAGGATGGGATTAGCGTTACAATATGTAGTGTGGACAAGGAAAAATGCGATAAGAATGCAGAAGCAAGTGACATCGCAGTTAAATGTCACAAGGTCCATTAAACCAAAATCATTTCTCCAGTTAGGAGCTATTATTAGGATATCAATTTATGAGCATTGACTTGTCAACCTCTTTGATTTACTGCACAATACCCGTGGTATTCGCACGAAGCGTCTCAGTACCCGTGGTATTCGCACGAAGCGTCTCAGTACCGCATTTATCATTTATACATGTTTTTTGACTATGATAACCATGATGCCCTGATACCATTTTACATTTCCCATTGATACATAACTCCATGGTAGGCTCGCCAAATGCAGTAAGGTGATTGATAGAAACTACTAAGGATAATGTGATGGCTAAAGTAAACATCAGACCATGTGCAGCATGTGGAATACTCACATATTTTTAACTATTTGTGAATATATTTAAGATTCGACTGAATCGATAGTAAGAACAACAATGAAATATTTTTTATATAATTCTTTAATTAAAGATAATTTGATTAGTGTGCAAGCGACGAGCCTTTGGAGCGCCTAAACTTAGTTATGGTAAAGCAAAAACAAATTCTAGGAATTTTAGGAATGTCCTTTGCAATAGGGGGTGGAATAGCATGGTATTTCCATCAATACCTCGGTTCCTCAGTTCTGTGGGCTATTGCGGGTATAATTTTATTAAGGCTGAATAGGAGAAGAAATACATCCAGGAAAAAGCCATAACTGGTAACTCTTCTATTGAATCACTATTTACGAAAATATCTGTCTTCTAGAACTCTTCCTATCTAGGCTCAACAAAATTAATACTTCTACGTGATACCTTTTCTATTTTATTTTATGGATAATTTATTCATTGTTTATAGAATGTATTAGATACTTTTTTTTACGCAATTTTTAGTATGATTTTTTCTAAAAAATATTATCTAATTTCTTAAAAGAAATCATAATGCTATCATATAGATCAATTAATGCAAATAGAAATAGATGAATGCGTTTATTGGATACTACACACTGTTGTATCAAGTGATTTATTAAAATATAATCATGTTACGGTAAAGGAAGAAAACCTAGAATTCATAGTAGTTGAGGCAAAGAATTACTGTATTGATTTGACAGGATTGACAAAAATAGAAAAAATCACAGGAATGAAATTGTTACAAATGAAATCCTTCAATGGAATCTCCCATCTGTGGTTTGGCAGGAAGATGAAGCTTGTACCACAATCCCAATTTAATAGGTAACCCGGACTGCAATATAGAAAATAATGTACGAATGTTAGAATCTGACAAATTCAAACCAAACGTAAAATCCCAAAATAATTTTTTGTGTTATTCTTAGCATCAATCATTTTCACATTATTTCTTTTTCAGTCCCATTTTCACATTATTTCTTTTTCAGTCCAAAATAACATGAATAACATTGTGATTTGGCATGTATGACTCCCACATTGCCACACGTAATACATTTTTCATCATAATCAATTGTTGAGTCAGACGATTTTATTTTTTGCATACACTTACCACATACAGGAGCTTCAAGTGCAAAGCTAGAAAGAAATCCTTTTCCACATTGGTTACACCTAAGACTATACATCTTTCCTTTCGGTCTCCATTTTTTGAATATGTCAGTAAATCCCACATTGATTATTGTATAGAAAGACTTTATTAACCTACATTAACTAAGTTTCGAGTTCTAGATCCAATATTTTTCTATTGAATGATTTGCAAAAGACTATGAAGTATGCTAACTAAAATTACAGTTGAAATAATATTCCATTGAGAGCAATATCGATCATTTTCAAATCAAGTTGCATCAGATAAAGATGAAATCAAAATATTTAGTGTAATTTTTATTTAAAGTAAATATACTAAATAATCAAGATATAAAATAGGTAATAGAGCTTTGAAAGATGAAAATAATAATTTGAACGATGTCTCTAAATATGATATTTTTGAAAAATGGAAGAAAATACAAAATTTTCCTACTTTTGGTATGTTTAATGCCTTGACTAAGAATTACAATGAATATCTGCAGGATATGCTATCGTTAAACAAGATCTTGATAGATCTACAGATATATCTATCAAATTATTGGCTGCAAATGTCAAAAACCAATTTCCAAGCAATTGGGAACGTTATTTTGAAATCTAGATCTGATCCAAAATTAAGCGAAGCTGATTCTGAAAAATTCAGGCTACTTGTAATTGATGCTTTTGAAGAAGCGTTTAGTTCTCTTTTTTCATCCAAAGAATTTGCCATTGCATACAATGAAGTATATTCAAAACAACTTGATTTTGTGAATTATGTCAACAAGATTGTTGAAAAAAACCTCAACTTATTAAATATACCAACCAGATCAGAATTAGATGAAGTTCTAAAAGATTTGCAAGAAATGAAAAAAAATTTAAGAGCCATAAAAAACGAATATGAAAAAACTCACAAGAAAATAAATCAGATAAGTTATAGAAATGATAAACCAAGATAAGAATAGCCAAAGTCGAAATCTAATTGATTTTTCAAAAGTAGCGAAGACTATTGAGCTACTCACGAAGAATAATCATATAGCTGTTGGCGATACTCCAAATGATATAGTATGTGAAACAAGATTATACAGGCTTTTGCACTATCACAGTCTTGTAAAAAAAGTTTCTCCTGTTCCAATATTAGTTGTCTATGCATTAGTAAATAGATCCTATGTACTTGATCTACAACCAAACAAGAGCTGGATACGCCACCTTCTGACACAAGGTTATGATATCTACTTACTGGACTGGAAATCTCCAACTAGAATGGACAAATATGTCTCGTTTGATGACTATGTGAATTGCTATATTGATGATTGTGTTAACATAGTTCGAGATAAGAATAGTGCAGACAAAATTACACTCCATGGATATTGCATGGGATCATCGATGTCAGCAATGTATACATCGTTACATCAGGAAAAAATTAAAAATTTGGTAACAATTGCACCTGTGATTGATACAAGTAAGGATACAACTGTTATAGCAAATATATCGCGTGAGATGGATATTGATAAATTAGTTAGTTCTATTGGTAACTTGCCGCCAGAGAAACTCTATGAATGTTACTCAATTTTGAAACCTTTTAAACAAGGTGTTAATAAATATTTTAATCTGATTGAAAATATTGATAATGATTCATTTGTACAGAACTTTCTGCGTATCGAAAAATGGCTATATGATACACCCCCAATAGCGGGCGAGACAATAAGGCAATGGATAAATGATGTTTACAAAAAAAATCTTTTGTTTAAGAACAAGCTAAAATTAGGAAAAATTATCGTAGACCTTGAAAAAATTAATGTTCCACTTCTGAATATTGTCGCAGAAGAAGATCATCTTGTTGGCCCAGAGTGTAGCGTTCCTTTGAATGAAGTAGTATCAAGCGAAGATAAACGATTAATCAGATTTCATACTGGACACGTCGGATTAATTGCAAGTAGTTATTCGCAAAATAATGTTTTACCGAAGGTAGGACAATGGCTTAAGACACGTTCAAACTGATATGATATCTGTCTATTAATAGCATTGATGACGAACCAAATCAGTGTCATTTATTAGTGTTATTCTTATGTTTTCTTTCAATCGGAATTACTATCACTTGAACAAGATCCCCATCATCAATTTTCAATGCTTGTCTTTCAGCTTCTGGTATTGATATTCTGCCCCCACTTTGGATTGTAGTCTTAAACATGGCATGATAAAAAGTAAGACCTTGCAACATTGAAAAGAAATTTTGCATGGCATCTAATTGAAGATTAGAAAATTTCTTGAAAAAATCTTGCTGTGCTTCTGTAGTGCTATCGATTGCCTTCTTGTATGATTCCACATCATTAAAATCCGGCTTATCACCCATACTCTAATTTTGAAAATACGTTTATTTAATACTATTGAATCATGTCAAGAAATCAAGTGCTATTTTAGAAAACACAGCCGGTTTTTCAGTAAATGGTGTATGACCACATTCTGGAATCACCTCAAGATTGGAATTAGGAATAACCCTATAATCGTCCGCATATTTCACTGGAATCATATAATCCTGCAGACCCCAAATTATCATTGTTGGTGAAAGTATTTTGGCTAATCGAGAACTCAGATTTGTAGTATTTCTTATCCCTAGCATTGTAGACATAAATGCATATTTTGCATTAGGGAGTTTCATTCGGTTGATAAACTCTTCTATAGTTTGTTCTGTGACAGTCTTGGGATCATACGCCATGTTGATGAATGCTCTCCATACGTTATCATAGGTGGGGTACAATGACGCCAAAATATATTCTTCTAATGTTTTGGTCGAAGTTTTCATGGTCCCGGCGGGAGAAACTAGAACCAATTTGTTTACCATATTACTATACTTAATTGCATATTCAGCTGCAATCAGTCCTCCAAATGAAGAACCTCCTATACTTGTTATCTTCACTCCTAACTTATTTAGGAACTCTTCTAAAAATTTTACAAAAAATGACATGTTGTATTCTACAGTTGGTTTATCACTGTAACCAAATCCGACTATGTCGGGTACTATTAATCTAAAATGGTCATAAAAAAATGGAATCACCTCTGACCATCTTTCAGCAGAGGCACCAATTCCATGCAATAATAGCAGTGTTTCGCTTTTTTTTGAGTTCGAACTATTGTAATCAAGATATCGAATCTTGTTTCCATAAACATTTGTAATTTTTTCTGGAGTTCGAATGGACAATAATCTGCAGTCTGATAGATATTTCTATGTCCACTTTATTACTTTTATCATAAATGTCGATTTTCCTGATAATTCGGACAATTCATATTCTCAACCTACAATTTTTTAAAGTAAAAAATGGCTTGATTATGCATCAAGGATCTTTTGAGCTGCATACAAAGATATCTTAACTCGGTATTGTTATTCTAGATGCTTGATAAAAATCAATTATTAGTCTTATCGCAATAACAATAAAAGTGATTCCGATAATTAGCCTTAGTTTTTGTTCACTCAATTTAGGTGATAATCTTGATCCTATCTGCGCTCCTGTAAATGCTCCTATAGAGAGCAATATTGCAGGAATATACTGAGGATTTCCCAAGAATATGTGAGTTGTCAATCCTACCAAAGAAGTAATCATTAGTATGAATTGTGATGTAGGTGCGGCAACATACATTGTCAATCCAATAATCATTATCATCAAGGGAACAAAGATCACTCCTCCTCCTATTCCAAATAAACTTGAGATAATTCCTGCAACAAATGAGCTGGAATAAAAGAGAATCTTGACCCACACTGATTCAAACGACAATTCATCTCCATTGATTATCGATTTTTTATAAATGAGATAGATTCCTGTTGCAACTAATATTATTGCCAATAGTGCCTTGAAGTATGCTGGGTCAATACTAGTTGAAAAATACGACCCTATTATAGCACCTGGAATTGATAGTGCTGCCATTTTAAGTCCAAGCATGTATTGTATCTTTTTCGATTTAGCGTATGCCAAAGTTGAGGAGATGCTAGTCGAAGAAACTGCAAAGAGACTCGTACTAGCTACTTGTGGTGGTGAAAAACCAAGGAAAGTTAGGGCAGGCGAGATTATTATCCCTCCACCAACGCCTATCATAGATCCTAAGAGGCCCGCAACTGAACCAATTAATACAAAAAAAGGAAAAAGAAAAAGTTCATCCAAGTCGAATACCTGTCAATTGATATACGACGGTCGTAAGTTAATAAATTGTTTGTATGGGTCTATGTGTAAAATAAAGTCAATTAATGATACGCAATTTATGTTATGAATTAAATTTGGTTTATTCCACTGAATCACTGATGGAAGAATATTACTGCAATATTTGTCAGAAATCACTAGAATCGGTATTACTTGAAGATCATATCAAAGAACCTGACCATATTGCAAGAAAAAAAAAGTTGGAAAAGGATCTAGAATTGAAAAATAAAATCTCAAAATTAGAAAGATCCGTTTTGGATTTGTGGAAAAATGGCTAATATTAGTAACGTTTTATGATAATTCATAACATGATAATAATTTATTATGATATTTCATGTTCTGAGTCAAAATCATGTAATTTCTATTGATACTTTTATTGCTCAAGCCCAGATGAATTAATTTAAATATCTAAATTATTGTACATACAGATCTGGAAAAACAAAAACAAAAAGGCATTCACGCTGATGTATTTCATCCATTCCCTCTAATTCTACTTCACACTCCATTTGGTCTGAAATTCTTTGATTACATAGCAAAAACCAGAATTGCAAAGGCATATGCTAGAGCTAATATCTATATAATGCCCGTAATTACTGCAATAGCCATATTATTAATTATTAGCGGGATAACCAATATCATTTCAAATGTTTCTGTGAGAGAGAATGCCAAAGTAATTGGTCTTAGAGGCAATCTTCTTATTCCTATTATAAATCCAATTCTGCCACTTACCTACACCTTATTGGCACTCATAATAAGCGTGTTCATACATGAGGCAGGACATGGCATAGTCGCAAGGGTGTATGGAATAAAAGTAGAATCAACCGGTATTGCTTTTGTACTCATTATTCCAGTTGGAGCTTTTGTCAATCTTGATAAGGATGGATTAACTAACGCATCATTAAAGGAAAAAAGTGCAGTACTTACTGCAGGCCCACTAAATAATATGATTCTTGCCGCCGTATCACTCGCCTTGCTATTCGTTTTATTATCGACCTTAACACCAATCCCTACTCCCAACATTCAAAAATCTGGACTTGACATAATTAGTGTAACAGAAGGTTCTTTAGCAGACAAGATAGGTCTGAAGCAGGGATCCAGCATCTTTTCTATTGGACAAACTGAAATACGAAGTCAAAGTGATTTATTGCAAACATTAAGGTCAAATATCGGGAAACAACCCTCAATTGTATGGCATGATAGTGAGGGAAATAAAATGACAAAAATTTTGTCAATTCCTGCGAATACCGACCCGAATAAACCCATTCTTGGTGTCAGGACAGCAATCGTATCTCTAGATCCGGCTTTGGCTCTTGAATTGTACAAGAAATACTTCACTTTTGATATAAATCATCTAGTTCCTATCCTTCCCCCACCAACGTTGGCTGAACAATTTGTACCTTTTTCAGATTTCATGGCGCCAAAATATCAATCAAATATTTTTGGTACATCATTTCCAGTGATTGCAAATACACTATTCTGGCTATGGTTTATCAATTTTAATCTTGGAATATTTAATTCCCTTCCTATCGCATTTTTGGACGGAGGTCAATTATATGGATCACTTATTGAAAGCAGATCCAAAATTGATAAGAATCATCTCAAAAATATCTCGTCAGCTGTTTCCATGATAATGATATTTATTGTAGCCATAGCCATATTTCTGCCCTACTTACCTTTCTAAAATATAAAACTGGAAAATGCAAATATTTTCCAAAATATATATTAATAGAGATGTTCCTTTTCAATATGGATACAACCGGTACGGATTTTAATGACCTTGCTATATCGAGTTGTGATAGAAATTGATTATCACTATTGAAGTAAGGATGATAGAAAATCACACCGAGTATCTAGAAGAATGTTAAAGTGAGCAATAAGAACTTAAGTAGCAATTCTGTAGATGAGGGTATTTCTACACTAGGGAACAATGACAAAGATAAACAAAGTAGTAGTACCTTATCTTCCGGTCATATTGAACATTCAAAGAAAATTGGAGAAGATTACTTTAAAGATATAATACTAAAATCAATTCCAAAAGAATCGCAGATTACAAACATAAGGTTTGAAGGACCATAATCTTTCATCACTTTCAAAGAATGTTAAAAAAAGGTTTATTGTAAGAACGGACCCGTCAATTAGATTGTCTGAAGACGAAACAAGATCGACAGTGATAAAAATGTTACCAGCTGATGTTACAATATCAGCTGTTTTTTGTGACGATGCCACAGGAGAAGTAGTTCTTGAGGTAAATCATCCTGAATCAATAGATGCAGATATGGTAATCGATATTGCTCAGGCGACAGGTTGGATAGCTCATACATTACGTTCTCCTCATATTCAGTCAAGTAGCATGAATATGATTCACTCTACTCAAAAGAGTTCTGCTAAAGAAAGAAATATTTTCCTACAATCGTTAGGGAAAAGAGTTTTCAGACCACCGTTGGTTTTGGAAAGTACTGATTCAAATTTAAATTTCATCGATCAATCAAATGAAAAAAAATCTGAATTTGGCGATTTTAAATCTAAAATCAGGAATAAGGAAGAAATAGCAATTTTCTGCCTGGGAGGAGTTAAGCAAGTTGGAAGATCATGTTTCATAGTTGTAACTTCAGAAAGCAAGATAATGCTAGATTGCGGCATTAATCCAGGAGAACCTTTAGGAATTTCAGCATATCCACGAATAGACTGGTTTAATTTTAATCTAGATGAAATAGATGCAGTAATCATAAGTCACGCACATATAGATCATCAGGGATTTTTACCTGCGCTCTTTAAATTTGGCTATAGAGGTCCAGTTTATTGTACCGAACCAACTCTCCCTTTAATGACACTTCTTCAATACGACTCTGTTAAGATATCGAAAAGTAATGGAACGTTTCTGCCTTATGAAACGCGAGATGTCAATGAAGTTATTAAGCACTGCATAACGTTACCTTATGGGAAACCTACGGATATTTCGCCTGATGTCACTATCACATTCAACAATGCTGGACATATAATGGGTAGTGCTACTGTGCACATCAATGTATTTGGAACACATAATATTCTATACTCCGGTGATTACAAATATGCACGAACCCAATTATTGGACAGTGCTGTTTCTACTTACCCCAGAGTAGAGACATTGATAACTGAAAGTACATATGGAAATTCAATAGACATAATGCCAGATCAATCTGTAGTTTATAAAACTTTTACAGACGCCATAAATAAGACTTTATCCTCCGGAGGTAAAGTTTTGATTCCTGTACCTGCAGTTGGAAGAGCTCAGGAAATAATGTTGGTCCTAGGTAAGGAAATGAGAGAAGGACGTCTTATGGAGGCACCAGTCTTTATTGAAGGAATGATATCAGAAGCAAGTGCAATCCATATGGCCTACGCACATTACCTGGGCTTTGACGTTAGAAAATCTGTGTCCAACGGGGTTAATCCATTTCAATCAGAATATTTTACGGCTATTAATGGATATGAAAGGAGAGAAGAGGTTTTCAACGACGAAAATCCAAGCGTCATAATGGCAACTTCCGGAATGTTGGAGGGCGGTCCATCAGTTGAATACTTTAAGAAAATTGCCCCAGATAACAAAAATAATATTATTTTTGTCTCGTACCAAATAAATGGAACTTTAGGACGACGAGTTATAGATGGAGGGTTAATGGAAATCAGCATGTTAGATGAAAAAGGAAAAGTTAAAGTCATTCCAATTAAATGTGGCAGTCAAAAAATAGATGGATTTAGCGGACACAGCGATTTTAACCAGATAATGAACTTTACTGCAAGAATTAAACCAAAAAGAGTTTTGGTTAATCATGGTGAAAAATCAAAATCAGAAAATGTAGCAAGTAATATTTTTTCTAGATTTAAGATTAGAAGCATTGTTCCCGATAATCGAGAAATTATTAAATTAAGATAGTCCGCGCAATAAAAATAAAAATATTACATTCAAAATGGGTCTGATACTACAAATCTAACGGCCAAATTGAATCGTTGGGCGTTATTAATAATAAAATTGGCATAGTAACAGCCGTGAGATAAGTTAATCTGGATAGAATCAATTGAGCTTATCAGATCAATTAAAATATCATTAATTCCTTAATTTGTTCAGTATCTTTTTAGATATGTAGGTATAAGTATAACTGTAATTGGCTATTAGATACAAATGTATTAATTGTAACATTGTACTGAGTGGAGAAGGTGCGTCTAGACATTATCTCGCTAACCCTAATCATAAACTAGAAAAGCTCCCGCCTCAATTAAAGCAGGCCAAGAATATCGATTCTACATGATTAGAGTGATGGTCTTTATTCTCTTATGCTCTCTAATGTTGAAACTACCTGCCAGAGTAAAGTACGTATATGAGATTGCATCTGCGGATTCTGAGTCACATTATCCAGCATGCTTATTGTATTAGCTGCCCTAACAGAAATAGATCCATTTTTTTCATCTTTTATCCCTGCCAAGATATCCCTCACAATATTTCTAATATTTTTTTGAATGTTGTTATTTCTCGCTATACTGTCCAAGGTGATGATAGCATTTGCAAGCCGCTCCTGATTTTCTTTTTCCCTTAACTCTTTCTTTGAAGCCATTGATTAAAACACTCTCCACTTTTTTTATCTTACAAAACGGTGACTTTTGAATGTTTTTCCAACCTCGCTTGCATTATTTTATACCAAATCTGAATATTATTAGACAATACCAATTAATATTATTAAAATCCTGTTCTATCATACATGTCAGAGGCGGATATTACAACAAAGAAAAGTATTTCTCAACCGCCACTTGATTTACTTTTTAATCCTTCAGTCTTATCAAAGAAAGACGTCTGGGAAATTGATGTTTCATTACTGCTAGAAATGTTATTGAAATTGATAAACAATAGTGGAAAAAAGGATCTTAGAATGTGTGGCATAGCCGCATTATCATCTTCTTTGATATATCGTCTTAAGGTAGAGAGCATTTTACGATTAGAAAAGATTTCGAAGATCAAAAAGGGAATTGAGATAGTGGACATTAGGCCAATTCCAAACTTGAAGCCAATAGAAATTCCCTTTCGAATCGAACCTACTTATCCTGTGACACTGGAAGAATTATTGCGTGTACTAGAAAACATGATTAATGGATTAGCAAATCCAAAACCTCGAAGGAATCAGCTAAATTTAGAATCAGTAGAGACATTCAACTTTGATGAATATCTGGTAAAGTTTGAAAAGATTCTGGCATCATATGAGAATATGATTTATGATATCGTAACTGCCGACAAGTGTGTAGAATTCAAGAATCTTACATTAAAAATGAACCCAACTGAAATAGTTAGATGTTTTATTGCAATACTATATTTGGCAATGAAAAGAAAAATATTTCTTGAACAAAATGATGATGGAATTTTAATCTCCCTGAACGAAAACATTGATTAACAAAGTGTAATTATTTACAAACTGGTGCCTCAGTCGCTTCCAGACAGTGAAATCAGTGCTAGAATTGAAGCAGCGCTATATGCAGCTGGCAGACCTCTAACCATCAATGATCTAATGAGGGCAGCAGGAATTAATTCTAAGGAAAAAATAGTCAAATTATTGAATGAACTAATAAAGAAAACACAAAATGTTTTGACCGCCTTGGAGATAGCAAAACTTGATGATGAAAAATTTGTCTTTCAGGTAAAACCTGTGTACATGCCCTTGATTCGAAGATTTGCTCAGCAGCCTCTAATTCCGGTGGGTGCCCTGAAAACTTTATCATTTATAGCATATGAACAACCAATTACATCAAAAAGGCTAGTTCAGATTCGTGGAAGCCAAGTTTATACACATCTTAAGGAGTTGAGAGCTCATTCGTTTATTGAATCAGAGCGATTAGGACGATTAAAAATATACAGAACTAGTAGAAAATTCCAAGAATATTTTGGAATTAACGATCTTAATACACTCAAAAGCAAGATTGTCATGAAGTGATATTCTCGACTATTTGTTAATAGAAAACCTCTTAATAGGATTAATTTCATGTATCATGCACGATAAATGAAAAAATCTATAGAAAATCTATCCGGGCGAAAGTATACTGGCGGTAGAAAAATTGCCGCACGAAGCAGACGCAAATATGAAATAGATAGATATCCAAACGAAGCAATCGTTGGAAACAACATGAAAGTGGAAAGGAGAGTACGCGGAAATAACAGTAAAACAGCTTTGAAAACTGGTGAATTTGCAAATATTTCAAACCTCGAGGACCAGAAAACTACGAAGTCAAAAATATTGAGAGTCATTAAGAATACAGCCAATAAGGATTACGAAAGAAGAGGAGTGATCACCAAAGGAACATTAATAGAAACTGAAATAGGGTTGGCAAGGGTTGTATCTAGACCCGGTCAAGTTGGCATTATTAACGCTGTCCACTTAAAAAAATAACTTGAAGCATGATTTCTTAGTATTTGGTACATTATCCATTAACATGTGTATTTTTTCATAACGATAGCACTATTGTACTTTAGATGGTTAGAGCAACCTAAAGAATAGCAGCTATTTCTTCGGCTGCATATGAAATTATCATATCTACTCCCGATCGAACCATGCATGTAAAGTATCCCATTGTCCATTCGTGTTCATCAATAAGTTTATTGCGTGACGCGGCTTTTGTCATCGCATATTCACCGGAAACATGCTGAACGGCTATTTTGCAATTGACCATTTCAATAATCCTGCTAACTAAATCCAGATTCCCTAACGAAGGCTTTATCGTTATTATGTCCGCTCCTTCAGATAAATCCAATTTCACCTTTCTCAAAATTTCTCTTGAATTCGAAAATCCAATTTGATAGGTAGACTTGTCGATTTTTTTTGAAAAGTTGTTAAATGTGGTCAAGCGAAATGGCGAATAAAGGCAAGAAAACTGTTTTGAAAATGACATTATTGTCGTATCATTAAATCCATTATCATTGAGTTTTTTTCTAATTGATAACACCAACCCGTCCATCATTGAAGATGGTGCAACTATGTCGGCACCTGACTCAGCATAGCTTAATGAAATTTTTGCCATAAGTTGCGATGTCATGTCATTGTCAACATCGTTATTCCTATTTAGTATCCCACAATGGCCTGACATATTATATTGACAAACACAAACATCTGCGATTACCTGGATTTTCTTGCCAAAATTTTCTTTTATAGTTCTCAGAGTATTTTGAACGATTCCTCTGTTATTCCATGCTTGCGACCCAGATGGATCATGCAATTTGGGCATGCCAAAAATTATTATCTTGTCTAAATGCAACTCCAAAATTTTCTCAAGCCTATCTACCAAATTCCTACTTGACATCGCATGAAGACCACTCTTATCGGAAACTGATTTTCCACCTATTATTATAGGAGAAATGAGGTTAGATGTTTTCAGTATAGGTTTACGATAGGTAATTTGAAGTGTCAATTCTTACTTTATGATTTCTTGTTAATATATTCATATTTGAACAATATTAAGAATGGATATTCAATATATTATGAGGCAACTAATATGAAAAGTAAAATAATCTAATTTCGTAAATTAGCGTATTTGACCACCGTGTCTATAGGAATTCCATCTTATAATGAAGAATCAAACATTAAAGCAATTCTAGAAAAAATAATTAATTCAGATTTTGCATCAGTTGAACTAGCCGAAATCATCATCTCTGACGATTCAAACGATAATACTCCTGATCTTGTAGAGCAGTTCATGAAAAATCATTCCCAAAAAATAGTGTTTCTTCATAACATGACAAGGAGTGGGGCGGCAAATGCTTGGAATAACATAATACAAAATGCGACGGGTCAAATAATAGTTCTATACGATGCTGATGTTATACCAAATCCAGATTGCACACTGGAATTAGTTGAGAAAATCAACCTTAATGTAGGCATATGTGCATCTAACCCAAGACCAATTCCAGACGAAGGAATTTCAGCAAGGAGTACTATTTTCGTTAGCGAATGGCTAGAATCAATTAGAAAAAGGCAACTCTCTAAATATTCTGTTATGGGAAGGGGACTATCAATTCGGTCGGACATAGCTAAAAAAATCAGTATTCCCGACAATCTAATAGCTATAGACCTATACATGCAAACCAAAGTGCAACAAATGGGTTATGATGTAGTGTTCAATCCCAATGCAATTGTATTGTTTAAACCGCCAAAGACACTTGTTGATTTTACTTCGCAGGTAATAAGGGCAATCAATGGTCATAGTCAAATGCAGAAGCTTGGATGTAGAATTAAGAACAAACTTGCATTGAAAACCGCCATTGTAGAATTTATTCGCGTTGCGCTACGAAACCCGATCGGAGCAATTTCAACGATTCTATGTTATATTAGTATCCCTTTCTATATGGGAAAAATAAAGAATCTAGATACCGCATTATGGCACACTGCGCATAGTACAAAATAATTTCAAGCCTAGTTATAGAATATCTTAATTCTAGGCACAAACACTAGTTCTAAAATAATAATAAAAAAATGGTATAAATATTCCTATCGAAGTACGGATATAGAATTGAGTGACAATTCAATTCAATCTTGTGGTTATGTATGTTATCCTAGAGGTAATAATGCTCAATTTTTGATAGAATATTGGAAGAATTCTGCAATTGTTAAGGATATGTATTTTACTACAGCAACATTTGCATTTGAGAGCAAACCATATTTTCCTAATAATTCCAATCATTATATTCTTGTCAAATATATTGGCCTCGATAAATTGGTAGAAGGAATTTCGAAATATCAAAGTCCAAATAATTCTCTATTTTGCTTTAATATTGAATCAGAGTTATTTGAGCGACATCACGAAAAGGTAAGCTATGTATCAATTTACTTTACGAAATATTGCCATGATAATCATGAATTAAGAGATATTGCAAGTGTTTTGGCAAAAAGGGATAAAGTTGTGAGTGCAAATTTAGGAAACCTGAAATTTATCAATAACAAAAGAATGCCATTTATTTTTCCACACTCAGAGAATATTATAATAATGGAAATTGAAGGTATAAAGACTCATCAAAGTGACCAGAACTATTGTGAAAAAACAAGAATGGATGTTGCAAGAAAAGGGATTTTCCTAAGTAATCTTGTAAGCTTCTCTATTTTGGAAAAACTAAGATAATTAGACTCTAACCAGAACCGTTAAATATGAAATAATTTTCTATTTTTTCGACCAATATTGAGTAAACCAATGGATTTAGGCAGTTTAAAGGTAGGTTCCTACATTATAGTAGATAATGAACCATGCAGAATAGTATCCTATGATCATAGTAAGCCTGGAAAACATGGTTCAGCAAAAGCCAGGGTTTCTGCAATATCTGTTTTCGACGGATCAAAGCATAGCTTGGTTTCTCCCGTTTCTGCCAATGTAGATGTTCCACTTATTGATAAGAGAAATGGTCAAATCATCTCTATTTCTGGACAAACTTTTCAAGTTATGGACCTTGAAACATTCGAAATGTTTGAAACTTCTTCTGCAGAGGACGATATAAGAGAAAAAATCACACAAGGAGCGGAAGTCGAATATTGGAAAGTACTTGAAAGGGTAAAAATAATCAGAATAAAAAACTAGATTTCTGAATTTAGATTCATATTGATACAATATAGTTGAATTAACTATAAAGTCATACAATTTTTTGTTGCCCTATTCCAAAAAAGCAAATGGTCAACATCTATTTTTCCAAATTTTTCTAAAATAATCATGATATCGTGAACTAATTAGTTTGTCTGCCAATCGGCCATAGTCTTGTTATTTCTGATGATTATTAATGAAATTAATAGCCTTCTGAAACTAATTTTTGGATCATCCACTTGTACATATGTACAGTCCTTCTTGTGGTAATTGATGTTTAATGATGACTTATCTGTCAAGAAAAAATAATTTCCTACAAAATCAAAAGATCTTATAATCTAACGAATCGATATGATCTAGTTGAAGTGTCTAAAATTATGATCGTCGCTTCTTTCTCAATTTTTCCATCTATGTTTGGAAAATCCTTATGTGCACAACCAGGGTTTAATACTAGTGTATTCCCTCTTTTCTCATCACGTTTGATATGAGTATGACCACAAACAACTAGATCATATAGCTGACTTGCAACAATGGATTCGGTCAATTTACTCCTAGTTCCATGATATATTCCAATTTCTAGCCCATCTACTTCTATATGACCAAATTCTCCATGTAACTCTCCTCCAATTTCTTGAAAATTTTTCATCAATCCTGGTATTTCTCCATCATTGTTTCCCAGCACTCCTATTAATTTGCCATTGAAGTTTCTAAACTCCTTAACTACTCCAGGGAAAATATAATCTCCAGCGTGAATCACATAACTTACTTTTCTTTCATTAAATATCTTTATTGCACTTTTTAGATTTACAATGTCGTCATGTGTATCTGATATTATGCCTATATTGACCAATTATTCAGACAAGAATAGTTACCAAATTTCTAATAAATTAATCTATCGATAACATAACGTAAGTATATCTACATAGAAATTAATGATACTAAATTTTAAGCAATTGATATGTAGTGCATGAGGATAATTGGGTTTGATGCTTACAGAATCTATCTAAAAAGTAAATGATGGAAATAGACCTACAAGTAATGGAAATCCTGATAACTGCATTGAGATACTTTATGGACTTGACTTTTATATCACAATCTTATTTTTAATTGTGTTAGAATGAATATTACGGCTCAGTTACTTTATTATTACGAACTCGCATTTTGGCCACAAACCAAATTGCGAACGCTACTATGACACAAATTGATACTATATCAAGGTATATTGAATATTTATCAATATTCTTCCAGTTATTTCCAAATTGAATACCAACGTAAGTTAACATGGTATTCCAAATAAGGGATCCCAAAAAGGTGTAGATTGTAAATTTAACAAAATTTGTTTTACCTACTCCACATGGAAAAGAAATGTAAGTTCTTATAGCAGGTAACAATCTGCAAAAGAATGCAATTTTATCACCATATCTTTGGAACAACTCTTCTGTAAATTCAAGATGACTTTTCTTGAATAGAATATATTTCCCGTACTTTAATATGAACGATCTTCCAAACTTAATTCCTAGGAAATATGTTAGAATTGAACCAACAACATTTCCAAAAGTACCTGCAAGTACAACACTTATTGGTTCAAATTTCCCGTTGGTGATAAGGAACCCTGAAAAAGGCATAATGATTTCGCTTGGTATCGGAATCAATGCACTTTCTAAAACCATCAAGAAAAAAATCCCCTGATATCCCAAGTTGGATATAAACGACATAACAAAATCTATGACTGGTTTTAGAATCTCAAAGGTAATTGACAATTAATTGTTAGAAAATAGAGGGGATAAATATCTCTTTATTTTTAAGCGATGTCGTTATTGAGCTGTTTTAAAAACCATGTGCCGGAGGCGGGACTTGAGCCCGCGGCCTTTCGATTATGAGTCGAACGCTCTGACCAAGCTGAGCTACCCCGGCGCTCAGCTCCTTGAACAAAATCATTTTTTGAAACATAATATATTTTATTCAAAGAATTGTTTATATTACACTTGATGACGATTTTCATTGCCTTATTTTCTAACTATGTCAATTTCTGAGTAATCATAACATCACCACATTAGTCGAGAATTTTTTTGTGTAATATCTTTCATTAGTCGTTCAAGTCAGCTAAGCCAATCTTCTGTTGAAATGAAAAAAATTGGATCTTATGACCACTAAATGTGTAGTATATCAAACAAAATGGATAAATTAATATCGTATCTAAGTTTTAACAAGAAACCTTTTAATTTAGAGCTGTAAATTTTGTAGACTATGAAGGCTGTTATAAAGCGTGGAAGGGTCAAGACAGTAAGTAATGGTGTCCTAATCACCAGATTTGGGAGAGGTTATTCTAAGAATGAACTAGTACAATCAGGGGTAACTAATATTCACGTCGCCAGAAAAAGAAAGATCCCAGTTGATCCATTGCGAAAAACCTCACATGTAGAAAATATTGAGCAACTAAAAACTTTTTTAGGTAAGGAGACCACAGGAACAACTCGTAAACTAAAACAAAAAACAGTTAGAAAAAGCACCAAATAAGACACTGACTTTAATAGATTCGATTAATGCTTTAGACTGAATAACT
>VBPX01000045.1 GCA_005877075.1 Nitrososphaerota archaeon | reverse complement strand
AGTTATGATAAAAAATGAAGGTACTTCACAAACACTAGCAAAATTCACGATTAAGGGAGGCAGCTGGATTAATGATGCAACGGGTGCTACGATTTCTGGCCCGGAAGTAACTCGTGCTGCTATTGCCCCTGTCGATTTTAATAACAAAAAGTCTCTGTCAACTACTGGATGGGAATTAGGTCAGATGTCTGGTGGACAATCTATACCAGTTTATTTCCAGTTTTTGGCATGGGTCAATGCTCCTAGCGGTTCATTCCACCAAGATGTTACGATAGACTTGCTCTGTTAGGGCGTAATGGAAACTGGTAACTAGTTGAGTTTAGAAAACTAAAACGATTTCTGATTCGAGGGAACAAGATAGAATTACACGATTTATCTGACTCATTTGTGGCAAGGTGATGTTTTTCGGCGAAACGTTACCATTGGATTCAAATGAAAACTTACTTGGCTCATTTTTCTGCAATCCTTCATATAGAACGACCATGTCGTCCCGTTGCTGGGTCTGGAACTAGACCGGGGTCTCCAATAGCAAATACTGCTTGTTGTAAATTTGTCGCACCTATAGAGCCTATCAACGCTACAGCCGCCAATACTGCCACAATTATGTAAAGTGAACTCGTTACCTGTGTTATGGATACATTCCTAATAAGTAAATCTATTAAAAAGTAGGTATTTGAGGGCTTTGTTAACTTGATAGGTGACAAATCTAGGTGTTAACCATCGGGTGATTATTTGCTTATATTCTACCGTTCTTCTTAAACTCTCATGAATAATAGGAAAATCATTTTAGGAGTTATTGTAATGATAACTCTTGGAGCAGTCACCGGAACACAGTTTGCATACAGCTTTAAGGGAGGAGCCGACACTACTTTCAAAGTGGCTGCGCCTCCTGCGATCACAGGCGATAATATCTACGTAGCATGGTGGAGTAACAAGACAGGGAATGATGAAGTAATGTTTAGGGCGTCTACTGATGCAGGAAAAACTTTTGGAGATAAAATCAATTTGAGCAATACAACTGGTGCAGATTCAACAAGAGTAGAAATAGATTCTGACGCAAATAGCGTAGTAGTTACTTGGTGGGAGACAAATCAAACAAGCGATATGCCAGTAATGAAAGTTAGTAACGATAATGGTAAGACATTTGGACCATTGTTGAAACTTGCTACTAATGGAACCATTGGTGAGTAACAATAGATAGAAAGGAAGAATTTTCTATCCCATTTTATGCTTTCGTTCCGTCTCTAGTTATATTATTTTATAATATTAGATGTAAATTTTATATCGGGTTCGGTGGAACTGATAACGCTAGAATTACGATTTAGGAACCCGTACCAAAACTATTGGTAATATATTTTCGACTCATCTTCCATTCAATTTGACGCCTTTAATGTATAGGTCACAACAGTTATAAAAATCCAAGCTCCTTATTCCACAAGTGGTAAATAACAAAAGTGGTTTAAGAAAATTAAAACTACAGGTGCAGATGTCCATTGACGGCTGCATTGCAGGACCTAATGGTGAAATGGACTGGATGGTTGGGCTCTCTGATGACAAACACATTAAATACGCATATGAATTAATGGAATCCATTGATACCATTCTCTTAGGACGTAAAATGACTGATGACTTTATTTCTTACTGGTCGGATGTGATAAACAAACCTGATGACCCCTGGCATGCATTTGCTAAAAAGATGATAGAAACCCCAAAAGTTGTTTTCACTAAAACACTGGACAAATCAAAGTGGATAAATACAGAGATAGCAACAGGTGACATTACGGACGAAATCATCAAGTTAAAGAACCGAAACGGCAAAGACATGGTCGTTTATGGTGGTGCTTCATTCGATTCTTCCTTAATTAAATTGGGACTAATAGATGAATTTCTTTTGTTCATCAATCCTGTTGCAATTGGAAACGGCAAGACTATATTTAAAGACTTGAATGGAATTCAAAAGTTCAATTTGATTAAAACTATAGCATTTGACTCAGGAAAAGTATTACTTCACTATGAGGCAACGAAAGCGTGACAACTTAAAACTCCATAATCGTCATATGCCAGGGCCGATATATGACTGCGCTATTGAATGTGATGTGCGATGTGTGGAAAATAGTTAACTCATATATCTTTGTAATGATTAATCTTCTTTAGTTACTAATAATAGTATCAATAATTCGGGTTCGGTGGGAACCATGTGGAATTTCACACTAGTTCAATTGTTAAGTATCTCATAATTATATTATGGTACTCATATCACTAGTGATATTTATTAATTAGATCTTTTTGAGTTCTGGTAACTTAAAGGAGTCTAACACCTTGCTGGTAACTTAGGGTGTTAGTAGGTTTAAGAAGTATGAAATACAACTTCGGAATAATGGGTTTACCTTTTGACCGTCCTTGTATATTCTGTATGGGGAAATATGTGAAATTAAGGCTGGGAGAAGAACATAAGAATAGTGAAGTAACTGGGCTAATTATTAGTGAAATCGGAACTAACAAGATAGAGTTAAGAAAGAGCGTTATATTTCATTGTGAAAGATGTGGAAATGTTCAATCATTTCTAGAAACAATACCTAATGTCTAATTACAACACTTACATTCACATGACTTTATTGTTGCTATAATTGGAATTTTGAATTTTTTACCATTTTCTGTTTGTAATTCAATGTATTCCATTTTTAATTTCAAATACTCCCGACCTGATTGTCTAAATGACTGAGTCTTGAATCCCTTACATAACAAGGCAAGTGTTTTGCATAATCACGTCGAAAGTAGAAAGTTTTCCAACACTGCTGACAGGTTACTACAAATTCTTTAGAACTTACGCCTTCAGTTTTCATTAGAGTAAAAGTATATCAGAAAAATATAACAACTAAAAAATAGTCGGATGACCGAAAAGTGTCTCAAGGGTTAAATGTAATAACCTATTGTAAGGAAGTGAGGGTTAAGGTAGAATTAAGATAGGATGTATCGAGGGCGTAATGCCTCGCCGTATGAAGGCTTCGTAAAAGCAATCCCGATACTACGTCTTACTACTAACTAACCCTCATATAAAACAGTTTAAGCTAAATACTTTTCTATTCTCTATACAGATGTTCGTTGGATTTTCAAGGCTTATTGGTGATTGACCTAAATGCGGTATCACTCCTTGCCAGTGGTGGAGTCATAGGTGCACTGATTGCGAGTCTGATCGCATGGACTAGAGAGTACTATAAGACAGAGCATCAATTTCGTTTAGATGTAAGAAGGAATAGAATAGAAGCATTCAGTAAATTATCTACCGATTATCTTTTATTAGCATCAGCATTGGCAGAATTCCATAAATGGACGTCAAAAGACAGTAAAGATAAGGTAAAATTTTATTTTATCTGTAAATTTTTTTTCTACTATTCCAAAATCGCTGAAGATGCTGGGGGATTTGAATTTGAGAATAGACAAAGTGAAGATGTGATGACATCACTTGTTGGTGGTATCTTCAATGTGTTTAAAGATTTTGACTACGATGTATTTTCGGATATGATAGACCTAGTTACTTCACCTGATGGTAAAATCATTCGTTATAATAAATTCAAAACCAAAATTGATACTTCTTTATTTTCAGATTTTGTTAGCAAGATAATTAAAAATAAGAATAATTACAGTGAATTAATAAAATACTCGAATTGGTTAGAACAAATTATGTTATTTGAAATTAATACAGGATTCCGGTTATGGTATAACGAAAAACCCACTATCGAAGTAGAAGAACCATTAAAAAAATACCTCATTGAAAATCAATATGAGCGATATATTCATCGCCTCGTACTATCCGATAAAGGCAGAATAAAAAAATTCTTCTACACTAAGGGAAATTATTTCTAACCAGGAAAGATGGGTGTAGTACTCATATTTTTATCATATATTATTTCTATATAATAACTAATAAATCTTAGGTCAAATGTTTTTGAACTGTTTTACTTTTCCTTCTTAATAGTTAGTACGCGTTCATCCATACCTATTCTCAATATATCACCCTCTTTCCAACCTAAATCTGAAATCATATCCATAGGTATGGTTACGCGAAAACTATTTCCTACCTTACCAAGTTTAACCTTAGGTTCAAATGGCATGTGATATTATAGTATATACAGCGTATTTATTTAAATATATGTGTATATTATGTATATACACAGATAGCACATGACACGACCGCAATTGTTTTACAGAAATGCAACTGAACTTCAACTAAAAAGACAAGTTAAGGCAGTTAATATTGTAAATGACCTCCAAATCAAGCGTAAGAATAAATTACATTATAAGGTTCAATCTCAATTAGAGGAAGGCTTATGGTACGACGTAATAAAACGATACGGTCACAACATAGGTGGGCATCAAGAAGGGGAATGGACATGCAACTGTCTAGACTTCATATACAGACATGTGATATGCAAACATATCTATGCAGTTACCTTATGGAAAGAGGAAAGAAAAACAGTAACACAAGATGTTTTGCCGCCAATTCTTCCTATCAGTAATGAAGTTAGTAATTGTGTAGAGTGTAAATCAGTATCTATTATCAAGTGTGGAATTAGACATAACAAAAGTGGAAATATTCAGCGTTATAGATGTAAAGAATGTAATCATAAGTTCATAGTCAATATTGGATTTGAAAGAAGTCGTGCTAATCCTAAGGCAGTAACAGTTGCTTTAGATTTGTATTTCAAGGGTGTATCATTGAGAAAAGTATGTGATCACTTAAAGCAATTTCATAACATATCTGTTACTCATGTTTCAATAATCAACTGGATAAGTAAATTTGTAGATACTGTAAAGCCTTATGTTGATTCAATTAGTCCACCTCATCTAAGTGGTGTTTATCATGTAGATGAGATGATGGTACACGTAAGACGTGAAAAACATGAAGTTGGTCATTATCAATGGCTATGGAATGTGATGGACAATAACACTAAGTTCTGGATTAGTAGTATTGTTAGCCAACGCAGAGAAGTAATAGATGCTAGGTACGTTTACCAAGATGTAAAGCAGAAAACTACATCACCAAAAGCGATAATACATGATGGACTTCCTTCTTATGATAAAGCATTTCAAAAAGAATTCTACACATTAAAGAATCCAAGAGTTAAGAACATTAGGAGTATATCCGTCAGAAATGAAGGTCTTAACTCAGTAGTAGAACGCTTGAACGGTACGGTTAGAGATCGGGAAAAAGTAATGCGTGGAATGCAGACAAAAGAAACTGCTCAAAAGATTTTAGAAGCGATGAGAATACATTATAACTTTGTAAGAGAACACTCTAAGTTCGGTAAGACACCTGCTTCTCGACTGATTCATTGAGGTGTTGCAATTTGGGTGATGAATAACTAAACGGTTCTGTAAAAAAACGAGGGATGATAAAAAATATTGGGCAATATAACAATACCGAATGTTACTACCTATGGTAAAGATACATCGGGTTCGGTGGGATTCGGTCCTTGCATATATACGGGTTCTGTTGATTTCCTATTTAGCTCTTTAATCATAAATAACTTCTAGTACAGAAAACGGGCCGGCAAGTAAGGCTAGTGGAATAGACAACAAGATGAATTCTTTATAGAATATTAAGTCTACTACCGTTTCTGCTCTCAGGATACAAGCACCTTCTGAAGTAACCAGCATGATTAGACTAGTTTTCAGAAGTTGACTTACGTTTGGTTGCCTGTACAAATTAGGTAATATGGAAATTCCTATTGGCTATATCTTGATGATAGATTTTAAAACATATACATACTAAAGTAGATCGATAAGATTAGATGAAATTAAGTAGTCCTAATGTCCAGGGTAAACCTTGGATAACACTTGCAATACTCAGCTCTATTGGTCTTATTTCGATGCATGCAGAGACAATGCTTTTGCCAGCTATTCCGGATATTATAAGAGACTTTCATATTAA
This sequence comes from Nitrososphaerota archaeon, assembly GCA_005877075.1. Classification (GTDB taxonomy): domain Archaea; phylum Thermoproteota; class Nitrososphaeria; order Nitrososphaerales; family Nitrososphaeraceae; genus TA-21. The sequence continues at coordinate 7,893 of VBPX01000045.1, read as the reverse complement.
TTATAGTACTTCGGCATGGATACTCACAGCATATCTAATATCAGGCGCTGTTATTACTCCCATAGCAGGAAAGCTTTCTGATATCTATGGGAGAAAGAAGATTTTACTTATAATAATGATAATCTATACCATAGGTGTCACTTTGGGTGGTTTATCATTTTCAATATCTTCTCTACTTGCTGCTAGAATAATTCAAGGTGTTGGCTTGGCTATGTTTCCAATTGCTTTTGGAATTATAAGATCTCAATTTCCCCAACAAAAACTTGCGTTTGCACAAGGAATTTTTATAAGTACTTTCGCAGGCGGATCAGCATTAGGTTTAGCAGTAGGAGGAACAATTGTTCATTACTTTGGATGGCATGCTACTTTTCTCTCAATAATACCTATAGCTATTGGATTAATTGTAGTGGTAAAGAGAATAATTCATGCAAGCGAGGAAGAAAAACAAGGTACATCAGAAAAATCAAACCTGAATTTTGATTATTGCTGTGTGTTTACGAAGATACGTGAAGAACAGTTGATACCTCAAAGAGAAGGCAACGATAGTTATGTAGAGGTGCAGAAAGCTGCCAATAGCAGAAGCGGAACCAGTAACTTTATTAGAAGTTTAGATGTTAAAGGTGCAATAACATTAGCCGTTACCATAACTTCATTTTTACTTGCGCTTTCATATTTAGAAGATATCAATATTAATAATTTAATACCAGTTATTATCTTCTCAGTTACGGCAGTAATTTCACTTTTGTTATTTGTAGTCGTAGAAAGAAGAAGTTTGAAGACTATGACGGCAACCGCTGTATATGAATCACCATCATCATCGGCAATAATGCCATCTCCATTAGTTAATCTTAATCTAATGATTGACAAAACTATTCTTCCAACAATTATCAACCTAATGATAGTAAGTCTTACGATGTTTATGGTATATCAGAGTATGCCCATTTTGATAAGAAGCCCTAATCCCGCAGGATTTGGCGGTGATGCAATAGCCACAGCAAATGTTCAGCTTCCTTTCATGGTAATATCCTTCATAGTATCTTCCGCAGCAGGTATTATTATATCCAAATTTGGAAATGTTAACACTACATTGGTAGGAAATGTGATAAGTACTATGGGATTTGTTTTGCTGTTTATGTTTCACTCTTCTACAATTCTACTCTCTACTAACCTTGGCATAATAGCCATTGGATTATCATTATCAAGAGTTGGCGGTTATAACATTGTGGCAGCATCAACTCCTAGTCAATATAGTGGTATTGCTTACGGAATGACTGTTCTTTTCTTTTATATCGGAATGGCTATGGGACCAACGATTGCCGGACTGTATATGCAAACACAACAGGTATCTGTAAGCAATGCCATTGTTACTGGCTCCTTTCCATCACCAGAAGCATATAACATGATATTTCTTACAGCGGCAATAATTTCATTAGCCTCTATAGGACTAGCCCTATTTTTAAAGAAAAAATGACAATAACCAAATAGAGTATATCTGAAAAGTAAAAGAATAAAAAGGTTAAATTAATCATATGTTAGTATCGTTACCATAAGCTCTGTACTATTATTCTATATCTATGTGCCATTGAATATCAGTTTTTGGCGATTGCTTGACTAGGTTAAACAAAAAATTAAAACATTCAAAAGAAGATTATTCAGTTTGCCGCAAAAATATTGCACAGAACTACATCCTAGGTGGTGAAGTGGCTCAATCGACACCCCAAACTGCATAATTTAAATTTTATCTTCTCATCCATTTCAACAAATTTTGCAAATGTTTTTAACCTTGTATCTGTTTACTAATTTTGGTATCAGTATTATTCGGGTTCTGTTACATACTATTTAATTTTTTGATACACTTATCTATTTTTCAAAATCATGATATTCTTTGATTTCTACGAGATATAATAGGAAAAATAAAGGGACAAGATTGACAAATTAAGACTGGACAAATAATGCAAAGATTGTCATAAAACAGAACTTTGGCTTTGCACAAATGATAAATCAATCTAAGATAATAGATCTTTAGCAATGATATCTGAATTGAACTCGAAATCAAAAGAGGCTGAAAACTGTCTATGACATTAGAAACTGATAAACTGATAAGATTAACGACGATATCAACAACAACGGTGGTAACCATTCTGTCTCTTACTCTCCTTTTAACATACGTGACTCTTGTTAATTTATCACAGACTTCTTTCGCACAAACAACAAATACAAATCAGACATCCACAGCAGTACAATCACAACTAAAAACATTAACGTTTCCCTGTAAATTAACGGAGTCGACAGCACAAGGTCCAGAATATAAAACGGAAGCACCATCCAAGCAAGGAGAGGATTTTGCCAAAGGATTACAAGGACAACGATTAGAGCTAAGTGGAAGGGTATTGAATCTGGCTACATGTAAACCAGTACAAGGAGCTGTATTAGATTTATGGCAAACGAATTCAAGTGGAGATTACGACTATAAAGGATTCAATCTGAGAGGTAAGATAGTAACTGGTAAAGATGGTAAATACGTATTGGATACTATTTATCCTGCAAGATTACACTTAGAAGGCAATATAACACGTCCAAGTCACATCCATGTAATGGTTGGAGTTCCAGGTCAACCCATGATTACTACACAAGTATATTTTGAAGGGCAACCTAGGGATTTTGCTGTAAAAGATACATTAATAACGAAACCAGTTACTGACACCAATGGAACCCAAAAAGCAAATTTTGATTTTGTAGTTGAAGACTATAGAGGGTTTGATATCAACAAAGGACTAACCGGCAATCCTACAATAGGTGTATTAGGACAGAACAGCAATAAATAATTCTTTATTTTTTACTATTCCCTTTGGTGTTGTTATTTCATAATGAAGAGAGTAACTTTGGTGGTTAGAAGTTCACACACGATGTAGAATTTCTCAGCAATATAACAATTATCGCTTCTGTTTAAATATATTTTATCTAGACTTGCAAATAGGTACAGATAAAATTGTAAATGAATTTATGTATGTTCTGATTTGTATTAATGGTTAAATAATTACCATTATTAGTATCGTTATCCACTCATGTTTCAAAATCTGCCATAATATTTACGATAAATGATTTAAAAACATGTAAATTTATATCTGGTTTAGCGGGATGCAATAATTGTGTTACTAATAATAGGATAAGAAGGTTGATGCAAATTTTACTCGGGTTGGGTGGGATGGAGTACATTATTGTATGTAATCGATGGCAGTAAGGCGAGACAACCTTGGTTTGGATCCAATGGAATATGAATGAATATTCAACCGGAACTTTATTAGAATTTTTAATTTGTCCATATTTCGCATTATTAGGGATCTCATTCATTCCATACGAAATATCATAGACCACAGATTAGGTCAAACGGAAAGGATCAGGTGTCGAACAAATCAAATTATCCAATAAAGAGCCTAGAACGGATATCTTAATCTTCGAGTTGTACTCGGTCTCCACGACGAATTGTTCCACCCCGATGCACTGATGCGTAGACTCCGGCGTGCACTTGGTTGTATTTTGCAGTCGTGTGTAAGATACCTAAATCTTTAGGAAGGTCTCCCTGCGGCAGAGTCGTCATCACACACCGAGTGCAAGGTCCAGTGACCCTTAGCAAAATCTCTTCGCCGATCATTAACTTCTTGCCAATCCATGAATTTTCAATAAAATCCTTTTCTCCAGAAGTTGACTCTACCACTATGTTTGGTCTAAACCGTCGAACCTCAAAGCGCCCTTCTGGATAGAGTTCTCGCAGACGATTGATTGTTGAAGTCGTCAGGATATGAATTACAGCAATGTCGAAGAAAGTCTGGGGAGGCATGGCTTCATCTGTGACCTTTTCTCTTTGTGCTAAGCCCTCTATATCCGGCCAGTACTCCTCGTAGCTTGGCTTGTCCAAACTAGCCCTCATGAGACTAACCTCTCGACCAATAACCTTTGACAAAGTATGATCAATATCACTCTGATCGGAGAAGAATTGGGTACCATCCGGGAACGTGATACGAATGGGTGGAATGTTCTCTACGTCTTTTAATGGATCTATAAAGGTAGCGTGAAAGTCGAAGAGAGTTCCCCATTTCCTAGGGTTCTTGGCACTAGCTACTTTGCCTGTTTCTTGGTCAATTAGAGCGTACGTACGATCCCCTAAGAGACCACGTTCTGCTACATATGAAGAATTGAGCTCCTCTCCCATCATTGACTTCAATGGGTATCGCCATATGGAAACTACTTTTCCTGTAGCAATCTGAGCTTTATTCATGACAGGTTGTTCTCCATGTACATTTGGAATGCAATTTCTTATTTATAGGTTAGACCTAAAATGAGGGTTTCAAAAATTATTAAATCTTGCATATATTTACTAATTATGATAATAATAATTCGGCTTCGGTGGGAACCATGTGGAATTATACACTAGCCTAATTGTTAACTATATCATAATGATATTATGATACTCATATCACTAGCGATATTTATTATTAGATCTTTTTGAGTTCTGTTGCGATCTCGACTGATTCATTGAGGTGTTGCAATTTGGGTGATGAATAACTAAACGGTTCTGTAAAAAAACGAGGGATGATAAAAAATATTGGGCAATATAACAGTACCGAATGTTACTAACTATGGTAAAGATACATCGGGTTCGGTGGGATTCGGAGCCACGACATTTTAACCCTTTTTGAGACTGGTTAAGAGCCAGACGCTCTACCTGGCTGAGCTACGAACCCACAAAAGTTGTCTGTTCAGTTTGTGTTATTTAAATTAAACTTGATGCTACTTGGGAATAGTTAAATCAAATTTTAGAAGAAATATTCTTTATCACTGAAAGCAGTTTGTTGGCTGCACTTCATTGCTGCGTGACTTTCTGAACTTGATGATCCTTAATTATTTTGATTATGGTTTCAGACACAGATAGTTTTGCCTTTTCTTTCTCTTTGAGGATCTCTCTATACGCATCCAGAGTTATGTAAACTGGTATTGAGCCTGTGCCTTCAAGTAATGCTTTTACTCTATACAGACCATTTTCAATTCCCCGTTCAGCTATTTTTTTAAGTTTTATCTTGTCAATAAATCCGCCCAGTGGACCCAGAGGCATATCATAATCTACACGTATGCTTGTATTGGTTTGCTTTTCTTCTAGAGGTTCAAAATTGACGGTGATTATCCAGCTTTTAAATGGTCCTTCAATCATCTTGGCCACGATTTTGCGATGCGGAATGTATTCTGTTGTTTCACAATCCCACTCCAGTCTTTTTCCATCAAAATCTCCGCTTATTCTGAATATTGTTCCAACTCCAAACCCATTTTTCACTTCTATAGGTAGTATGTTCAAACCCATATTTTCAGGAAATTGATCTGCCATGTGTTCAGGTCTTGCAAAATAGGTGAATACTTCGCTAATAGGAGCATTAATTAGCATGCTCTTATTGATCGTAGTCAATGTAAGAATCAGGATTTGCTAAACTGGATTTAAAGGTTTCTTAAATGTCCCATTGACAATATTTAGAGTTGAATTGGCCGGTTACTTTATGCTTTATCGAATGGATTACCTAATTTATAAGAAACAAATTGAACAAGTTAGATTATGGTTAGCTTAGCTTTATAAAATGAGCTATATTTGTGACAATTGTATTTTTAATGACTCATAAGCTGTCATTCTGAAGTTTGCAACTTTATGCTTGCATGCACTCGGTCTAATCGATGGAAGAATAAAATTACGTTACTCTATCAAGTAGCAGAGTACTTAGGGAATAAGATTATGTGTCATTGTAATGGATTCTTGTTGACTATTTCGTCCAGACAATTTACTATATCTTGTTTAGTAACTTCAATGGGATTATTATCAAGATGTCCTCTATCAGGCATAATTACATCTGCTGCTTCATCCAAGGATTGTTTGAGTGTTAGCGGTTCAAATTTTAGTTTCTGACATACTTTTTTGAATCTCTCATAGTAAATTGATTTGTTAAATTTATGAGCCACTGTAGTACAGGAAGACAATGCATATCCGTGAGGGACACCTTCGTTAGAGAATACATAAGAAAGTGCATGCCCCAAAGTAGTTGATGAATTTCCAAATCCTATGCCGGAGAGCATTGCACCGTAAGGTAGTAGCTCTTGCTTATCATTTATTATTGCATCATCGAGTATCTCAAATGCCTCTTTGCAAAATAGCTTTGTAAATGGGTTTCCCAATTTGCTATCATATCCTTCAGATGCCTGTGCTAATGCATCACATGCAGAATTTCTCATAATGTTAAATGGCGTTCCAGGAAGAAAATAGGGATCAACTATTGCTGTGTCAGCCAGAAACGCTTCGTCCTGTAATAACTTTTTCTTGTGATCAAAACTAACTACAGTGTACGTTGTCATTTCAGCACCGGTCCCAAATGTAGTTGGAATCAAAATTTTCGGAATTCCAGTTAATTTCCCAAGATATTTGCATACATCCATCGAGCTTCCGCCTCCAAGTCCGATATATGTAGAAATTTCCTTGCCTTCAAATTTCCTCTTAATTTCTTCTATTGTTTCGATAGCAGGATCGGGTGTTACCTTGTCGTATATTTCGTATTTTTTGATGCCCATATAATTTAGCCATTTTTCATAAATATCAGGAGTTGTAGTAGTTATGACAAGGGAATTTTCCGGATACTGAAACTCACTTGCAGCATTAGCTCCATAGGCTATCTTCCTTGGCATCATTACTTTCCACATATTCCATGGTGATATGTCAATTGGTATTATGTTTTACGGCAATTAATCAAATCAGTTTACGATGTATAGACTTCTCCAAAATTCAAAAACTGATACGGTGGTCTCAGCAAACTATGCTGGCGTAGACATACAATAACGACAAAGCATCGACGGTAAACTTCTAGCCCAATTTAGCATATGGCCTAGTCAATCGAATAGCATTAAGTTATTTTTCACATACTCTTCACATACTCGTTAGAAATGTACGAACGGTGTAAAAAAACTCGTACTTTCGTCGACAGAAGACGTCTTTTTACACAGAAGACGTCTTTTTACACAGAAGACTTTACACAGGAGTCGGCTCTTCGACGTCAGATGGCCTTCCATGAATTAAATTCTCCATTTTATTTTCTGATTGTTTTTTGAAAAATTTATTTACGTCTAGCGTTACCGTGAGTATCATTAGGAACAGAATCAATCCCATTCCCAAATGCACAGTCACCAAAAGTGCGTGCAGTTTTTCAACTATGACAATCGCACCCAAAGTAATTTGTCCTACTACCAATCCTGCCGCTATCATTGATGCAATTTTTGTAGACTTTGAAGTTTCTCTTGATCTTAATGTAAATAGCATGGTGGCAAACACCATAACGCCAGTTGTTGCAGCAACCGTTCTATGAAAATATTCAATGATAAACTCCTTCATTGGAACAAGACCTGCCGGGCAAAGGGGCCATTCAGGACAGCTAAGCCCTACACCTGACGAACCAACATATCCTCCAATAAAGATAAGGGCAAAGACTACGAACAAAGTAGAAAAGGAAAGCTTCGCTAGAAACATTTTGGCCTACTATGTTAACTTTCTCTAGTCTTTTTGGCTTTGATATTCAATTTGAGTTTCAATTTTAGGACTACTGTACTACAAGTTTTCCTGTCATGTATGGATGAACATTGCAGAAGAATGGATATTGTCCTGGACTAAGGTTGGTAGTCTGAATGTCTGCTGTTTTTCCAGCTTCTATAATGCTCGTATCAAACTGTTTTGCATTGTTAGGATCGGCTGGTCCTGTTCCACTTGTAACAGTATGTGGTAATGTATCTTTGTTAGTTACCGTTATTTTTTCGCCTTTCTTTACAGTAAGTGTATCAGGATTAAAATTTGGACTGCCCTGTACCGATGCTCCT
>VBPX01000114.1 GCA_005877075.1 Nitrososphaerota archaeon | reverse complement strand
TGTAACTTTGGAGCCTGACCAACTAGCACATTTAGTAGGGGTTGGAAACTTTGATCACAAGGAATCTTGGTTGCTAAATGTCCATTTACGATTTTATAAGGACTTGCGTCATAGAGATGGATATAATCTCCAGGTGGAATCACTTGTCCTGCAAGCAAAATTGTTTCCGAATCTCTGACTATATGTGTTTCATTCTCAAAACCGGGTTTCAAATCCTGGTTTGATTCTATAGAGTCATTTGAGAATTGAAAAGATTCTGCAGGTATGAAGACATTAGAATACTGCCAACCGTACGCGAGAAATATTGAGATTACTAAACAGATAAATCTAAAAATAATAACCGAATTTATTTTCATTTGTTTCACTTTTAGTGAAAACTATTAAACATTCATACATTAGTCGAATAAACCATAGCCTTAATAAATTTTAATTAAAATCTCAATATCAAAAAAGATACTTCAAGTTTGACAGTGCAATAATATTGTAATAATTGAAACGATAAGTTAGATAGTTGTACCAGTAAATTTTTTTAAATTCGAAAGAGTTGTTGGTAACATGAACGCGAAACCAATTGTATCCTTTGTTGCAGTCAACATAACCGCAACTGCAAATATTTCTGCTGAAAATATGACAAGAAACGATTTATTTTCATTTTAATTTTGATAACCCATGATATATTATAGGTGATATATTTCAGATGGCCGAATTTTCAAAAAAAATTTTAATTATATTATTTTATTTTCAATACTATTTTCATTCGACCATTCTATTTTGCAATTAGTACAAAAATCTCATGGGCTTTCATCATCCTCGATGGTGGAAACGGTTGGTAAAAAACCTCCTTTTGCTAATAGACCAGATCAAGTTGCTTTTGATTACTTTGCCAGTTCTCCTAAAGTTGAATCATCTATGACTATTAATGAGATGATTAATCAGACGATAAATAGATTAATTCAAGGAACTAATGAACGCGAGATATGTGGAGACGGACAAGATAATGATGGAAATAGGCTGGTTGATGAAAACTGTAATTTAGGTTTGCCCTCACCACCACCTCCAAATGATGGTCAACCTAATGTAGCGGAGCAAGAGATATGTGGAGACGGACAGGATAATGATGGCAATACGCTGGTTGATGAAAACTGTCCGGTCGAAGCCCCATTAGATGTTACACCATCAGTCAATTTTAATACATCAAGGACGTTACGTCTAGCAGTAGTCGGAGATATTGATTCTAATTTTGGATTGACAAGTCAGTTGAATTTAGCAAACCAATACAATGTTCAGGCTTTGATAATACCAGGGGATTATGCATATTCAAGCGGGAGCAAAGTATTATCTGACTTTAAGTCTCATGGATTCACCAAAGATAATACAGATATTGCCGTAGGAAATCACGATTCCGGAGGAGAGGTGANNNNTGCATTCACCGGCGGCAGACTTGCTTTGTTTAATATAGATGCAAATACAAAGTTTGATTGTTCAAGTCCTCAATTTGAAATAGTGAAATTCAAGATTGAATCAAGTAATGCGCGGTACAAGTTTGCTGTGGTTCATCAGCCATTCGTTACTGTGAAAAGTACTCATTCGCCAAATGGACAATTCGGATGTTATGATCCAGTATTTAGGTTAAGTGGAATTGATGGAGTATTACAAGCACATAATCACAACTATCAAAGGTTTGACATTGATGGACTTTTATATGGAGTATTTGGTACCCATGATACCGGCTCTAGTATGTATCCATTAAAATCCGATGATTGGAACGGGAACACATGTATAAAATGCATAACAGGGGAAAATGGAATTACAATAATTGATTTACAGATAGATGATAAATATTCAAAACATCTTGATGGATGGTTCATAAATATGGACAATAAAGTCCTTGATCACTTTCTATAATGAAAATTTATTAAACTGAGATTAACCGATCAGCTAAATAATTCAAATACAGGCCTACAGTTATGATAAAAAGAAAATTGGATTTCAAATTGAATACAGAAAAAAGAACAATATAGTTAATTAGTAAATTATTTTATGTATATAGAATTACTTTTTTTATCATAGGCAAGATCAGACATAGTCAAGACCCTAAAATTACCATCATGCAAATATTTCATCTCCTTATCAAATAAATCCAAGTCAGTATTGTAACTATCGCCACCTTGCTTATCACCTGCTCTATGATAGATGATTATGGGGATTGCCTTTATTGTTCCATTTATATTATATTTAGATTGGCTGTTTACGACTTGGATAAATCTATCAAACAGTGCAGGGTTATCATACGAATTTACTTGTCTCGACAAATCGTGACTCCAGCCTCTAATTGAGTATCTGTTAGCATAATTGAGTTTACCATTTTTGGTATATGTTCTGCAGTCAGTTTGATTCGACTTATCCTTCCACCCATCGCAGTGTAGAAAAGTGAGAGGACTACTGGCGGTTCTAGCCAAATCATAATACTTGGATACTATGTTTACTATAGTTGTGTTGTCCCATCCTTTATCAAACGGATATGCAAAACTAGTTGCGTTTATTCCATGTCCCTGAAGACATCCCTTTGACTGGCCTACTTGATATCTAACGCTCTTCTCTGATAAATCGCTTAGATTAGCATGATTCATTGTATGAGATCCGATATCATGTCCTTCTTTGTATAATGTTTCTAACTCTGTCCAATTCATGTATCCTTTTTTATTGTCGAGATACTTGCATACAACATAAAAAGTAGCCTTAAATCTATACTTGTCCAATATGGGTTTGGCTTGAGTAAATTGAGTCTTGAAACTATCATCAAAATTTAAAATTACTACCTTATGATTTGTTATATTTTTGGCGCCCGGTTGTGCCTGTAAGTTATAACCGACGTCGAATTGTTGAAACCAGAGAAAGATTAGAAATCCAAGTAGAATTGATAGGGTGCAGACATTCGGTGGAGAAATAATTTTTGCTTCAATACTCACATAATATCACAATGACTTGCATAAACTTGCATATAATTAAATCTGGTACAAACTGACATAAAAATATCCGCCTAAAATTCATAAATTTTTAATGTTTGCTTCCCGA
>VBPX01000029.1 GCA_005877075.1 Nitrososphaerota archaeon | reverse complement strand
AAAGGTAGTATATCTTACTCCATTAAAAGCACTAGCCACAGAAAAATTTAGTGAATTTAAGATTGTTAGAAATTTGAGTTGTTTCAAAAATAGGAGAATAAATATTGGTATTTCTACAGGAGATTATGATTCTTATGGAACAGAATTGATTGATAAAGATATTATTATTTTAACGAATGAAAAAATGGATTCAATTTTAAGGCATGACGCAAATTGGGTCTACAATGTAGGCCTTTTTATCATAGATGAAATACACTTACTTACAGAACGTGACCGTGGTCCAACTCTAGAAATAATATTGACAAAGATAAAACAAATGCCACAGGAGCCTCAAATAATCGGACTGAGTGCAACCGTATCAAATTCAGATGAAGTCGCTGATTGGTTGAGATGCGAACCTATTCAAAGTGATTGGCGTCCCACTGTATTGGTAGAGGGTGTATATAATTATGGTAGAGTTACTATGAACAATGGTACAAATTTCGAAATCGATAATACTATGGGTGTTGATAATTCATCGAGTGCAATCATAAGTCTTGCAATAAATTCAATAACTAACGATGGGGGCCAGTCACTTGTTTTTGCAGAAACACGTAGGCGTTCTGTTTCACTAGCAAAAAAAACTTCCGAAGTGATATCAAAATTACTCGATAAATCTTCAAAACTCTTGGCACAGAAGACAGGAGTACAAATTTTAAAAGAAGGAGATGACACAGATCTTAATCGAACACTCTCAAGTACAGTAACAAAAGGTGTAGCATTCCATCACGCAGGTTTGGGAGTAAAGAGCAGGCAAATTGTAGAAAATGCGTTTAGAAATGGTATCATAAAAATTCTTTTTGCTACCCCGACTCTTGCAGCAGGTGTAAATCTACCCGCTAGACGTGTAGTTATTACCAGTATTTTTAGATACGATTCTGAGTATGGTGGTAATATTCCAATAAGTATTTTGCAATACAAACAATTATGCGGTCGTGCAGGAAGGCCAGCTTATGATAAATATGGGGAAGCAATTATAATCGCAGATTCAAGAACCAACCCAGAAGACCTTTACAATCATTTTGTTTTGGGAACACCAGAACCCATTATTTCTCAATTAATGAATGAAAGAGCACTAAGGGTGCATGCTCTAGGGATAATTGCTTCAAAACCCAAAATCTTGAAATCTGAATTGCTCTATTTTTTTGAACAAACATTTCTTGCGAAATATCATGGGAATGAAAAAATCGGTTCGGAGCTTGATTCACTCTTGCAATATTTAAGTGATGAAGGATTGATAATCATGAGAAATGATTTACTTACGGCTACTAGATTTGGTAAACGCATATCTTTACTATATATTGATCCTAAAACGGGAATTCACTTCAAGAATAATCTGGATCCACATAATGGTAACAAGTCCGACAATGCATTAAATTTTTTATATTGGATTAGTAATTGTTATGATTTTTATCCAAAATTAACATTGAGGCAAAATGAGATAGAATACTTTGAAAGATTATTTGAAAAACATAGACTACACTCATGTGGATTGTCAAGCTATGATTATTCACTAAAGAATTTAGTTATACTTCTGGAATGGATTGATGAATCTAGCGAAGGCAAGCTAAATGAAAAAATTGGAGTTGAGCCTGGTGATCTCTATAGAATGGTTGAAACGACGTATTGGTTGGCGTATTGTCTTTATGAAATTGCAAAATTGATTGGAAGAAAAGATCTTCTACCAGAAATAAATATACTACGGTTAAGAATCAAATATGGCATAAAATCAGAATTGATTCCACTTATACAACTTGAAGGTATTGGAAGAATTAGGGCAAGGTCTCTATATAAAGTAGGAATAACAGACGTTACTAAAATTGACAAAACTTCTGAATCAAAATTAGCAAACATACCAAAAATAGGAGTTAAACTTGCAAAAAAACTCAAGAACCAAATTAAAAGTTATCAAAAATGAATACAAAAAGTTATTTTGAATGTATAGTTTACTACAGGTGATTAATTTATTTGGTTTCCACAATAAATATTGTTTTTTATGGAATTTTCGTGTCTGCCCTTTCCTTTTTAATAATATATTTCATTACACCCGCATTTATTAAATTTCTAAATAAAAAAGGCAAAGTGGTAAAAGACTATCATAAACCTGGAATGCCAAATGTTCCAAGACCTGCTGGCCCTGTCTTGTTGATCGGGATAGTCATCAGTGAAATTTTACTCTATTTTTTAATACTAGATGTAAAAATAATCTCTGTTTTACTTACCACGATTATTGCATTTATCATTGGATATATTGACGATCTTAAAACTATGCCGGGGTGGTTTAAACCCACAACTTTGATATTGGCAGCTGTTCCAATAGTAATTTTAGGCAGTCACGGAAATTATCTTGGTTTAATATTTGATAATGCATTTATTCCAATATTGTACATTCCGCTTATTTTATCTCTAATACCAATAGTTGGTAATACCATAAATTCCATTGATGTATTTAATGGGGTTGCAACTGGATTTGTCATAATAACAATGATACCACTATTAGTAAGTGTTATAGTATTTGGTAATAATAATGTTCTTCTGATGGCTCTTCCATTACTCTTTGGCAGTATTGCATTGTACCAATATCACAAATTTCCAAGTAAGATTTTTCTTGGGGATTCCGGTACATTGTTATTAGGATCAATGTATGCTAGTTTATTAATAGCAGGAAATTCAGAAATTATCGGAGTAATTGCTCTTTTACCAGCAGTAATGAATTCCTTCTTGTTTCTTTCTAGTGTAAAAAAGATTGTAGAACATAGAGAGATTAAAACTAGACCAGTAACCATATGCAGTGATTTTCGATTAAAGGCATCTAAGGACAATAGCGCTCCTGCTACGCTAGTAAGACTTATTCTTGCTAAGGGCCCATTGACCGAACGAGAAATAATAACGAGAATTTTTATATTAGCAACATTTTCATCAATATTGGCCTTTATTTCAATAGCCATACAGTATTTATTTATGATGGGTAAGATATCATTATGAGATTATTTGGATTATTTATGGTCATCTTTATCATGTGGATTATGATAATGATTGTTTCATATTTTTTAGTCTTTATAATTGGACCATTGCATATCAGTTTATTCAATAACACTACTGACCGATTAATATCCTCTATAGTTAAAGCGACTTTGGCTATAGGACTAGTCGTTGTTCTGATTTTGTTACTGGGTAATTTGAAAACAAAATATTTGCAAAAGACATTACAAAGAAACTAAAAACAAAATTTGATTATTTTACTCATACTTATTTATGTTAGCAATCCCTAAAATTAGTAACTCTTATTGGAAAATATCAAAAATATTTTGATTTAGTAATGACCTATATACCTGAAACTTTAATCAAATCTTTGAATTTTACTTCCATTCCGTACCTCTCTTCTTCATGTTTCATGTGATTATAAATCTTAAATAATTCTATTGCATTTTTAAAAATATTAAATTTACCATTAATTTTCATTTGAATAAACTTGAATACTAGTGCATAAATCTGAAACTTCTTTAAAACCTCCTTTCGATATGCATTAAAATCATTAATGTGCTTGATAAATAATTCTGCACACCAGGTAGATGGTATGATTCCTTCACCTAGCAAAGGATAAACAGTACCTATGGATTCACCAACACCCACAGTTTTCCGACCATCAGTAAAGGGTTCGGAATTTTTAGGAGGACTTATTCTAACTGGTCGGCCAACTTTCTTTATTATTTCACATGTATGTTTTTTCAAAAATTTGTCCACAAATACATTATTATTTTTCCGTTCATAATCTCCAGCCCCAATATGTGCATATCCGTTTTCCAACGGGAAATACCAAAAGTAACCCTTCATTGAAGGAAATGCTTTCAAATAAAAGTCGTCAAAAGGCGTACTGTCTACATATTTCACTTTGTACTGAATACAGGGTATCCACATCTCATTTTGAGGACGTGGTAAATAATTACGATGAAAACCTGTGGAATCTATAATAAGATCAAAGTCTGATTCGAGATTTTCTTTCCTTGGAACAACTCCAAATTGGATATTAGTGCCCCGTGTCATATCTTTTATTAATCTCAACTTATCATAAGTAACCATTCCTTTTAATCCAACATTAATACTGTTATTGTCCTTGCTACTTTGACTGATGTCCACCATCATGCTTTTCCCCTCATGCAAAACATAATCATCAAAATTAAGACCACATTTTTTAACCAAATCAGCCATGATATTTTCACAAGTTGCCCAGGCACAAACTGCATCATGTTCTTCTATAGGCATTCTTTCAAATCCCTTCACGTAATTATCGTGATTATTGCTCAATCCATTCATAAGATAAGCTCCTGCAACTCCCATCCCTACAACTGCTATCTTCATTTGGTAACGACGAATGATATAATGTTAAATAAAAATGTGATGTTTTGATTTCCCGGGTTTAATTTATTAGTTTTCATTAAGATGATAAGTTATATTAGTAATTAAATTTAGAATTCATTTAAGAAAAAGAACATGTCAAAAATAACTGTTCCACGGTACGCTAGAATCGGTATGCTGCTATTAGTTATGGGAGCTATAATTGTAGGAATTGGTACTTACACCAGCAAAGGTTCTTTGTCCCTCTACGGATTAATAATGGCCATATGCGGATTTATCATCTATTTTGCATCTTCTATCACATCTAAAAGAAAAAAATAAGCACAGGAAATCATTATTACTTGCAATTATCATTTTAGTGCATATTGTAATTACTCGGTTATTAAGAGAGAGAAAGGAAGCTCATTTTTAATTAAACTTATAAATTGTAAGAAGCTATCGTATACTGAAGATAATTGGAAGGTAGTACTATAGAAAAAGAAGACAATTTTGATGATCTGGATAAAATTTTAACTGACGACACTACCATCAAAACTGAAACTACGTCCGAAAAAAATGGAAATATTCGTGAGGAAAATTCCCTAGAAGATGGTACGTCCGAATTGAATACATTGAAAGATCAATCAGTTGATAGTAACGTTAGCACTGAAGATTCTCACAAAGTCGATAACCAAGAACAATCAAATTCAAAATTTTTTGCGATTAGAACAACCGGTGGTCAAGAACATATTGTTGTAAATTTGGCACAAAATAGGATAAATTCAAAGAAAATTGCTGTGCGCTCCATATTATTACTTGACAGCTTTAAGGGGTACATAATTATTGAAGCTCCAAATTCGAATATAGCTTACGATGCCCTGATTGGAGTAAGACATGTTAAAGGACAAATTCGTGGAGAATTACCCTACAAAGACATAGAAAATTATCTGGTAAAAAGACCAGTAGTATCGGAATTAAATATAGATGATACAGTAGAGGTTATTGCAGGGCCATTCAAATCTATGAAAGCCAAGATAACGAGGGTTGACTATGAAAAACAAGAAGCAACCGTGTTATTGTTAGATTCTCCATATCAAATACCTGTAACAGTTGATG
Source organism: Nitrososphaerota archaeon (assembly GCA_005877075.1). GTDB lineage: Archaea > Thermoproteota > Nitrososphaeria > Nitrososphaerales > Nitrososphaeraceae > TA-21. The sequence goes on along the minus strand of VBPX01000029.1, from coordinate 4,902 downwards.
CAAATTATCTAAAAAAGGCATCATAGAACGGTGTAAAAACTATTAAATTAAAGAACATAATTCTAAGACTAATCTAAGATGGAACAAAAGAAATCTATTTCTGCTCTTGTAAGTGGGGGGGAAGCAAGTGCTGGACCTCCTCTTGGACCTGCTTTAGGCCCATTGGGTATTAATGTACTACAAGTAGTCAATACAATTAATGAAAAAACCAAAGAGTTTCATGGGATGAAAGTGCCTGTGAAAGTGGACATTGATCCAGAAACAAAAAAATTCAACGTAGAAGTCGGCGTTCCTCCGACTACCGCCCTAATTGCAAAGGAATCTAATGTATCTAAAGGATCTGGAACAGCAGGAAAAGACTATGTTGGCAATATTTCCATGGAAGGAATAGTAAAAATAGCGAAAATGAAAATTGATATTTCATATGCAACTAGCTTAAAGTCAAGTGTAAAGGAAATTATAGGCTCTTGTGTAAGCAGCGGAATTAAAGTAGAGAATAAACCAGCAAAAGAAATCTACTCTGATTTGATAGCAGGAAAATTTGACCACATAATAGTCTAAATTAGAATATTCATTTTGAATTGTCGCAAATTTAAAATAACCCAAAAATAAAGTTTACATTAAATTTTAGGAGATATGATATAATAAATGTCAGTTCAACAAGGTTCAGCAGGCGGTATGCCTGTTTTAATATTGAAAGAAGGAGCAAGTCAAACAAAAGGACGTGATGCGCAAAAAAATAATATCGCTGCTGCAAAATTAATTGCTGAAGTAGTAAAGAGCTCTTTGGGTCCACGAGGTATGGACAAAATGTTGGTAGATGGATTAGGAGATGTAACAATAACTAATGATGGTGCAACTATATTAAAAGAAATTGACGTTCAACATCCTGCTGCAAAGATGATGGTAGAAATAAGTAAGGCTACTGATAATGAAGTTGGCGATGGTACTTCATCTGTTGTAGTTTTAGCAGGGGCGTTGATTGAAAAAGCTGAAGAGCTAATCACAAAGGATATTCATCCAACTATTATTGTTGATGGATATAGAAAGAGTGCTATAAAAAGCATTGAACTCTTTAATCATATAGCACAAAAAATAGATGGCGGCAATAAATCTGAATTAATTAGAGTAGCAAGAACATCAATGCAAACTAAGCTTGTTTCAAAGGAATCTACTGAATTATCTGAAGTAGTTGTTAATGCAGCTTTACAGGTTTCAGAACCAAATGAATCTGGTTATAATGTAGATATCGATGATGTCAAAGTTGAAAAGAAAGCAGGTGGTTCATTAAGAGATACTAAACTAATTAAAGGAATAGTACTTGACAAGGAAGTTGTTCACGGAGGAATGCCAAAGAGAGTCGAAAAAGCAAAAATTGCACTTATCAACTCTGCCTTAGAAATAGAGAAGACTGAATTTGATGCTAAGATCAATATTAGTTCGCCTGATCAAATGAAAATGTTTCTTGAAGAAGAAAATAGAATGCTAAAAAATATGGTAGACAAAATAATTTCATCAGGTGCAAATGTAGCTATCTGTCAAAAAGGAATTGATGACGTTGCGCAACATTACTTGGCTAAATCCAACATTTTGGCAGTTCGCAGGGTTAAAGAAAGCGATATGACCAAACTATCCAGAGCAACTGGTGCACGAATTGTTAATAATCTTGAAGATTTGGGCCCTAAAGATCTAGGTGTAGCAGATCTCGTGGAGGAGAGAAAAGTTGAAACGGATAAATGGGTTTTTATCGAAGGTTGTAAGCATCCAAAGGCTGTTACTATTCTTATTAGAGGAGGTTCACAGAGGGTTGTAGATGAGGCTGAACGTTCAGTCCATGATGCACTAATGGTTACTAAGGATGTGATGTTAAAACCCTATATAGTTGCTGGCGGTGGATCACCCGAATCTTATGTTGCAGGAAAACTAAGAGAATGGTCTTCAACATTGTCTGGAAGAGAACAATTAGCAGCAGACAAATTTGCAGAATCTCTTGAAGTTATCCCACTTGCGTTAGCAGAGAATGCTGGAATGGATCCAATAGATACACTTACAGAACTACGGTCCAAACAAACAAAGGGATCCAAATGGAGTGGTATTGATGCAAGAAGTGCAAAGGTTGTTGATATGTCCAAACTAGATATTGTTGAACCACTTAGTGTAAAGGAACAAATTATTAAATCAGCAACAGAAGTTGCATCCATGATTCTTAGAATAGATGATGTAATAGCTTCAAGTAAATCTGGAGCTGGCGGTCCTCCTGGTGGCGGCATGCCTCCTGGCATGGGAGAAATGTAAGCTAAAAATAAACATAAACTCATTTTTTTAACTCGATTTCAATGACTTCCTTAATCCATTTGCCAGTATTCTTCATTTTTTGTAATCTATTTAAATAATCATCCCAAGAAATATCACCATATCTACTTTTCCATATCTCATAGTGGGCCCTTAGAGATTCTAAGGCCTCATAATGATATTCACAATATTTTTCCTGAATCGCCTTTCTTACACATAAAATACATTTTGGTTCGAATTTTGTGGTCATTAATTTTAATCAGTTAAAACCCACTTCAATGTAGTTGGATCATATGTATATGATATAAGTTGTTTTTTTGTTTCCCGGCTCTTAATTTGTACATGAATAGCGTCTATCATATACTGTATTTTTTCTATTGCAAACTGAAACTCTTCACCAATTTCACTGGTTAACGTAAAGACCAATTTAGAATCGGTATCTGCTGTTATCCCGGAAAATGATAATGAAATTTTCAATACTTTTCTACCTCTCCTACGCTTCATTTCTTTAAATATTCCTTTAAGTATCTGCCACCTATCAAAACCAAATGATTGAAAAAAATTTTCATCGTAAGGAACTGGAAACTCAATATTTAATACACTCACATAGTCAAATTCCTGAGCTAAATTTTTTTCATCTACTAAATATAACTTGGATAAAGTCTTATAGAGAACTTCTATTTCTAATGGAGATATACCAAAGTATTCAAGATTAACACTATTCAACTTAGACCAATAATTGTATGATGAGGGATTAATCTTTTGATTTTAGATCATAAATTGATTATGATACATAATTTCGGTAGATTTTTAAGTGTACGGGAATAAAATTTCGTGGACGATTTGAACTCAATTAAAATTCTTGAAAGAGATAATAATCATATTGTTATCCAATTTAATAATACTCCTAGGCAATATGTCAATGCATTAAGAAGATTATCTATTAGTCAAGTTCCTACTTTTGCAATAGATGATGTGGTAATACTAGAAAATTCATCTGTTATGCATGATGAGGCGGTGGCTCATAGACTAGGTCTAATTCCGTTGCGTACAGATCTTAAAAGATTTGTAATGCCAGATCTTTGTGATTGTAAAAGTACCCTTGGTTGTTCAAATTGTAGGGTCTTATTAGTACTAGACGCTGAATCCCAAGAAAAGACTAAAGTTATTACTTCTGCAGGTTTAATATCTGAAGACGAAATTGTAACACCAGTAAATAAGGAAATTCCAATAGTAGCATTGGCTCCGGGACAAAAATTAAAGTTTGAAGCCTATGCAAGGTTAGGAATTGGTAAAAACCATGCAAAATGGCAACCGACCTCAGTGGCAGTAGTAAAAGACAGCAAGGATGAAGATGACTCTGTGCTTGTAATTGAATCTAATGGCTCATTAACACCTGAAGAAATTGTATTAGAGTCTTCAAAAATACTAGGTTCGAAACTCAAGGAATTTGATAGCGTGATTCAATCATTATCTTTACCAAAGAATATTTAGGTATAGATTTATTTGGGATTAAGGACAGCGAGAATATTTCATGTTTCCTGACACTCTAAACAATACGATTTGGACTCTTAGGAATGCTCTAAAGAAAAATAGAGTGCCAATATGGAAAGCTGTCATAAAGGAGCTTTCCAGATCGAGATCTAACAGAAGACAAGTTAACATAAGTCAATTGGCACATGTCACCAAAGATAAAGAAGTTGTAATAGTACCTGGGAAGATATTAGGTTCTGGCGAAATAAGTCACAAGCTAACAATATGGTGTTTCACTATTTCAGAGGCAGCTACGAGAAAGATAATCGACGCCGGTGGAAAAATACTTCCTCTAGATAGATTGATAAAGAAATATCCAGATGGTAAGGGGGTAAGAATAATTGGTTAAACAGCTTGAACAATCACAAAAACCTAACCAAATTTTGACGATTGATGCAACAGATTGTATTGCAGGAAGAATGTGTTCGCATGTTTCAAAACTTTTGCTCAAAGGCCATCATGTAAGGGTCGTAAATGCAGAAAAAAGCATGATTTCTGGGAATAGATACAGGACTATTAAAACATATAAAGAATTTCTGGAAATTGCTTCTGCCACAAATCCCATACACGGTCCATTTCATCCGAGGAAACCTGATAGAATCCTCACAAAAATGGTTAGAGGTATGTTACCAAAAAGGAAATCTAGTGGAATGAGTGCATTTAAGAGATTGAGGATTTATATTGCAATACCCCCAGAACTCAAGAATTCAAAGCTTGAAACCTTTGAAGATTCTAAAATTAGGAAGCCCTCGTCGTATTTTATAACCCTTGGTGAATTAGCTAAACAAATAGGTTGGAACGGGTTGGATACTTATGAATAAAATTGATCTTTATCCAGGCCAAAGGAAATCGAGTAGAGCTGTGGCAACGATTTCAAAAGGAACGGGAAAAGTTAGAATAAACAATATACCAGCCGAATTATTGAATTCTGAAGTAGCAAGAGAATTAGTACTTGTTCCCCTTAAATTGATAGGCGATTATAGAGATAAAGTAGATATCAGCGTTAAAGTGCACGGAGGTGGTTTTATGGGACAAGCATTCGCAAGTACTGTTGCAATTTGCAGAGCATTAACAGGT
>VBPX01000028.1 GCA_005877075.1 Nitrososphaerota archaeon | reverse complement strand
ATATTTGGTATGAAATTATATTGGCAGATCCTGGACATCCATCAATATCAAAAAACATTGAATTCAAAAAAAGGTTAAAGGCTTTCGCTAAGTAAGAAACTAACTTTCAGTTTGAATTAAGATTAATTTTTTCAATTAATAAATTTGTCAATTTAACTAGTTCTTCCATCCCTATGTCATTATCTATTGTTATGTAGTAAAATCCTCCAGATTGAAACGGAAAGGTCAATGTTATTACCCTTTTATTCACAGTAAGAGTGTATAATGTGGTACCCAAGGACTCATCAAATGCTTTCCTCAGTTGATTGCGAGTAGCCTCAACAAAATGTTCATTTATTGCTTGTTCAACATTAAGCAAGGGTATGAGCCCTACGCGTAACTGTCCTGCAACTGTCCTACCAAAACGATTGATAATACCAACATAGCGTATTTTTTGCGATAATAAGAGTAAATTGTGACATTTTTCTTTATTCTTAATAGCTACATCTCTTCCAGCTTGATTGTGTTCTTTTTTTTCCATAATTAATTAAACCAATTTTACTAGATATATTTTTTAATGTTGTTAAACGGAACAATAAGTTTTAATGGTCATTCCAATAGACTACAAGAATATAACTAAAATGAATAAAAACACAGTATTCAGCCTGATAGCGATTGCAATAATTATTGGAGGAGGGCTATTTTCCATAAACACCTTTTTTGGATCTTTTAATCCTTTTTATGTAGTCGTTAGTGGCAGCATGATTCCCAAAATAAACATAGGTGATATAGTTATAATTAAGAATAATTCGTTTGATACTTCATTTGACAATCTTAAGAAAGGAGACATTATTGTCTTTAGGGCACCTGATGCTAAAACAGAGGATGGAAAACCAAAGGTAATCGTACATAGGATAGCTGATATTGGTACTTTTTTTGAAAAGAAAATTGTCAAGACAAAAGGAGACGCAAATCCATATTCGATACCTGGTATTGACTTTCCGATATTTATGGAAAACTATGTGGGGAAAGTAGTATATGTGATTCCAAAAATAGGAACAATTTCAATGATAATAACTCCTCCCATAAACTATATCATCATGGCTATAATAATTGGACTATTAATTTATTCGATTAGACCAAAAAAAGTAGAACGCAAGAATGAGACCGTGTGATTAATAATATTTTTTATATAAAAACATAAACCCATCCGTCTCTTAATTCAGTATTGTATGTTTTAAGTGATTCTTCAGCTGGTAAATTTTCCGGTAGGCCATTTTCTAAATTGAATCTAGACATGTGTAATGGACAGGTAACAGTCCTTTCATCTTCATTTACAAATCCCGTTGAAAGATCAGCATATGCGTGAGTGCAGATTCGATCAGTAGCATAGATTTTATTCTTTACTTTTGATATCAAAATTTTTTTCTCATCATGATCAAAGTCTATCATATCACCATTATTGAGAGTTTTCGTTTCACATACTTTGATCCATGATCCCATAATAAATCACGCTATTTGAATCGACCTATCTATACTTATAATGCTTTTCGAATATATCTTCGGTTTCTCTGTATCTAGATTTTTCAACTTCAAGAATACTTTCCATTGCCTCATCTGTTTTGAGCATTAATGGTTTTCCAAGCCATTTATTTTCCATTAGATAATTTACCCAGGCCCTAATTGTTGGTCCCATTTTGCGAGATAATGGTTCCAAAAAGCCGCTTACGATTTCTCTTTTTGCTTCTTCATTGCTGAGTCCTCTGCACATAAGATAGAAAATTTGATTTTCATCTATTTGTGCAACTGATGCAGCATGAGTAGCCCTGACTTCATTCGTTTCAATTTCAAGTCCAGGTATTGTATCTGATTTTGCACCTTTATCCAACAATATTGCGTGTCCAGCCAGATATGATTCTGCAGATTTCGCATTTTTATCAATTTTTATCATGCCCTTAAAAAGAGATTTTGAACTGTCTTTCATTACCGATTTTGATAACACTCTTCCCCTTGTATTGGGTCCGGAGTGAATCAAATTTGATGTTACATCAAATGATTGGTCATTATTCCCAAATATTATTTCTACATCTTCAGCGGTTGAACCTTCTCCTTTCATAATACTATCAATCTTATATCTTGAAAGTTGCGCTCCAAAAAGTCCCATATACCATGACATTTTTCCGTCCTTTTCGATGAATGCTTTTCTATTTGAAAAATTAACTGAATTTTTTTCATTCATTGCCTGTAGAGTTACAGCTTCCAATTCGGCGTTTGATCCCACATAGCATTCCAAAAGCTCAAACAATGATTGCTGAAATTTATTATCTTCTTGCTGATTAGTATAAATTTCTTGAACTATGCTTGCTTTTGAATTTGATTCTGCGATTACAATATTTCTTGTTATAGAAGATGTTCCATCTGGAGCAAGTATATCAATAATTCTTATTGATTCATCAATGGTAACATTTCTTGGTATATATACAAAAATACCCGAGTCAAAACAGGATAATTCTAAGGCAAGAAACTTGTCTTCAGAATAATTAAGTTGATTTGAATGGACTCTATCTTTAATGATACTTCCGTACTCCTTAATCCCATTTTTGAGATCGGATATAATTACTCCTTGCTTTGAAAGGTTATCTGAAATATTGGAATGAACTATTGAGGAGCCAATTTTTAAAATGCTTGTTTCCTTACCTAGCTCTTTAATTCTCTGGTTAAGATATTCTTCTGGTGAGTATGTTTTAGTTCCTTGTGAAAGATAAATCCGGTCTGGATACAGAAGATTGGCGTCAGAATATTTTTTGTACAGTGGCGAAACTTCGTGAGGTAAAGAAGAATAATTTGAAAATGCATTATTCCTTATTTCCATCAACCATTCAGGTTCGGAATTAATAGTACTTTTTTCTTTTATATATTTGTCATTTAGTGATGATAGTGAAATAAGATTACTTGTCATAAATTAGGGATAAAATAGCCTACACATATTATCTACCTTTCTATTTCTTTCCATTTTTTTAATTTTCTAATGTGTTTTGATATATTGTAAATCTTGAAAAAGAGGGATTGACTCTTGTTGTCATCCCCATTATTAACTAATAAAACTGTAATTAACTAATAAAACTGTAATTAGCTTCATTTGGATAAATTTCAGAGGAAATGTCAACAACTAATAAATAGTAATCTAAACCAAAGACTTCGTTAGTCAAAACAGATAAAAGTTTGAGTATAATTTTTCCTACTGATGAGAAAAAAAAATATCATTATTGTTACATCTACAATTTTGTTTTTCTTACCTGCTTTTGCTCTTATTACAAACTTTAACGAGAATAATATTTCTCATGCAGCGTATGTAAGGGCCAGACCAGAAAGCAGCGGGCAGGTATTAATCGACCCTTCTTTGAAAGTTGAAATGATTTTTAAGACAGGTCTCAGTGCTCCAACAACCAGTATGGCATTTCTTGGACCAAATGATATTCTTGTTCTAGAGAAAAACACGGGGAAGGTGCAGCGAATCATGGATGGCAAACTTCAGGAAAACCCATTGCTCCAAGTGAATGTTGGAAAGCAAATAGAATTGGGAATGTTGGGAATAGCAATTTCAAAGAGTCAAGAAGGAAAGACCTACGTCTTTCTTGATTATACAGAGGCTAACAGTTCAGGAATTGTAATGGGTAACCGGCTATATAGGTATGAACTTGTGGACGACAGACTTGTTAATCCACTCTTGCTTCTCAACTTACCCGCCACCTCTCCCATACTAGGACATGAAAATAATCATAATGGAGGGAAAGTGGTGATAGGACCTGACCGGAACGTTTACGTCATTGTTGGTGATGTAGGCGGTAGAATTGGGAATACTCAAAATATTATGAGAGGTAATTCTCCAGATGGTACTAGCGGGATACTAAGAGTAACTCAGGACGGTAAATCTGTGGAAAATGGTCCATTCGGTAGTTCAGTTCCAAATATACTGTATTATGCATATGGGATACGCAATAGTTTTGTGACAAAGATGAAATTAATTATGTTTATCCAGGGTTCAATAGTGGTTGGAGAAAGGCAATGGGTATGGCTCTGTCTAGATTTGATCCTAAAGTGGATTTATTTTCATTTGGTGGAAAAGGAAAATACAGTGATCCTGAATTCGTATGGAAAGAAACCGTAGCACCAACTGCTCTGAAATTCTTGAATTCAACTAAACTTGGCACGCAATATGAAAACACAATATTTGTTGGTGATGTTAAAACTGGTAACTTGTATAATTTCAAACTTGATTCAGACAGAAAACAGTTGCTTTTGGACCCACCGTTAGGTGATCGAGTTGCTGATACGCCTGATGAAGTTCAAAACATTGTCTTTGGACAAGGCTTTGGAGTAATAACAGACATAAAAGTAGGGCCGGATGGATATCTTTACATTCTAGGAATTAATGGAATCATATACAGGATAGCTCCTGCCTAGACTACTTGATTGCAAAATACTTATGGTATTGGTAGGTAGGTGTTAATCTTAGCTTGCTGCATTTTTTAACTTAAAATATGGCTGAGGTAATCAATATAGTATGACCTCCGCAGGCGGATTTATAAAAGCTATTGAATCTGGATCAAAGCATCTTCTTCTCAAGAGATTCACATTGAGATATCCAGAAAAAAAACTAAAGTTTGTTGGCGATGGATATCAATTCGATCCAAAAAGGGGTGTTGGAATCGCAGGCTCTAGAGGACGACATATACTATTTCATGATAAATGCACTGGATGTCAGCTCTGTGCAATTGCATGTGAAGGAATTGCTGAAGCAATTGCAATGGTAAAAGTCGATGAACAATGGAAACATAACAAGAAAGCCATTATGCCGCAAATTGACTTTGGAAAGTGTGTATTTTGCGGTCTATGCGTTGATGCATGTCCATTCTATGCACTATATATGACAAATGACTATGAATTATCATCATTTACAAAAGAGCATCTAATATATACGCCAGCACAGCTTGCTATCAAACCAAAATATGATGGTGACGCAGAATTGAAGATTGGATACAGAGGTGCTGATCATGGTTGACGTATATGTTATTTCGGCGGAATGATTTTTTGTTTAAGTGAATATGTATGAAAAGCTAATATAAGATCAAAATAATTTCAATATAGGTGTTAAGAAGTGAATTATTCTCATCCAGAAGTTCTGGTGGATACTAAATGGGTTGAAGATCACATAAATGATCCTAAGGTTCGCATCGCAGAAGTTGATTATGATCCTACTGCCAACTACGTTTTGGGACACATACCTGGATCAGTCCTCTTAGATTGGAAAGTTGACATTAACGATCCTGTAGCAAGAAATATTCTAAGTGAGCAAGCCTGTCAAGAATTGTTACAAAGAATAGGAGTAAATGGTGATACTACTTTGGTCATCTATGGTGACTTTAATAACTGGTTTGCTGCTTTTGCATTTTGGGCTTTCAAATATTATGGATGCAAAGATATGAAACTGATGAATGGAGGAAGGAAGAAATGGTTAGAGGAAGACAAACCATTAACAAAGGAAATCCCTACTTATCCACGTGGAAACTTCGAGAGTTCTGGTCCTGACAACAACATACGTGTGTTTCTAAGATATGTTAGTGATACTCTTGGTAGTAAAGTACTAGTCGATGTCAGAAGCCCTAAAGAATTCACAGGGGAGATATTGGCACCCCCAGAATATCCAACAGAACATGCTCAAAGAGGGGGCCATATTCCTGGAGCGGCGAACATTCCATGGGCTCAGGCAGTCAATGATGATGGAACATTCAAATCTGCCGACGAGCTATCAAAGATTTATCAATCAAAAGGAATTACGGCAGACAAAGAAGTCATCTCGTATTGTAGAATTGGAGAAAGATCTTCACATACGTGGTTTGTGTTAAAGTATCTACTTGGATATCCTAATGTCAAAAATTATGATGGGTCATGGACCGAATGGGGAAATATGATAGATAACCCCATTGAAAAGTAGTAGGAAAGAATTAGTATTTCATACTATTCCTTTTTTATTTTCAAATAGCTATTTTGTTTTCTTTACAATAAAATGATAAAGGTTACCTTCCTTTCTAATTTCGAGAAGATTTTGTCCTGTTTCTTCAGACCATCTGATCATTTCTAGATCTGCCGAAAGGTCATCTGAAACAACATGAACTATATTTCCCATATCAATTTTTCCGATTAGTTCACCCAGTTTCGTAAGTGTTGCCGCACACTCTACACCAATTTCGAACATCTCATAATCAGGAAAAGCAGAAAAACACCTAACATGAAGTTTTTCTATTAATAATTTTATCTCATCATGACACTGATCAATGAATTTTAGGTTATCAGCTTTCTTATCAGAGTTAACATTCCTTGAATCTGAATTGTCTATCTTAATCTTTACAAACCATCCATCATCATATGGAAAATCATTAACAATTTTAGGATTATATGATAAAGCATCATTAATTTCTATGATTTTTCCTTCAAGAGGACATCTCACCATTCCGAAATAGCGGACGCTCTCAATTGATGCAACGCTTTTATTTTTTTCGATATTGGTCCCAATTTGCTTTAGTTTTATTTTAGTGAATTTTCCTGCCAAGGAAATAAGGATCGGCGTTATTCCTAAGGTAACTATAGAACGATCATTCTCATCATTCTTTAACCAAACAAAGTTATCCAGATCATACAAGATCCCTTCAGGAAAATTACAACGGCTTATCTCCATATTATAGGTGGTAGATTTACTGGGTTTATTTTTTTATTGAATCGTATCAAAAATGAATCTCATTTTAATATTATATATGCGCAATATTCTACAATGAGATCCCCTAATCGGTCTACTACTCAACTGCATTCAATGGTTTTTTATACCTTTAAATCCCATTTGCTACCAAACATTTATATACCTTTTAATACCATTTAATGGTGAACAAACTTGACAGAAAAGTCTAGGGAAAATGTAACAGAAAACGTCGAGATTTTGGACACCTGTAAGCAAAATATGTTGAGAACAATTGACGAAATATCAAAGTATCAACCACAATATGCACAATCAATTTCAAATCTACAACAAGATTACTTACAAGTGACAAAAGAATTGATAAACAGGATGGTTGCATTTCAAAAACCGTGGTATGGAAATAATGTAAGAAATTCTTTTTCACCTACAGTAAGCCCATATGCAGAACAGTACAGAAAACAATCAAATGAAATCACCTCTCAAGCATTCCATGTGTTTGATACCGCAAATCAATTAGCAATAGATATGCTTAACTCAGTTCGAGAGAATGTCAAATTAGTTGGCAAAACATTTGATACAGTGACTGAATATAATGAAAACTTGGCCAATACATGGTCTAACTTCTTCACCTCTGCACAAAAACAATACTCGAAATAGATAACTTACACAACAATTTTTTTTTATTTTTTCTTTATATATTATTTGTCTACGACAACTAATGTCTAATCGAAAATTTGTGAGCGTTATCTAAATTAATTTCAAATTTATCTCACGTAGCAGAACATACTGATTGTACCAATAGCTTACTTATAATCATTGAATTGAAATTGTAATATCCTAAGCTTAATCTTCTTTATTTGTATTTGAAATGAATAATATTGTATGGGCAAAGCAGAAACAAAATTAGAAACTAGATTGCTATTTGGAATAGCTTTGATTATTTTGATTAGCTTTATGCATAAATCTAAAATGGAGTATGAAACTTGTTGACTACCAGTGCTGTCATTCATGAACCTAGTGCTCCTAGTAATATTAAGAAGCTAATTCATGATTTGTTAAATAAAAAATACAGGCTCAGTTTCCTACCAGAAAAAGTAATTTACATGAACAACGGGATAGAATATTACTATATTGAAGTAGAAGGTATTGACAGTAGTCGATTTATTATTAATGCCTATGGTGCAGAAGCTGAAGATCTATTTGAAGAGGTTCATAGATGTGTCATATGTGGAAGATCGATTTGTGGAAAAAATGAAGAAAACAAAAAAGGTTTAATCAGATATCAAGCAGATGAAAATAGAAGTTTGTTTGCTGAAGCTAATTGCATCAATCTGCTGAAGAAATTGGAAATAGCCTATGGTAAGGAATTCTTCATTCAATAATTTTTTTAATCTACTCATTTGATCTAGATCATCCACAATATTTAACATCAACTAGTTACAAAAGTATTCATTGAGTAATCAAGATATTACTAAATCCACAAAATCTCTGCTTACTCTTCCAAATATTCAGTACTTAGTTCAAGGGTTGGATGTTCTATTACAAACAAACCTAGATGGTGACAAACGCGTAAAAGTAATTGAGTTACGCGATGAGTTATTATCTTACATTACTAGCATTTTTACCGACTATGAATAGATAAAGAATTAAAATTGGTCAATCGAAATCCGATAAACTGAATAATCCACTTCTAACATATTTTTAATGTTGGTCCGAGTTGCATTAACAATTGCTGGAAGTGATTCTAGTGGAGGGGCCGGCATCCAAGCAGATATAAAAACAATGTCTGCACTGGGAATCTACCCATGCACAGTCATAACAGCGATAACTTCACAAAATACATCAATTGTAGACCACGTACTTCCACTTGATCCACATACCATAAAAAAGCAGTTAAGATCAATATTATCTGATATCCCGATACATGCAATAAAGATTGGAATGGTTTACAATAATGAAATAATTACTTGTGTAAGTCATAGTTTAAAAAATTTAAAGATTCCCATAGTGCTTGATCCGATCATCGCTGCAGGAACAGGGGCCCTATTACTTCAAGAAGAATTTCTATCTGAGTTTAAAACTAAGCTCATACCAGTTTGTGATCTAATTACCCCTAACATACAGGAAGCAGAAAAATTATCTGGAAATGAGATAAAGAGTGAAGGAGATATTAGAAAAACGGCCTTGAACATACAAAAACAGGGAGCAAAAAATGTGGTAATCAAAGGTGGTCATTTCAAGAATAACGATGCGATAATTATGGATACCATTCTGGATGAGTCTGGAAAATTTACCGTCATAAAAAATCCAAGGGTAAAAGTAGTTGAGACTCACGGAAGTGGTTGTAATTTTTCTGCTGCAATTACTGCATTTTTGGCGTTGAAATTTCCTCTAGTGAAAGCTTGTATAATGGCAAACAAGTATGTTCATAATTCAATTATTAATACTGTGAAAATCGGAAAGGGTATTCCTGTCAATAATCCAATTTCAACAATGTATGAAGATTCATGCAAATATAAGGTCTTGGAGGAACTAACTAATGCAGTTGACCAACTAACTAAAATCAAGAATTTTGAAAGGTTAATTCCAGAAACTCAATCTAATATTGTCTATGCAATACCATCTGCTAAAAACGTTGAAGATGTGGCAGGTGTCGATGGACGAATTGTCAAGGTGGGGAATAGAGCTGTTCCATCGTCGAGTATAAAATTTGGTGCCTCAAGGCATGTGGCAACCTCGATTCTTGAATATATGAAATTCAATCAATTAGTAAGATCAGCACTTAACATAAAAAATGATGAAAAAATATTGGACAAGTGTAACAGACTTTTCAGCGTAACTCATTATGAAAGAGAAAAGGAGCCTAGGACAATCAAAAATAAAGAGGGCAACTCTATACCTTGGGGAGTCAATCAGGCATTATCTGAAAATCCAGATGCAGACATAATTTATCATAAAGGTGACATCGGAAAAGAGCCAATGATTATTATCTTTGGACAGAATCCTCGTGATGTGGTGAATAAGGTTAAAAGAATACTCAGCAATATGAAATTTGACTAGTTTTTACCTTATATTATAGTTCAATTTAACTATATTTTTAAATGAAGGCAATTATTCTAGCTGGCGGTCTTGGAACCCGTCTTCAACCCTATACATTTTTCATCCCCAAGCCCATGTTACCTCTTGGAAACAAACCTCTATTAGAACACATTATTGAATGGTTGAAAAATGATAAGAACAATATTGATCATATCATAATTTGCGTAAGCTATCTACATAGAACCATAGAAGACTATTTTGAGGATGGCAGCAGATTGGGTGTAAAAATAGAATATTCAAGATCGGACAGACCCTTGGCTACCGCAGGACAGCTATTGACCGCTAAGAGATTTATCGATGATAGATTTGTATGCGTGTATGGCGATTCCGTCTACGAGTTCCCACTAATAGAAATGATAAATGAGCACGATAGAATTGGAGCATTCATATCAATGGCATTATTGTCATATAATACAAGACTAAAGTATGGCTTTATAGATATAAATGGAAATAGTAGAGTCACTTCATGGAATGAAAAACCTGAGATAAAGGGGTTAATAAATATCGGTTGTTATGTCATGGAACCAGAATTTATCGACCTGATACCGCCTTCAATTGGATATGGAATGGATGATGCCGTTAGAAAAGCATTGGATATGAATAAACTTGTAAACGGATTCAAGATAGAATCAGGATTTACAGACATAGGGGATAAGAAATCATATCTTCAAACTTACAAAAAATATGTGGAGAGACTAGGAAAAATATAAGTCATGAGTATCGTTTTCTTTGAAGATACTAGTTGGAAAAATTTTGTGCCTCTCAGTTACACAAGATCGTTATTTGATATTAAGATTGGATCATTGACAACCTTTGAACATTTTGATCTTAAATCACCAAAATTCCTAACTAAAGAATATTTGAAATCGGTAACTCAACTTAGGCACCCAAATTGCAAAGTAAATGGAATTGAATATGATAATGCCGATATCTTTATTAATTCATTTTTCATTCCACTTAAATCATTTTTAGAAAAATGGAATAGGAAAAAAGAATTCCTGATCACTTTTAGAGACAAGATATTAATGGCAAGATTAAAAAAATCCCACTTTGAGTATCTATATGACTCTGTAGTTCATGATAAATCAATTAAAAAGAACAAGATGAATACAGAAATAATTAATGTTGATAACCTTGAAAAAATTGGTACACTATATACTTGGCCATGGGACTTTATTTACCATCTTAAGGATATTCTATTCTATCAACTCAAATTCGAAAACAAAAAAGTTCCAAAAGGAGTCAAAGTTATAGGCAAGAATCCACTTTATGTGGACAAAACCTCAAGGATTGAAGAAGGTACTATTCTTAACACCAATGATGGGGGTATCTATATCGGTCCACATTCTGTGATTCATCAGTCTTCAATCAATGGTCCGGTGTCTATCGGAGAATTTAGTCAAATAAAACCTTACTCAATTATCAACAATTCATATATTGGTAAGAATTGTCGCATTGGAGGCGAAATAGACTCTTCAATAATCTTGGACTTTACAAACAAATCTCACCTGGGTTATTTAGGTCATTCTTATGTCGGGGAATGGGTAAATATTGGTGCGAATACTATTACATCTGATCTAAAAATGACTTATGGGACAATTTCAGTTAATATTGGGAATAAAAAAATTGATGCAAATACAAATAAATTGGGTTCTTTTTTTGGAGATATGGTTAAGACATCAATAGGTACAAATATTTATAGCGGCCTGAAGGTTGGTGTATCTTCTCATGTTTACGGTAATATTTTTAATAATGTTCCTTCCTATGTAATCTACGGTTCTGGAATTGGAACTGATAATGTGGAAATGGATATATCTTTGGCAATTAACTTTCAAAAGAGGATGATGTCGCGAAGAAACGTCAGTATGTCTTTACCATACGAAAGAATGATGAAAACATTATTTGAAATGACAAGCAATGAAAGAAAAATGGACGCCATAGGTCCAAAACGATTTACATTATGATAAGACAGTCACATGTAATCTATGTTTTGCTTTTCTTTCCAAAGTCCAATTCTTTGATGCAGCCATGGATAGAAATTTGCATCGCCATTTTCAAATTCCTTTTTTACTATTTTTACAATATTCTTTGATACCATACCTGGTTGACCGTAAATCTTTCTCTTCTTCTTGAGTTCAAGGCCGAGCCCTTCCTTCCTATTAAATGCCTCATCTATCAGTGTAGTGATCCAAGAGGAATTTACTGGCGGAATCAGAATATTTCCGCGAGCATCAAAAACAGTTTCAGGCCTGTCAGTATTTAATCTAACTGTAAGAGATAAAACATTTGAAAAGTACAATAATTCCTCTTGCATGGAGCCTGAGTCTGTCATCTCAGCCCAGCAACGTCCACTGTCTAAAAATTCAATTACGTGAGAATATTCTTTCCATAGTGGTGTAATGATAAATTTATCTGGATATTCCTTTGCCAGATTTAGTAGATTTTGTTCAAGATGATATGACCTCAACGCTGATTTCATAGCGTTCAACATGATAAGAACTAACTTGTAATCAGTATTTTTAATTAAATAAGATATACTCTTTACTATTGATGAAAATCTATGCTCAGTAAGATTCTCTCTTCTATGTATGTCAATCCTAATCCATTCTCCTGTTTCTAATTTTGGGTAAATATCAAATACGCTAGTTTTTGGCTTATTTTTTCTTTTGATCTTAATTGCGTCTACGACCGAGTTTCCAACAACGTGGATAAATTCTTCTGGATATCCTTCACGAACCAAATTATCCTTATTCAGTTGCGTTGGAGCGAAGAAAAATTGTGTTCCTGCAGAACATATCCAAGTATCAATTTGTTCAGGAAATGGTTCCTCTCTTGCCAAGAACCACCTGCCTTCAAGTTGTGAGTCTATAAATTTTTCAACAATAGTCTTTGTTGGATCCTCGTTTACCTTTAGATATTTTATCGACTCAGGACTCATAGAACGTAAACCTGCTTCATTTTGGGCAACTTTTTGTCCCATCCCAAAGACCCATGCAAGGGGAGCGATTCCGGCAACTAGTGTATCGCCATGCACTATTGGTAATAGTTGAGAAAATTTTCCAAAATTTTTCTTCAAATATCTACCAAAAGAACCAAATTTTAAGATTAATTCACTTGCTTTTTCCATCAAGTCTCCTCTAATTTGCAGATTACATGCAATATGATCTTGCAATTCAAATTCTTGGATACCAAATCCAAGAAGATCATCAAAGTGTTGGCCTGTATCTATTACAAATGCCGGTAATTTTTGATGTAATGCTTCTATGATCACTGGTGCTTGTTTATAAAAATCAGGTTTTGTTCCAATAACAACTGAAAGCATAGGACTGTTCAAATCGTGAGAAAGTTTATAGTTGTGATTTAGAACACCTTGAAAAATCTCAATTGGAAGAATTTTCCTTTTGAAATAAATGTTCCGTATTGGTATTTTTTTACTCAATAGTTTTCATCTCCTATATGTGGTTTTATTGTTCCCTGTCTCATAAATACGATAATGCCCGTTATAATAATTCCAATTCCAGCAGCAAGAAATATGTATGTTAATGGAACCATTGCAGGTACAGAAAGAATTTGTGGTATTTTTGGAATCATTCTCTGAATTAGAATAGTACCAATTAGCAGAACAATTCCAGATACACAAAGGATCACTCCAATATTTTTTGATCCATAATTTTTTACTAAACCATAAGTAATTCCTGCCAATATGATTCCAGGTGCCGCAGATATTGATACTACCTGTATTAGAACCCCTTCTGGCTGAACTACGATATCTGGTCCTTGGGCTTTTGATCCGATTAGGAAGGATACAAATGAATACATAAGTAGAACAAACATTACTATCAGCCCTAAACTAGCTATAGAGACCCAAGTTTCAAGTTTTACCATTATGCATTGTCTTGAATAAGAATAGTATTAAATTTACTTAATTCCAATTACTTCTCCAAATTCTTTTCTCGCAGCAGATCCTAGAACTTGCGCCGATCTTTCTGGCGAGACATGATTAACATACACTCCAAATCCTCTCTCCAATCCTGACCAGTTATGAAGTTGTGGATAAACTTCTATATGCCAATGAATTTGTCGACTATTTTTCTTTTCTGGGGAAAGATGAAATATTAGGTTAAAAGAGGGCTTTTGTAATACTTTATCCATTCCACCCAGAGTGGATCTTAAGATAAGTGCAAGGTCTGCGAACTCTTTTTGAGATATCCTGGAAAAGGAAGTTGTGTGACGTTTTGGATAAATCCAAAATTCGTAAGGATATATTGAAGCCCATGGTGAAATAGCGATATAGTTTTCTGTGTCCAGAATTTGTCTTGGACCCCCAGTTTCTGTAGAAATTATGTTACATGCGGGACAATTTCCATTTTCATTCAGGTATTTATTTGATGCTTCTGCCTCTGATTCAATAATAGGAGGTATGGTAGAAAACGTCATGAGATGGAAATGAGCATGATCAATATCACCCCCTGATAAGTTCCCACTATTTACGAAAATGGAAACATAGGTTACACTTTTCTTCGTATATAAGTGACTTAAATAATTCTGTAGTACTAATAAAACATTAGACCACTTTTCAATCGGAAGGTCTGGTAGATTTTCTTTGTGATCTGGTGTCGCAACAACAATATAGTGATATCCATAAGCAGGTTCACTATACAGGGGTTTGTCTCTGTAATTATTTTCGTTCACAGAAGTTACAATAGGATTTGAATTCGGAAATACTCTTACATCCCAGTTTTCAATTACGTTTTCTTCATTATCGGACAATCGTTGAAGCATCCCCTCTTTTACTACTAGTGACAGTACCGATGGTGGAGTCATACTTTCATTCCCAGGACAATATGGACATTCTTTAGTATCATTTTTTACTTTATATGAGTCAGGAGGAAGAACTACAAATTTTTCAAGTGTGTAGTCTTTTCTAAGTTCGGCCAACTCGATGTTCCTAAAAAATCCTCCATATACCTTTAATTAAAGCTTCTGTGAGTCTAATTGATTTGACCAAATTTGGATTTTCTTGCTATATATTTTTGCAATATTAAGTGTTCATAGAATTTGTGGACTCGGAGGATTGATGCATTAACGGAATAATTGCAGTAGAATAATTTTAATTGTCTAATTGTACTAGGGGCTATCAGTGATTTTACGACGAAAGCAATTTAATGAATTAGATTTCCAGTCGGATTCATGATAAAAAAGTATCGTTGGCCTGAATATCTTTAGTGATATATCTGATTTAAGATTCGGAATATCATTTATTTAAGTGAAATAACCATACTTTGATACTCCAATAATCTTGCCTGTTTCTGATTCCCTTAAAATTTTTGAATTCACGGGTACATATGAATAAATGGGGACTTGATAAATCGTGCCGTAGATAAAGACGAGTATGGATTCGTATCGCCAAAGAAGATATTTTTCTGTGTCGTTCATGAGAAATGGCAATCCAATGAGCGATTCTGCGCTTGTTTTCATTCCATTTTGGATACTTGTCCCAAATGTTTTCTGCAGATATAGGTCTATTTTTTGTATACAAGATGCTTGGCTTATATGCTATTATCATGCTAAATACTACCATAGCTATTCCAAGAAGAAAGTACCCGTGTGAACCATGATTTATTGCTTCAAAGCTTAAGTTACCAATGGACGCTTTATAGTAAAAAGCTCCCTGAGAATTGGATTCAATATATGGTATCGCTATACTACCATAAAGTAGCACTATCCCAACACATGAAGTCGCTAGTGGGACAATTCCTTTTAATAAAAACGACAGAAATATGATTATTAGTACTAGAATCGTAATTATGTGCAAAAATTCAAAGATCGTTGAATTAAAGTCAATTGTAGTTATTGACACATAAATGTGTATAAAACTTAGTAACAATAAACTTGCAATTGTTGATTTAAGAAAATATTTACTATTGATTCCTGACAATGTTTTGCCATAAGTCATACATATTATTGCTACTAGAAATAAATAAATCTTGATTTATCATTTATAACTATAATAGCAGATTGACTGATAACATCAAAGTCTCAATTAATGATGGATTACTTGTAAAATCACTTCTGGCAATGCCAAATAATTTGAGCATTGGCAAATTTCAAGAATTATCTCAGATTAGGAGTAGAACAACAGCAAAGGAATTATTGAACTATTTAAGGGAATTAGGAATTGGTAATTTATCAGAAGACTATGTATTTTTTTCAGAAAAAGACAAACTTGATACAATTCTTTTGGCAATGAAATTAGGCTGTGATCCAGAGGATTTATCAAGAAATTTGCATTGGAATGATTTTGAATTATTTACATCACTATTAATAGAATCTGTAGGATATAACTACGAAAGAAATGTCGTGTTCAAAAACCCTAGAATTCAGATAGATGTAATTGGTTTTTATCACAAAATTGCCATGCTAATTGATTGCAAACATTGGATGAAAATTGGCAATCTTAATGTATTGACATTTTGTATGAATCAGACCAAAAGAGCTCGAATATTTTTGGATAAGAGAAAAGAAGTTGAAGCTGTTATTCCAATAATAGTGACTTTTCACGAGTACAAATATGATTATTCAAATAGAATTCCAATAGTTCCCATTTCAAGATTCAAACAGTTTCTCCAAAATTTCCCCTTTTATCTAGATAAGCTAGAATTAATTCAAAGAAAATAAAATGGTCGAATATGAAATAAATGATGGTTAATTTCTCAAAGATAGTATCATCAAAGATTATTATTTGGCGACTAAGTTTTTTGTAAATAGTTGTATAATAGACTGAATAATTTATCAAAAGAATCTTTGTTTATTACAAATGGTAAATGGTAAAATTAAATACCCGTTTTTTTATTAATATTTTCGAAATCAATATGAAAACATACATCTTTATTGTTTCATATGTAATATTCTTGATCCTCTCCATTTCTCCTCTGTCGAATGCACAAACTCCCTCAATATTAAATGGTACAGCACAAGCTGACAATATCACAGGAACCCCAAAAGATGATTATATTTCTGGGGGTGCTGGTTTTGATAACATTATTGGTAATGAAGGTAATGACGAAATTGATGGCGGAGTCGGTGGAGATAAAATAAGCGGAGGACAGGGAGATGATCTTATTTTTGGGGGAATAGGAAATGATAATATTACAGGTGATGACGGAAATGATGACCTCTATGGGGGTCCTGGTGCAGATTATTTAAGTGGGGGCAAGGGAGCAGACTATTTTGATTGTGGTACTGGTTCTGACACAATATCTAATTTGAATATTACAGAAGGCGATATTAGTTTGCCAAATTGTGAAAAGATGGCGAGATAGGTAACTGTATATCACAATTTCATATGTTTTGTCTTTAAAGAATGAAAGAAGTTTTTGAGAATTTCTATTTTAATCCGATTGTGACCCTCAATTGAATCTCCCCCAATTCTATTATCTAATAGAAAATTAGAATTAAAAACAAGAAACAAAAAGTAATCTTAATATTTTATTGTGATTTGATCCATTTAAGATGAATGAAAAAACTCTGAATCTTCAACCATTGACAAATCCTATGATGTATGTGCCAAAAGCGATGTTTTTTACAAAGGGAAAAGGAGTTCATAAAGATCATCTTACGAGTTTTGAATTAGCTCTGCGTGATGCCAAAATTTCTGATTTAAACATTGTATCTGTTTCAAGTATAAAGCCCCCAAAATGCAAGATTATAAGTTTACAGGAAGGGAGAAATTATCTTGTGCCAGGACAAGTTGTCTTTGTAATTATAGCAAGACAATCTACGAATGAACCCAATAGACTCATTGCAGCTTCTGTGGGTCTAGCTAATCCAGCAGATGAAGGACAATATGGATACTTGTCAGAGCATCATTCCACAGGTGAGACGGCCCAAAAAGCCGGTGATTATGCCGAAGATATGGCTATGGAGATGCTAGCTAGTACTATGGGATTACCAAATGATTCTTCTTTGGCGTGGGATGAAAGGCAGGAACAATGGAGACTGTCTGGAAAAATATACAAAACACAAAATTTTACTCAATCTGCTGAAGGTCACAAGGATGGTCTATGGACCTCAGTAATAAGCGCAGCAGTTTTATTAATCTAGACTAAATTATTTACTCCAGTTTTTGTTGTCCTTTA
Organism: Nitrososphaerota archaeon; assembly: GCA_005877075.1. Classification (GTDB taxonomy): domain Archaea; phylum Thermoproteota; class Nitrososphaeria; order Nitrososphaerales; family Nitrososphaeraceae; genus TA-21. The sequence continues at coordinate 592 of VBPX01000028.1, read as the reverse complement.
TTACAGATTACAAGAAATCCAAAAGATTTACATTGAATCGTTATAATATTATAGATAGTTAATCTTGAATTCGATCATCGACAAGCCCCTTCTAATTTATGATGATAGATGTTCATCATGCACTACTTTCGCAATGTACGCATTCAAATTTTCCAGAGGTCAAATACAGTGCATCGGACACTATTCTGAAGATGGAGAAAAATTGAGGAAACTTATTTTTCCAGCAGATTATAATGAAACGGAAATGTTCTGGATAATTAAGGCAAATCATGCATATGGCGGTAGATCGGGATTATTACCACTTTTAGGACTAATTATTAAAGCGGCAGTTAAACGTAAAATATCTCCTAGTCCGAATTTTCCAGACCAATGTTCTAATGGTGAGATTTGTAAAAATAAAAAATTTAAGATTAGTAGACTGTATAACTTATTAAGAGACGGAAAAAAATTTGATGTTAAATTTATCACGCCAGTTAGCAATTAAATACTTTTCTATCAAAAGTTGAATAGACATACTCGTCTATCTTCCTTAATTGTTTAATCTTGAAAATGAAATTGCAAAGATGAAAATAAATTACCAATAAATGTTTTG
>VBPX01000113.1 GCA_005877075.1 Nitrososphaerota archaeon | reverse complement strand
CCCTACACTATAGCAAATTAGTCATTTACAATGAATTAGTATTGTTCTTTTCACTTATGTGATTTACAGTCCCTTCAAGAAGGAAAATATTTTTACGTCAATCCCTCTAGCTTTTGCATTTTCTAGAAGTTCTGGAGAAGGTTCACCGTAAATATGTACGGAATGATCCGAAGCAAATTTTTCAAAGAGTATACGTAATGGCTCACGAAGATTTGATATGTGAGCTAGAAATGCCTCAGAACTTTCATACGTCTCACGAATTTCACACTCAGTCTTATCACTACTAAGAAACCAATCATACTGTAATGTTCCCGGGTCCTTGTCTTTTACTACGGAGATGCATTTGGCTGCCTGTTGCTTGAATTCCTCCAACATACTGTGGATAATTTTCATCTTGGCACTAACCTGAATTTTAGACATAGTTTCTCAAACAACGAACTAGTTAAAGATCTTTGCTTTAGCAGAGGAGTGAGTGTATGTTAATTAACATTCAATCATTAAATTTTAGACCTTCTATAACCTTACTAATTATGGTATAGATATTCGGTCGGCTTCGGTGGGATGCAATACATTAGTGCTATATAATTCATTTTCGGAAAAAGTGTTACAACTTTGATTCGAACTCCAAGGGGATTTGAAACCTTCGTATCAGGGTTCTACTAACAACTATTTAGCATTTCTTTTGATAAATAGTTGGCCTTTGCTTATGTTGAATATAATATCGAAGGGCTAAATTAAATGCGGTAGAGCTATAAACATATTTATCATTCATTATAGCCGTATCGAATAATTAGTATCCGATATTCTTGTATCATATTTTATCAGAAAAGACCCAATGCAAACAGCAAAGCCATTCCAGCTAACACCAACGCACTAATCTTGGGTAAATATTTTAAGTATGGAAGAATTCTGTGCTGAATGCGACCAAATAATTTTACAGATAATACTGTGATACCTATCAATGATGCTGCAACAGAAGACGCATACGCTACCATCAATAAAATTGGATTAACGCCACCCACAGCAAGTGACAGAATGACGAATTCTTCTTCATGTGCAAAGCCCAACAGAAGACCAAATACTGCTATCGCCGTCAATGAGGTCGCCACCTTTTTTTCATGTAGATGTAGATGCGAATGCATTCCACTTTCTTTATGCCAGTGTTCATGTTCATGTTCAATATTTTGAGTCGAGATGGAAATGTTATCATGCAAGTGACCATGCTGTGTTTTTGTTAGGTCCTCTGACTTTTCTTTCCAAAACATATATGCAAGGATTCCAAGAGCTACTGCTACACCGTAATTGAGGTATGATTGAGGAATCGCTATTTTTACAAGGCTGGTAACAAAAATGAATGCCATAACAACAACTATGGATGATAAGAAATGAGCTCCTGCAATTATCCCTGAACTAATTAAGCTACTAATAATCTGTCTCTTCTTTCTTATTGAATATAGAACTGCAACAATCCAACCATGTGAAGGATTGATACCATGTAACAAACCAAACAAGATTACACCCAAAAAGAGAGAGATTTCCTGTTGCATTCAGACTTTATCTTGTGCATTTGCTGCACATAATAATTTAACTCCAACTTTATAATCCAGCTATCTAATTCATTATTTCATTGAACTACGTAAGCTATAACCATTTTATTTTACTTTACAGACATTTATAAAATGATAACAAATTAAATGCTTTTACTAAAACCAAGAACAATTAGCATAGTAAAGTTTAAATACGCGGGCCCGGAGGGATTTGAACCCTCGACCTGACGCTTAGGGGGCGTCCGCGCTATCCATTCTACGCTCACTTCAATGATGGAAGTGATCTGCGCTACGAGCCCTTGAATTTTGAATATTAATGTTAATTTAAATATTCATTTTGAAATGAGATTTTCATACGCTGTGCCTTTTGAAAATGTTTCAAAACTGAAAATTTCTTCTAATTCAAATAAAATGTATAAAGTATTTTTTTGTAAAGGGTTTTAAATCCTAATCTTTTGTAAAATTCTTCAAATCTTTCTTTAGTTAATGTCTGCAGAATAATTGAATCGTAGCCCTTATTTTTTGCAATTTTTACTGCATTGCTTATCAATTCTCTTGCTACACCTTTTCTTCTAAACTGATAAGTGGTTCCCAAACAGTACAAACCAATTTTTCCATTTTTTTCAAATAGTAAGCAGCATCCTGCAGGAAATTTTATTTCATCTATATAATAATATGCAATTAATAATGTGAATTTATCATAGTGTTGAGAAAAAATAGTTGTTACTTCATTTTTAGTTTCCAAGGAGTCAAAAGATCTACAAAAAACATCAATCCAATCGTTCAGGAGAATTTTGTCAACAACTTTAATTTCAACATGTTTACTACCATGCGTAGTATATTTGTTAATGTCAAGAGTCAGAATTTTCATAGTTCCAAATTTCGATATATTCAACTTGGTAATAGAATTTTTATTGTTGTGAATTAGATGAATATAATAATTATTGAGGCCGTAGGGGTGATTATTCTTTATAAAATTTAGAGTATCACTAATATTACTACAGTTAGCCTGTATATTTAACCTATTAAAAAAATAATCGTCTCCCAGATTAGGATTTGAAAATAATTCAACACAATCTATTTTTGTATGAGCTGTGCTCCAAAGAGAACAAAATGACGATTCGGTATCATCTATTTCTTCAATACTTGAGTCCAAAAATTTCCATCATCTTTTTTGCATCATTCATTTTATCTGGCTGTTTAACAATATTTAGAAACAATTTTAGTGCGTTGGGTGTATCCAGATCATCTTCAATATATCCTTTGAATTTTTTTATTGTATCTGATTCTTTTGCATTATTACCGTTGTGATTAATATCATGATGTTTTTCGTTTTCATAATTATCAGCTGAGGTAAAAACTATATTTCTGATCACATCATTTATTCTATCGAATTTCTTTAATTCTGAGAATTTAAAATTAATTAACTCCTTATAGTCATTTGAGTAAAAATAAAGTCTTAGAGTGTTTACATCATATTTTTTCAATAATTCTCTAATATAAATTGCGTTACCAGAAGACTTTGACATCTTTGCATTACCAACATCCAAAATACCGACATGTACCCAAGATTTAACAGGCTTTTGTTTTCGTGAAAGTGCAATTAAATTTGATAATATTATCTCATGATGCGGATAACATAAATCAATACCTCCAACATGCATATCATAATTACCATTAAAATGGAACATTGCAACAGCAGTATCTTGCATGTGCCACCATGGCGTACCATCTCCGAGGAACTTATCTTTATATTCACTTCCAAAGTAATCGCCAGTATTCCATAAAAAAATATCTGTGCTGTTCCGTTTATTAATATCAATGTCGTATCTCTGATCCTCCAGATCTTTTTTAGACAGATGTGAAAGAAGACCATATGTTTTGAATTTGGATGTATCTAGGTATACGTTTCCATTTACAGAATAAGCTAGGTTTCTCTTGATTAGTATTTCAATCAAATCCCTTGCTTGTTTTACATAATCAGTAGTTTTTGCAAAAAGCAAATCACTGATCCCAAGTCTATTTAGATCGTCAATAAACTCTTTAAATAAAAAATCAGGATTGATATTATTTTCGTTTATTTTTGGATCAATATCAGTAACATTTACTATTACGTGAGGAACAAAATTTCTTGATTCTAGTAATCTAATTATGAGGTCTATCAGAATGAAAATTCTTGCATGCCCTATATGACATTTATCATAAAGAGTAGGGCCGCAAACAAAAATTCTGATTATTTTGTCTAAAGGCCTTATTGAAATTTTACTTTTTGTAAGCGTATCAAATACTTTCAATCAACTAATGGTTGATACAACAAAATATTAATTATTATGTAAAATAGCATAATAAACTGCCCAGACAATTCCGCACAAAGGAATTAGATCAGAATATCTTAATAAAGACTTTAAATGCTTTTATCTTTAATCGAAATCCGTTATATTATTAAAGAAAATTCTAGAAAATCTAGAAACCTGTATATATTTTATTAGATAATAATATTATACCTAAACACCAACTGGGATTATTGGTTGTTTCTTGTTCAGCATCCAAGTCCCAGTTGTTTTATATTTTCTTACAGTATTGCTTACTATAAATACATTTGTTTTCTTCGAAGATAACTTCAGTGGAATATTTAGGATTGGTTTGATTCACTGGACAATCAAATGATTCCTAAAGATAAGAACTGTATATTTCCATTTCTATTTTTACATTAAGCTATGTTTGCTTTAATTCTAGCCTTGAATATGCTATTTTATCAGGATTATCTAAAGTTTTAACCTCTAATAATAAACGGAAACCAATATAAGGACTGATACTCCAGACCAAATTAGTAACACGGAATGAAAGGAAATATCGGTACTATCATAATAAAAAAATTAAACAAAAGTGCCTAGATTAATTTTTATTAATCTATCACAATATTGCTGTTACTGTCGTCCTGAATGCGTTTGTACTTCTCTTGTTGAAAAGTCTCTTAAACTGTCTCTTGCAACATTTTCAAATGTCTTTACGACATTAGCATTCAGCTGTGAAAATTCTTTTGCGTTATCTCTTGCATGTTGTATTGATGATTTCCATGCTTCCATAGTTGCAAATATTGCATTGTTTGCTAATCTGGTTGCGGCTACAGTGCTGTCGGTAATATTGCTTACTGCTCT
>VBPX01000054.1 GCA_005877075.1 Nitrososphaerota archaeon | reverse complement strand
CATATATTCTATTTCCGCAACTGCTGACCAACTTCATAAAGTCAATATTCCAATTAATCAAGGATTGGAGGCAGTTTTGATAACTACCCATCAGGGTGGCATCACATATGTCATAGCATATGCTACGCATCTAGGAAGAACGGGTGAATCTGAAGGTACAATTCAAAATATACTCAATTCTGTCAGATTCGGCTCAGTGGCCCTTTCTGCTAGCAATAACAGTAAAACCGAATACCCAGATGAATAACGTCATGTGGACAATCGAGTAATATATTTCATATTTTCTGATGTCCGGAGCTGGAGGATTTTACGTTGTCGAAGCTGACTCTTTTATGAATAAATAAAGACTTGGCCTCACAGTCTCTCTTAAAGAACTGATTTATTCTTCAATGCGATGGACCCTGATATTTGGCAAAGTTTAATGGTAACTATAATTGGTGGAGTTGTCGTTGCCCTTATAGTTATGTTCATTCCAATTAAACATGGGACAGTTTACTCCTACCTTAGGAACCATCCTAAGAATCCTAAGAATTACTTTACTAATATCGAAGTTCCAGACGAAATTCCTGTTGATAGAGCTACAAATATTTTGGTAACTTTTCATGGAAGCCTTAAAGATGGTTTCATAACCTGTGAGATTAAGGACTCTGTAAATGAGTATAATTGGTGTGAGGACAAAACCACTGTTAGGAACTTAGGTCAAGGTAGACAAATTGGTAAGTTAAATTTTAAAGAAGAGAAACACACATACAAATGGGCAATTCAACCTGAACCCAATTTAAAGAAGGGTAAGGGAAGGTTAGAAATCGGAGCTTATGATACAGAAGAAAGAATACCTGTAGCTTTGGAAATAAGAGAAGTTCTATTAGTGTAAAAAGTACAATGCCTTTCATTCATAAGTTAGGTATAATCATTAACTTTTTCTTTTTCTTATATTGCTAGGTTTGTTCATGACGACAGAGATTTTTTAATTTTCCAAGTTTGTCCGTATTATAATAACCGGCTTTTCCAAATTAGCCGGCTTTTCGACTTTAAAACGGCTTTTTATTAACTGGAGTTCTTGGCTTTTTCCTTTCTACTGTTTTGGGATAAAAACTCTAAAGCTGGCCCTCGTGACTAAAAGCCGGCTCATGTTGACAAAAGTACAGGAAAATACCTTTTTGGTTGTCATATATTTATTTATATACCTGCTCACGAGCATTTGAAAAATAACTTCAATTCAATCGATCTATTGACTATCCTCAGTAGTCTGCCGACGCCAACAGTGATTTTTATTGCACATCTACTACTGATACTTTATCTTATTGTATAAGTCTACCACTGATACTTTCAAGAAGTCTACCACTTATCAAGAAGTCTACCACTTATCTTTATTAAAATGTAAGTCTACCACTGATACTTTGTCGCCATTGTGTGTCTACACTAATGGCTTGTCGCGTTTGAAAGTCTACCGATACTTTATCATGATGTATTTCTAGTATCCACAATGAAGATTATATCATTGCTTTATTTTTATGTAACTCAATTATCAATATCATAAGAGTACGGGATTATTGCCTATGTTATCTATACTAAAATGATTATTATTATTTATTTTCTTAAGTTATTTTATTCTAAAAAAATTTGAAAGCCATACTTAGTGTCTTTATTTTACCTTCTTTTGTAGAATTTTTGATATTAAATTGAGTTTCCTCAGGTCATAGATATTGCGAGCATTTGTAGGATTTTTATCAGCTAGCCTTCTGAGTATTTGCTTAAAATAAGATTTTGTGCATGAGTTTGTGATTGAATTAATTTTATCATAGAACTCATTTGCTGCTTTTTCAAGTGGGATTACTACCTTTGCTTATTGATGGCTGTCATATTTTTAGTGAGGCCTTTGACAAATATCTTTTACAATTGGAATTCCTCAGCTTTTTCCTTTTTATTATTTTGGATAAAACCCTAAGATAAGCGCGGGGAGTGGGATTCGAACCCACGAGTTCTTGCGAACATGGGATTAGCAATCCCACGCCCTACCAGGCTAGGCGACCCCCGCTTAAGTGATGATTTAGATTTTTTGGTATTATATTAATTATGCAGATGTTTATCCATTAATTCAATAGTTTTTCACAACGCATCACAAATTTTTCATTCTTCTGTTAAAAAGATTATAAAATAGTCATCGTGTGTTATTATATTATCTTTGAATCTGAGGGAATCCAATGAAATTTTTAGACGGGCCATAATAAAAACATATTTTGAAGTAGAATTATTGAAAATAGATTATCATAAATCTAATGTTAGACACCCCTTCATAAAAGATGACGGTTTCACTGTCGAAGATAAATTACACATATATTTTGATATTATTACAGGTAATGATTATCCTGATGGAGATGAGTGGTTTGGTGTTGAATATCTATTTCCTTATAATATTAAGTTGCCAGATAATTTGATTGGACCTGATTATTTCACAACTATTTATGTTGCAGATGCTAAACATTTTTGGAGACATAAGGAGTTAGTACGATTCAAATACGCAAAAACAAAGAAGCTTGTAGAGTCTTTGGACTTTATTAATAAGAAATACAGGGAATTAAGCAAGAGTTTGTATGATTCAACCATTATCGATCAAGTTACAAAATAAGTATTCGCTTTGATTAATGTCATTTTGAATTGAACTGAGTTTTTGGCAACTAGATAAACAACTATGGCGTTTGCTTTGATATATGAATTCTCACTATGCCATTGAGATACTTTATTTGATCTATTGTTATATTTTTATCTTGAATATCAGATAATCTAACGTTTATATCATATTTTCTTGAACCAGTAGTAAATATCCTTACACTCTGAGTGTTCGGATCATAATTAGCTTGTATCTCTGATTGATCTACTAATCCTGGCATTTCAGCAATAATTTCATAAAAATTAGATCCTTTGATAACTTCTGGTTGTGTATGAGTGGTCATATCTGCCATATCTGCCATATCTGCCATATTTTGACGATCCTTTCTAGGATATCGTATTTGGGGTGTTACGATTCCATATCTTGTTCCAAAATTTTTCCATATATATCCGGTTAGGATTCCCGCAACAAAACCACCAATATGTGCAATATAGGCCACTCCACCAAGGGGATTTACCAAGCTAAATATAACTTGCATTATAAACCAGAATGGAATGTATGCTATGGCCGGTATCTTTACTGTTGTAATAAAAAATGCCGTAATTACAGTATAAATTTTAGCTCTAGGAAACAGTATCAAATATGCTCCCAACACTCCAGAAATTGCTCCGGATGCACCAATTGCAGGAATTTCGCCTCCACCTGTAGACATTGCATAGAAACTGTGAGCCAGTGCTGCAGCAATTCCCCATCCAATATACATAAAAACATATTTTATACGGCCGAGCTTATCTTCAATATTATCACCAAATACAAAAAGAAATAACATATTACCAATAAGATGTGCAATTCCGCTATGAAGAAACATTGAAGTGATTATAGAAGATATATCTCCCCCAAGTACTTTGTATGGAATAGCGCCATATTTTTCCAATAATTCAAATGTTGTTGTTCTATCAGAAAAATATCCCGTAGCAACTACTTCTACTAAAAAGATTATTGCGTTGATGGCAATTAGCAGGTAATTTACATACGGTCTGCCATGTATTCTCTCATTGTCATCATGAAGTGGAAACATGCTTATCTTATTAGTATGGCTTTCATGTACCAAAAAGATTAAACTTTGGCATGTCGCCGCCTTTTTCACTATGGGCTTTTCTTGTATGTCTCTTTAATCGTTCTTTGTCTTCAAATTTCATATCACAATATTTGCAGGCAAGGAGCTTAGGTTCGTCATCAGTTTTGTCTTGGTTGAACCATTTCATAAATAATTTACAGGATAATCCGCTTGATTAAAGTTATGCTAAATCTATGGAAAAACTGGATTATTTGGTAATTATATGGTTCATTCGTAGTGAGTTGGATAGTTTATCATCATCCATAAGTAGGATAGGTTTTTAACACCCTTTAAAAAATTTAATTTTACATATTTAATGTCAGAGGTTGAGGAAGTAATACAGTACAAATGGGGTGTAGCCCATATATTTAGTAGTTATAATAATACTCTAGTTCACATTACTGATATTAGCGGTGCCGAAACAATAGCGTTCAGTTCAGGTGGAAGGCATGTAACTGCAGATAGATATGAATCATCCCCATATGCTGCAATGAAATCTGCCGTTGCAGCAGCAGACGTTGCAAAAACTAAAGGAATAACTGCTCTGCATATCAGAGTGAGGGCAGTCGGAGGTGTTGGACCTCGTATCCCTGGTCCTGGCGCCCAAGCTGCGATTAGGGCCCTTGCTAGAGCTGGTTTTAGAATAGGTAGAATTGATGATGTAACTCCAATACCTCATGATACAACGAGAAAGCCTGGTGGACGAAGAGGAAGGAGAGTCTAATCCATCCTCTAAAACTTTACAAATTCTAGTAAGAAAAACTATCGTGTAAAATGCATAAATCCATTATTTTTGACAAGCTTTTGAACCCCTTCTTTACTGTAGTATACATTTCCAGTCCCAGTTAGTACCTTACCAATTTTATATATCTTAATTTTATGTTTTTTAGCTTTTTTGATCATTTTCTTATAATTTGCTCTGGGAACTGTTGCAACTATTTCATATTCTTCTCCACCAAAAAAAAGCAAATCCTCAATACTGATGGAATTTGAATTAGCAAAATTACATAATTCCTTTGGTGTGGGAATTTCATCAATTAACAGATTCACATTATTACTTTGTAGGGCAATCTCATATAGAGAAGAAGATAGACCGTCGCTAGAATCTATAGAAGATGAAAAATATTTTGCGAGATGGAATCCAAATTCTACTTGCGGTTTTGGATTTATTACTGATGATAGAGATCTTGATTTGAATTTTTTCTCAGCATTTAAGTTGGATAAGATAATTTTTAATCCCGAAGAAGAATATCCAAATTTTCCGGATGTTACTATGAAGTCACCAGCTCTTGCACCATTTCTCCTCGGAATTTTATTATCTTCTCTCGATGTTATACCCACCATGTTACAATCAATTATCAACTCTTTTGATTCATTCGTATCTCCTCCCAAGATACGTACCTTATACTCCTTTGATGCTTGTGAAAATCCATTAGCAAGTCCAATTATATCATTTTTAGAGTATCTTTTTGGTATTCCAATAGAAATAAGACATGCATATGGTCTTATGCCTTTGGCAGCAAAATCACTTACACATGCGGTCATACTCTTTCTTGCTATTTGCCACGGTTTCATAATTTCAGGCACATCGGTACTTTGAACTAACATATCACACTTTAAAACAAGGTTTGTCCTCGTTGTTTTATTTATTTTCTTGGACATGTTGTATTTAAGTGGTACAATTACTAGATCATCCCCTTTTACCTTATTTAGTAAAGGATCCTTGAAATATGTGACAAAGAGATCTATAATTTCTCTTTCATTTAATCGTGTCATATATAGACAGTACCTTTTCCTTAGTTTGTTTAAAGAGAGATTGTACATTATTTGGTGTTGATTCTACTGAAATTCTAATAGCATGTTCTGTATTTGAAGATCTGATTATGATCCAAGATTTGTCATCTACCAAAATTTTGATTCCATCCACTTTTAATATCTGATAGGAATTTCCTTTAAATTTATCTTCAATTTTTTCAATTATAGTGTTCTGGAAATTTGATTCTATAGGTACTTTTGATCTAATTGTTGAGTAATTTGAAGCGATTTGTATACAATCATTATACAGATCCTCATTTAATGAGCTGATAATCGCACATGCTAATACACCATCTCTACACATATTAAATTTTGGCATAATAAAACCTGCACTGCTTCCTTCGCCACCTGCGTCTGCGTTAAAGTCAAGCATTTCTTTTACTACATTGGATTCTCCTACTTTTGAGTAGTTCAATCTGCCGCCATGGTCTCTAATCATGTGTTCAATAGCATTACTAGTGTCTATACTCACGACATATTTTTTTAATCCATGACTTAATGTGCTTGCTACACATAATAAAAGCGTCAGATCTGATGAAAGTTTGTTTCCATTTTTATCAACTACTACAACCCTATCAGCATCCATATCAAACGCAAATCCAAATTCTAGTTTGCTGGATAAAACAAGATTTCTCAGTTCATAAAGGTCATCTGTTGTAGGATCAGGAGTTCTTGATGAAATACCTTCAATATCATTTATAGAATAGAATTTTTGATCCAACGTTTTAAATAATTTTAAGATGAATGTTGATATAGCTCCTCCTCCAGGATCTATACCGATTACTTTCGTTTTTTTCCTATCATATTCAAAATATTTATTCTTTTCCATTAATTCAAGAATATCAGGTATATAATTGGAATGAATGTTGTATGAATTACCATATTGTGTACTAGATAAAATATTTTCTTGTTGAATTGAATTAAGTTCCTCTTCGAAGATCCCTCTGCCATTCACTACAAATTTTAGGCCGTTCCATTGCAAAGGATTATGCGACGCTGTTACTATCACTGCATAACCATACTTAATTGATTCACGGAATACAAACGGCGTAGGAGACACCTCCAAATCAAATACATCGATTCCTTGTTCCATGAGGGCTGCTGATACTGTCTGAAGAATTACATCACTTGAAGGTCTGGTATCTCTCGCAACCAAACATTCCTTTTTGGGTTTACTGGAATTATTAATAATAAAAGAACCAAACTGTCGAGAAAAATTTATCACGTTATGTAAATTTAGATCTTGACTAAAAATACCTCTTATACCAGAGATTGATATTTTCACTTTAAAAAACTTGAATTTTCGACTATTTAATCTTGTTTTAGAAACTAACCTTGGGATAATTTTGAATGCGATGTGAAGTGAGATTTCAGATAATTAGAAAATAGTTAAATTAGTTGTATGTTTGCAGATGTATCCATGAATTAGGCCTCTATAGCTCAGCATGGTAGAGCGAAGGTTTCGTAAACCTTAGGTCGTGGGTTCAAGTCCCACTAGAGGCTCATGGTTGATATAGATCAATATTTTTAAAACTTTGGTATATTATTTTCTAGGTAGATGCTATTTGAGAATAGTAGTCGATAAAAGAGAAAAAAATAGTGGTATTCCAGAATTGCTCAAGCAGTCGGGTGTATTTGTAGATTTTGCAACCTTAAAGGTTGGTGATTACGTTGTTTTTGATAATGTGGTGATTGAAAGAAAAACTGTATCAGATCTACTCACCTCTTTTTACGATGGAAGATTATTCATCCAGTGTTCGGAGATGGTTAAACATTTTTCGACTCCATTACTGATTGTTGAAGGGAATATAGAGGATCTGAAATTTGAATCAAGGGGATCCTTACGTAACTATAATCAAAAATTTCAATTAGTTTATGATTCATTAATTACAATAATTTTAGATTTCAAAATACCCTTAGTCCATACACCAAATATAGAACATACTACCAATTTTCTTATAGCAATTGCAAATAAATTATCCAGAAAATATTCATACGGACCTCTTTTACGAAAAATAAGAAAACAAACCTCTGAGCAAATACAACAATTATCAGTTCTTTCATCATTACCTGGAGTTGGCGGTATGTTTGCAGTAAAAATGCTGAAGGAATTTAACACTCCAAAAAGAGCGTTAAATGCATCAGCTGCTGAGTTAGCTAAGATCCCTGGATTTGGTACCGTACGCGCCCAAAGAATACGAAAAATTTTAGATAATGCATATAATGATGCTGATGAAGAAAATCAAAAGACATTACTAGAACACCTTAAGTAGGTCATTTTAATTGTCCTTGATTCTTTAATTTCCTCAATATTTTCATTAATGTGTCATAATCTACATCAATTTCATTAAGAATTCTGGAATGATCTATTTTTTTATGTCTTTGAATAAATCTTTTTACGTCTACTTCAATTTTTTGATATTTTCTAGCTTGTGTATTAGTCAATTTCATGCATTCTGGTTTGAATCGGGAACTTACATTCAATAAAATAATTTATGTTTGAAAGTGTGACTATTTAGGAAGATAGGTGACTTATACTATTTCTACAGCGTCCTTTACTTCTTTGGATAATTCTCGATATCCATCTTTATCTATAATAACTGCGTTTATGTTATCACCAGTTCCAGAATTTCTTCTTATTGCTGCTGCAATTGCATGTATAGCAATCTTGTAAGCTTCATTTACACTGAGATCTTTTTTATACTCTGACTCCAAGTAGCCGTAAGCAACCGGTGAGCCACTACCAGTTGAAATAAACTTTTCAGTAGTCATAGATCCGAATAAGTCGATGTTGTAGATCTGCGAACCTTCATCGTTCTTATCAAATCCGGCCATGATAATCTGTACGTAATAAGGATAATATCTTTGATTGAACAGAACATTCGAACAAAGTCTTGATGCAGATTTTACAGGAATTAACCTTTGTTTGTTTGATAGTCTGTACAAATTTGCATTATAACGTAATAGATCAACCAAGTTTTGAGCATCGGCAACTCCACCGGCAATTGTCATCCCTAAGTGTTCATCTATTTTTTGGATTTTCATAACATTTCTATCTACAATAAAGAAACCAGCGCTGGCTCTAGTGTCTGCAGCTAAAACAACTCCATCTTTGCATGTTAGTGCACAGGTAGTAGTTCCTTTCTTGATATGATTTAAAACGTATTCTTCATAGTTCTTATTGTCAGGTTGAAACATTTGATTCTTATTGTCAGGTTGAAACATTTGAATTAATTTCTACGAATACTAGATTTAAGTATTATCACTCACTATGCTAGTATTTTACAATAAAATAATATTTGTTTTTAGTAATATGATTATATTCGGATTCGATTAACAATATTATAATAATGCAAAAAACATTGTTTGAGAAGATTTGGGATAATCATGCAGTTATAGATAATACTCTAGTTGAAAATGCTCACGATACAAATGGCCCTTCATTAATATACATAGACAGGCATTTAATTCATGAAGTTACATCTCCTCAAGCTTTTGCGAGTCTAAAGCAGACTGGTAGAAAAGTTAGACGTCCGGGTTTAACAATAGCAACAGCAGACCATAACGTTTCAACTGAAAACAGGTCACTTCCTATTGTTGATCAGGTATCCAAGAGGCAGCTTGAAACATTAAGCAATAACTGCAAAGAATTCGGTATAACCATTTTTGACATGAGTAACCCTGACCAAGGTATAGTTCATGTAATTGGGCCAGAACTGGGATTTACACTGCCTGGTACGACAATAGTTTGCGGTGATAGTCATACGTCAACTCATGGCGCATTTGGAGCCCTTGCGTTCGGAATAGGAACTAGTGAAGTTGAACATGTTCTGGCAACACAATGTATATGGATGTATAAACCAAAATCATTCTTAATTGATGTTCAAGGGAGTTTAAGAAAACCTCATGCTATCTCTGCCAAGGATATAATACTTCACATTATTCATAAAATAGGAACTAATGGAGGTTCTGGAACTGTTATTGAATACAAAGGGAAGGTAATTTCTGCATTATCAATGGAACAACGAATGACTATATGTAATATGTCTATTGAAGGTGGAGCAAGAGCCGGATTAATTGCACCTGATGAAACTACTTTCAAATATTTGCGAGGAAGAAGATATTCTCCTAAAGAATCAGAATTGGATAGATTGATAGAATTCTGGAAAAGCAATTTGAAAAGCGATTTGAATGCGAAGTTTGATAGAGTTGAAACTATTGAGATTGATAGACTTGCGCCTCAAGTAACTTGGGGAACAAATCCTTCTATGGTTGTTGATGTAACTGATTCGGTTCCTTCACCCGAAGAATTTGCAGATGGTGATGAGAATAAAATGAAATTGGCTATTAGAGCCTTAGAATACATGAATTTAGAGGCAGGCACACCAATAACTGATTTGCATGTTGATAGGGTCTTCATAGGTTCATGCACAAACTCACGATTAGAAGATCTCATAGAAGCATCCATGGTTGTTAAAGGGAGGAAGGTCTCAACAAAAGTTAGGGCTATGATAGTTCCTGGCTCCCAAAAAGTTAAATTAGAAGCTGAAAAGCTTGGATTGGATAGGATCTTTAAGGATTCAGGATTTGAATGGAGAGAATCAGGTTGTAGTATGTGTCTTGGCATGAATCCGGATATATTATCACCAGGCGAACGTTGTGCGAGTACTTCAAATAGAAATTTTGAAGGTAGGCAGGGTGCTGGTGGAAGAACTCATCTAGTAAGTCCAATAATGGCTGCTGCGTGTGCTATAGAAGGACACTTTGTTGATGTAAGAGATTGGTTATAGTCTGGTGATAAAAAATGGAGCCCTTTAGAGATGTTAAAAGTAAATTGATTCCTTTGGATATGATTAATGTAGATACAGACCAAATAATACCTAAACAATTTCTCAAACTTATCCAAAAAAGCGGATATGCAGACTTTCTTTTTTATGATTGGCGTTTTGATCATAGTGGAAATCCTAAGAAGGGATTTTTCCTCAATGATCCTAAATATAATGAAAGGCAAGTATTATTGACGAGAGATAATTTTGGATGTGGAAGTTCTAGAGAACATGCGGTATGGGCTTTATTTGATTATGGAATTAGGGTCGTAATTGCTTCCTCATTTGCAGATATATTCTATAATAACTGTTTTAAAAAAGGACTATTACCCATATATTTAAGTGAGGATGAAATAGAATATCTCTTTAATGTAGTGAATGAAAAAGATCCAACTGTAGAGATTAATTTACCTAAACAAACAGTTTCTCTTTCTGAAAAAGAAATAAATTTTGATATAGATTCAACTAGGAAAAAAATGCTTGTAGAAGGAATAGATGAAATTAATTTTACATTGCATTTTAATGATCAAATATTAAATTACGAGAAAAGTTCCAAAATAGCAGAATACAACAAGTATCTAATCTAGGATATTTCTATTTTCATTGGAAACAAGTTTGAATTTGAGTCTTAACCTACTAGTTTTGAGACCATTCATTTAAAGATTTTAGTAATTTTAGTAATGACAAGTCAATGAATTAGTTTAATCATGATAAGTTGGATTTACAATATTGTAATTCAATTATCAATTAATGTGAATAAAGAAAATTAAAAAAATGAAGTATTGTGAAAAATTTGCTTAACCTTCTTCCCAACCCTTGTCGAATACACCGTTCTTGTGTAGAGGAACAGGTACTCCTGATGTGTATTCCATTGGTCTCATCCAGAATATCGCATGAGTTGGACAAACGCCTAAACATGCACCATCTGAAATACATCTTTCAGGATAGAAGACAAAAGCTTTACCTCTCTTCCATCCTTCAACCGGTTTTACCCTCAATACATCTGGACCAAGAGCAGTACAAATTTCTACACAGAGAGCACAGCCTATACATCTTTGTTCATCAACATCTGGAAGTATTGCAATTGGCAATCTACTAAATCACTAAAGGTGCATATGTTTTAAACTATTTAAACACTATGTCGTATACAAAACAGTGTTATAAAACAAGTCAAAAAATATATGAAAAAAGAAATAAAAAAGGAGAGTTACTTCTTAGGTGCCATTCTTAATACGTCAACTTGACCGCTGTGAAGCCAGTCCTTCAATTCATCGTGACTAGGTTTTGCATCATGTTTTCCTGCTAAATGAAGATGAAGTAAAACATAGTTAACTTGGTTTAACAATGGTTTGTTTCCTTCATCACCTTTACGAGTTTTTTCCTTCAGATCACTGGGAACAGTATTCCACCATTCTTCATATGAACGACCCATAATTAAAAAGTCAGAGTAGAACTTTATAAGCCTTTTGGACAATTTCATATTAAACATTTGACACCTAAATTTAAAATCGATAAATAATTCTTCTTTTTAAAAATTAAAATAATAGGTTAAATTTGAGTAAAATTTGTAATCTATTAATGTATGCCATTTCAAATTGATGATCTTCATGGAGCATACTTAAAATATAATGAATTCAGTAAAAATAACAACTTTTCATTTCATGAACGTTTTATATTTCCATATATTTGTGGCACCTATTTTGGCTATCGAAAAGTTGATGTATTGCGTGTTGTCGCAATAGCAAAATCAATTTCTCCAAAACCCAGGTATTTGGATGTAGGATGTGGATATGGTGACTTTTTGGAAAAAGTTAGAGAATTTATACCAGAAGCTATTGGCATAGAAAAAGATGGTGGTATTTTCTATGAATTTAACATGGCTAAACCCGATTATATTCATATTAAAGATGTATCATT
>VBPX01000112.1:4597-5515 GCA_005877075.1 Nitrososphaerota archaeon | reverse complement strand
TGACGGTAGCAGCGACCAGCCTCTTAAGCTCGTCTATTCTTCACCAAGCTTTGACAACAAGGACAGGATCATGTTCGGAGTATTCATTTACAAGGTCAACCATGATTATGTGCCAGCGCCGCAAGGCAATCCGTACGCAAAGCCTGAACCAGTCAAATCATCTACAGATATGACTACGTCGAACAAGATCGCAATTATCAACACAACGCAAGGGTCAATCGGAATAGAGTTCTTCCCCAAGGCCGCTCCAAAGCATGTTGAAAACTTTATGAAATTAGCCAATGAGAGCTTTTATGATGGAACAGTCTTCCACAGGATTGCACCCGGATTTGTAATACAGGGCGGTGACCCGAATACCAAAGGAAATAGCAGTGACAGGAATACATGGGGTCAAGGAGGTCCGGGTTATAGTATTAACGCGGAATTCAATGACATTCCTCACACAAGAAGTATAGTTTCCATGGCAAGATCTTCAGATCCAAATAGCGCAGGCTCACAGTTTTTCATCGTCCTAAAAGACTCGAATTTCTTGGATAAGCAATACACAGTATTTGGCAGGGTAATAAGTGGCATGGATGTGGTGGACAAGATAGCTGCGCTCCAAACTGTGGGAGGAGACGGACCAGACGCTGCGCAACCCGCTAATCCTGATCAAGCTAGAATATTATCAATACGGATACTCGAAAGATAACTGTAAAAGAACAAGTGCATTAGGAAAAACCAAGTTAGCGATAAAGATGTATTTATGGCCGTACTCCTACATTCTATGGCTTTACTATTCGGACGTGTAAGAACGTCCACAGAGTTAGTAATGTACGCATCTCAATACAATACTTTTCCAAGGATGTCGTTTCGGAATACAGCGAGGTCATAGGAAGGTCTGCTGAGATAGGTTACACGCTGGATGAAGGTGGCTAA
>VBPX01000112.1:2980-4580 GCA_005877075.1 Nitrososphaerota archaeon | reverse complement strand
AAAACAATTTAGTTTCGTAAATGAATACTTCCGAAACAGATGACTGGATTCTTAGAAAATGTCATACTTGGAATCGATTTTTGAATAAAAAGATGGACACGTTCCATCAATTCTAGGCAGTCTTGCGAAGGATTTCCAGGTGTCTGAGAGCCACAACCCTGGAGGAGTGTGTTCTGATAATCCATTCTCTGCTCTTTTTTCCCAATTCAATGGCAAATTCGCGATTTCTTGTGATCTTGATAAGGTTGGAATAGATTTCGTCCTCAGTAAACGAGTTTAGGATTGGCGGCTCCTCTCCAAATGATCGGATTATGTAGTCCTTCTTGTAAAACATTAATACGGGCTTTTCACAAGCCATGGCTTCAGGGGTGCTAGTTCCCCAGCTTCCCAGTGTGAACTGATCTAAGACTACATCAGCTGCATTATAGTATTTTATTAGCATATTCTTAGGAACAGGCGATACCCACACTATTCTGTCCCGTATTCCAAGTGACATAGCAAGATTCCTGCTTCTTTCTTCATCCACACTCCATGCGATCATAATGAATTTGGATTTCGGTACTTCTTTTGCAAAGCGAGCGAATGCTCGTATCATCTTGTCGTTCCCTTTCTCTTTCCAAATTTGCCTCGCCGGCGAGAATAAAAGCACTTCATCGTCCTCGGCATATTTTTTTCTCAATTCTTGTGCGTCTGTTGGTTTGTATTTCTCTGGGTCTATTGCAAAAGGGCAAAAAAAGGTCTTTTTCTCATCAAGATATGACAGGTTATCCGAAATTTCAAACGTATCTGGATTCGTTATGATTATGCCCTTAGCTTTACTGTAACCTCGGCGAGCAAGTTTGTCACGCATGGTATTTCCATAGGGAAAATAACGTATCCAGCCAGCGTCATATGCAACATAAGACGTGCCAGAAAATTGTGAATATAAAGGAAACGGAACGTGGCTTTCCACTATGTCATACTCACGCATCATTTTGATGATGTATATTTTTGATTTAACCTTTTCAATTAAGTGCTTTTTTCGGGGAACCTTATTCATGAAATCGAAATAACGGATCCAATACGGGGGAGACCAAGTTTTGATCGCGGCATCTACATCTATAGAGTAGGGATTTGTTCCAACCGGGATGTTCCCGTCTTCCCATTCTGGAAGGGCCATTCCGAAGTCAGAGAGGTTGACTGCGAGGTCAACCTCCTGATTCATCCTTCTTAATTCCTTAGCAACCGCATAGCCATCGTTAGCCATATTTCCCAGAATTAGTATACGCATTACGACTATGGTGAGGTCGCAACTAGTAACTCATAACATTTTGCTTTCCATTATTGAGTAAACACTTGGTATTAACTAGGATTTAAGAATGATATTGTTTTCAAAAGAGGAAAATAAAGGAGACAAACACGACGTCAAAGTAGAGGCAAACTCTAAGCTAATTGAACCAAAGCTAAGTATTAGGCGCGCTCGCAATAACGTACTCTAGTACCTATAATTAATTTGGAAAACCCAAACAGCAAAACCGATCCAAATCCGGCGACCGAACAATATTCATCTTCTTCATCCTTGTAAATCCTCATTTCACTTGATCTGAGCGCGCCATTCTTG
>VBPX01000112.1:0-2963 GCA_005877075.1 Nitrososphaerota archaeon | reverse complement strand
TCTAACGATAATCTTCCTCTCCTTTCTTTTGGACGAAAAGTCATCTGTCTTTGAGTATTACTTACTGCTCTTTTAATACGATTGCAAACTGTACTTGATCTATTTGCGAGTACAAGGGAAAAATAGTTAAGTGTTCAGAATTATTAGAAGCTGAAGTAAAACTCGTCAAAACAATCGACAAGAAAGAAGAGAGGCGAGTCCTTGATTTTATCAAAACCGACCTAAGGTACGCTGCCGCGCGGTCTATTGAAGATCGTTATCTCAGTGCGGAGCAGCCAGCTGGCTTTGAAACGTAAAACAATCGTTTAAATCAACGTTTATATTATTTTTCGGAAAGGGAAGCTAGAAACATTTTAGTTAAAGGGGATCTTGTAATTTAGCAGCCTGCAGAAAACATGGTGGAAAACAAAAATACTCACCTCGATGAATATTTGATTGAAAGCTGGAAGAAAACACAAGACAATGGATTGATGGTGTATAAGGAATTTCCAGAATTCAATTGTTCTACGACGGGGAGAAAAGATGTTAACATGTTTGCAAAATTTTGTTCTTTGCAAGGTAAAGTTTTGGACATTGGCTGTGGTCCAAGCATCCCGTCATATCTCAAGGACAAGAACATCGAAGTTGGAATAGGTATTGATCCTTTGATCGAGGTTGGCGGAGATCTAGGAAAACTCAATTTCATAAATGCCGTAGGGGAATTCCTGCCTTTTCGCCGTGAGTTTTTTGATTTTGTTTGCTTTGCGACGTCATTCGATCATGTTCTAGATCACGTACTGGTATTGAAAGAAAGTGTGAGGGTTTTGAAGAGCAAAGGAATTGTAATTTTTTGGGTTGGAGAAAAACCCGTAACTAGGCCAAATATTCTTAATCGTTATTATGAAAATCTAAGTCGAGCGACTAGAACGATTGAACGGAGAATTGTAAAGAAATACGCCAGACCAAGACAAGGCACATCAGATCTGAGGGCGGAGGCTCAAGCATTTAAGATTCGTTCAATGCAAATCCCGAAAGGAGCCATTGACCAGTTTCATCTCAAACATGTTTATTATAACGAACTGAACGATTTATGTGAGTTATTGGAATTCACGAAAATCGATGAGAAGTTTTCTCATTCCAGTGTTTTCGTTAAGTACAAGAAAAATAATTAACTGATGTGGTGTCAATCATGCCCAAACTGTGGATAAATGAACTTGTCAAGTTTAAGAATTGATTAACAGCTGAATAAGTAATTGGGACACTTTTAATTACCCGTCACCTCTATATTGAGATAATTTATAGATGAGTGACAAAGTAGATGATATTCTGGTCATGGCAGGTGAAGCTAACAACCGTATGTCACGTTATTTCGTAATTGTCACTTGCAGAAACTCACAAAGTGAAATAGAGAATGCACTTCTGTCACTCCAAAATCAGACAATCCAGCCATCCTACGTCATAGTTATAGATGACGGATCAACTGATAAAACGCCTGCGGTTTTGAGGAAGTTGCAGGAAAGTTGGCCTTCCTTGTATGTTATGACAAATCCAGACTTAGGATACGATATCGGCAGGGTTGTAAGTAATTGGAATTTGGCGATAACCTTTGCCAGAGAGAATAATCGCCCTGAGTGTGATTATCACATGATTGCGACGGATGACACGGTGTATAAACCTGATTACGCAGAGAAGATATTGATGTACATGAAGGAAGATGACAAGGTCGGCGTCGCATCGGGAGAATACGGTGATGAAAAGCATATCACGCCTCATGGGGCTGGAAGATTTATCCGGACAAGTTTTTTTGATAGACTCAACTTGTATCCGGAAAAAATGGGATATGAATCTGCAATACTTCATTTATGTGGGTTTTATGGATACACATACAATGTTTTTGCTGATGCCAGATTCGAACACATAAGACCCTTAGGAAAGAATCATCATTTCAGCGAGTTTGGGGCAAGCATGAGAACATTAGGATACCATCCATTATACGTTCTTGGAAGAACTGCATTATACCTTGCCAGAGGAAAACCTATCGGAAGACTAGGCGCAGTGTATATGTTGTATCACTATTTGTTTTTCAGGGCCAAAAGACACGGCTATTATAGCCTTTTTGATGAGAAGTTTCGTAGGGCAATAAAAAGGCAGCAGGGCGAATTAATAAAAAGGCGTTTACTTGGCAGAAAACGCAATTGGAAGTGAGGTATCGAGAAATTAAGGCGCAGATTTATGGATCCTTTAATAGTTAGAAGTCTCAACATGATGTTTATGGGAAATGAAGCCGATGACTCGGAATCAGATATAAGATTTGTTTTGTCTATCGCGCCGCTTGTGATGTACTCTTACGCAACCTTGATTCCATTCAAGATAGCAAGGTATATGAACATGAGAAAAAATGTTAACATGAGAAAAAATGTTAAATAGAGAAAAAATGCTATTTCCCACTTGCTGCCAAGACCCTGTGATACGAACAAATCTTTTTTCGGGGAATCATAGTCATTTTGTTGTGTCAAACACAAACTAGATAAATCCTGGAGTAAGAGACAATTTATTGCGAAAGACTAAGGAAGAAATCGAAACCATCGATAGCTTTAATTATCAATGGAAAAACCTGCCAAACGCCAAGTATCTGTTGACAGATGAGGAATGGAGGCAGAGCGTAGACAGCTATATTCTTGATGAATTGCAGGTAACGAAACAATGGATTAAAGGGAAAATGGTGATTGATGTTGGCTGCGGCGGAGGAAGATGGACTTATGGTTTTGTAAAACTTGGATGCAATGTTACAGCGACAGATGTATCTGATGGGCCTTGTAATTTTACTCGAGAGAATGTTCCAGAAGCGAAAGTCGTCAAGGCTGACCTTTTTGAATTACCACAAATGATGAAAGATAGAAAATTTGATATTGTTTGGTGTTGGGGCGTTATTCATCATACAGCTGATCCAAAAGAAGCGTTCAATTCTTTAGTTAAATTAATGC
>VBPX01000053.1 GCA_005877075.1 Nitrososphaerota archaeon | reverse complement strand
ATTCCCCAAGTAATCGGCTACGGATTTATTTTTCTAAATTTTGTGCCACCACCAGTCTTTAGAGTTACAACATTATTCTGATCAATTTTAAAAATTGCTGTTTCACCATCTCTGTCTCCACCGTGAATTCGAAATTTATTTTTACTAAGTGGCACTAAAAGTGAGGGTTTCTTAAAATCCTCAATCAAAAACAAGTTGCTTTTAGCGTTTTTGATTTCTATCCCCACTATAAGTACTGGAATATTTGGATTTCCTAAAGATAAATGCGCAAAGATACTGATACAGGAATCGATAAAATTTTTTAAAAGCAGGGAATCATGAACGAACAATCTGGAAAGCATGAATTTTGCATCTATGACGATGAAACCCTAGAACACTTCAAAATAATGTTCAATGGTAGAGAGATGAAGATTAGAATCGTTATAACATAAACAATGTAATTGTATCATTGATAAAAAGAGATATGATATTCCGAAGAATCTCATTGCCGGTTTTGACGGCTATAGACTCCATTTTAAAATAAGGAAAGTCGGAGCAAAACAATTTCGGAGGGACGATAAATTGAAAAATCGTTAGTCACAGGCATCCCAGAAACAGGTTAGGGGAATGGAACAGCGAAGAAATAAAAATTATTTGTTACATAAAAAAAGTATGGGAGAAGAAAATGACCTTTGCGTTTGCGGTCATGCCAGAATCCATCATCAGCATTTGTTAGGAACAGAAATCAGATATCCATGTTTAAAATGTGCTTGTCCCACTTTTAGAAAGAGATAAGTCAGTTTTAAAATTAAACTGGCGAGATGGATTCGAGAGGTATCAAAAAGGATACGACAACCCTCGACAGCTGTAGTTAAAAATTATGTCTGCCCAGTACTTATTATTTGCAAAGTCGCATTAAAGAATAAATCAGTTCTTTAAGAGAGACTGTGAGGCCAAGCCTTTGTTCATTCATAAAAGAGTCAGCTTCGACAACGTAAAATGCTCCAGCTCCGGACATCAGAAAATATGAAATATATTATTCGATTGTCCACATGACGTTATTCATCTGGGTATTCGGTTTTACTATTATTGCTAGCAGAAAGGGCTACTGGAGCCAAATCTGACTGAATTGAGTATATTTTGAAATATACCTTCAAATTCACCCATTCTTCCTAGGTGCGTAGCATATGCGATGACATATGTGATGCCACGCTGTTGGGTAGTTATCAAAACTGCCTCCAATCCTTGATTAATTGGAATATTGACTTTATGAAGTTGGTCAGCAGTTGCGGAAATAGAATATTTGTGTCCTGATGAACCGTCTCTCAAAGTAATATCATATTCTCTGTTTATTGTTACGTATTGTGACAGTAACAGTGAAAGAAGTCCTGTCTTTTGACCAAGAGGGAGGGCAAAGTTAGCCAATGAAGGTAAGTTTGCAATAGCAAAAAATGCACTGCCATCGCCATTTACTGCATTCAACCCATTCAGGCGCCAGTTTAATTTAGAAATAGTTTCTGAAATTGTCCCACTATTCCACGAATTAGAAGTCTCCACACTTATCTTAAGATTGTTGTTAGTGTTATCGAGAATCTGTTCAGTTCTAGCCTCTGCAGTTTGTACATACTTTTCTAAATAATTCATTAAAATGCCAGCATTTACTAAACAGGCGACTAATATTACATAAAACAATCTACGGTTATTTTTCATATTACTAACAAGATATAGCTTGTGAATGGTATTAAACATCATGTACTTATAGAGTCCCGAAATGGAGAAAGTTCCAATTTCGAGTAATAAGATTGCTTTGTATCGGAAATTACTTTAAATTCTCAATTATCTTCTGAGTTTCTTCCAAATTGAAGGCTTTAAGAGTTGTAGTACGTACGTTTCCTAGCGCTCCGGTACCAAGTAAGACCTCCAAAGTTGCATCATCATTAGGTAATTCGACTACCAATACCAAATCATATTGTCCAAATGTATAAAATACACCGGCTAATTTGCCACCTTTCTTCTCAAGATATGATTTAAAAGCTTCAGCACGCTTTATCGTGTCCTTTACATTTCTTATTCCTTGGTCTGTCCAATTTAGCAATAGGATATAGTGAGACATGGTTTCAAGTAAATCAACCTAATATTTATGTAGATAGTTTTTTGAGAGGCAGTATACACACGAATCGACTCTGCCTTTATTAGGTCAGTTCAATTTCTTGAAATTAACGATTGTTTAAAGAGCCTGTAATCAACCTGCATAATCTCTAAAGCATAAAATCGAGCGGTAACCAATCGGTTCGAATGGCATATCTGATTTTCACTTGAATTATTGTAAAACAATTAACAAACTATAATTGTATTTATTGCCCATTAATTTGCAATGCCTGTGAGGAGGGTAGACAAAAGTATTCTATCCTGATACTATATACCGATATCGGACATGAGAGTGAGAGTGACAGCGTGCATCCAAATTTAAAAAGCTTGGCGACAATAAGTAGTAAACAGTGATTGAATATAGCAATTTATAACACGAACAGCAGACGCGCAAAAACAATAGGATATTGGGCCGCTCAGGAACAGTACTCAATGGAAAATTTGTTAATATTTGTAGCAGAAGCTGAAAGATGTGGCTTTAACACCACAATGACAAGTGACCATTTTCATCCGTGGTGGCATGTTGGTGGATATGGTAATTTTACTTGGATATGGATTGCTGCTGCCGCTGAACGAACTAAGAAAATGAAATTTGTAACAGGAGTAACGGCCCCAGTATACAGATATCATCCTGCTATCATTGCTCAGGCGTTTGCTTCACTTGATGTACTGTATCCTGGAAGAATTGGACTTGGGTTGGGAACTGGAGAGGCTATGAATGAACTTCCTCTGGGATATGAGTGGCCAAAGTCTTCTAAAGTTAGATTAACAAAAACTACAGAAGCAATTCAGGTCATAAGAAAGTTATGGAATGAAGGAATGAAAGGCAAGCAATATGGTGATTGTAATGATATAAGCAGTAACAATATGAAAAAAGACGGCTTTACTGATTTTAATGGTCAGTATTTTCTCATCAGACAAGCAAAACTTTACACTCCTCCTACCTCTCTGCATATTCCTATTTACTTAGCTGCTGCTGGTCCACAATCAGCTAAGGCTGCCGGAGAGTTTTCTGATGGCATGATTACATTTCTAAAGCCAGATGAATCAAGTAAAGTAATAGATACATTTAACGATACGGCGAAGAAGGAAAATAAGAATTTGGATTTCTTAGAAAAAATTGCCGAATATAAAATATCATTTTCAGAGGACTACGAAAAGGCATTTGAGTCAGCCGGGTTTTGGAGAGCAACTTTAATAAAAGATGTATTTGGTTCCATCATAAGTGACCCAAGAAAACTACAGGAGAAGGCAAATAAAGAAGTGTCCAATGAGCAGCTAATAGAATCCATCCAAATAGTCACATCAATTGAAGATTCCATAAAATCAATAGAAGAATATTTCCGAGTTGGATACACGGCGGTATATGTTCATAGCACCAGTCCTAATGAAATTAAGTTTGTTCATGAATTCAGCAAAAAAGTGTTGCCTTATTTTAACACCAAGGATTTTTAACATTAACCAATAGGCGGCATACCTCATTTTTAAAGAATATTTCTTAATATCGTCACGTTTCCAGATATTGACAGTAAAATTGGCTTGTTATTGTTGCAATTTACATACACACATTTGTTATAATCCTAATCTTCCAGAGGAACATCTCCTTTTTGTACGTGGACAAATAACTCATGCCGCTGCATGTCACCTAAGCTCCGATACTTCTTTCCACATAACCTGCATCTATAGCCCGAGGTATTTTTGCTTAATTTGCTAGTAGTGTTAGCCATTTTTTGTATTACTCGAGAGCTTTTACCCGTATTAAGGTTTCATACTCATTACACAATAGTCCGCAGGTGTAAAAATAATCTACTAGTAGGATGACTAAAAGTTATGGTACATAAAGACGGTAAGGATTTATTGCAATGGAATAATCAGTTTAGGACAAAATCCGAAAAATTCATTGATTATACAAATAAATTTTACAGTACAAATAAAAAATTAAAATTAAATCCTGGTGGAATTTATACCGGTATTTGGTGTAGAGATGCATCTTACATTCTTAGAGATTGGTTTATTTCCGGTAGAGTTTACGAGGCATTGAAACAGCTTGAGACAATATGGTCATATCAAATAGGTCCTGAGAGTGAAGAAAAGGTAGTTTATGGTAGAGGCTCCCCCGAAATGGACTTTAGACCGGTTATTGCTAGTCACAAAACTATAAGAAAATTCGATGGGGCACTTCCGACCTCAATATTTAAGGAAAATAATGTTGTGGAAGTATTTGGAAAGAATCCTGATATTGATTCAACCGCTTTAATGATTTATGCGACATCTTGGATACTCATTGAGCTATTAGAAAAGAAAGAAAATGCTAAAGGCAATAGCCAGAGTTTATTGGATTTGTACGAAGAATCGTCCTTCATATATCTTGGTAATATAAAGGCGATAAGAAAAATAAAAACTTCAAAATTGTATCCTTTAACAGATAAGGTCATTAAACTTGTAATCCCTAGAATGGAAAAGGCTACAGCATATCTGGCTAGACGAGATATTGATAATGATTTTCTGCTTGAACAAGAACATAACGAGGATTGGATGGATTCTATTATGAGAATTGGCAAGATTGTTTATAGCAATGCGTGCTGGATACTTGCTTTGAGAAATTTTTCTAAGTTGTTGATGCTACTTGATAACGTGAATCATAGCAGTAGTAGAAAATCACAAAAATATATCTACGACGTTGCGGAAAAGACATTAAACAACAAAATTGAGAAATTAGCTGATAACACATCACGAGCTGTAGAACAAGAACTATGGTCAGAAGAAGATGGAAGTTATATAGATATACAACAGAAAGAACAACATATTGGCGGGCCTTACAGAACACTTACACAAGACGTAGTTTTATATTTAATTGCGTTAACAGAGAAAGAAAAAGAATTTGGCAGACGAAGTCAAACTAAAGAAAGACGTCATTCCGAAACTTTGGTCAAAAGGAATAGTGGGAGCACTGACAACAACTATGAATCTTCCTATGATAAGGCCTTAAGGACTCTATCGGCTATTAAATCCAGAACATGGAAGAAGAATAAATGGCCGCTAGTAACCGAAGTCGAATTACAGAGAACGGGTCCCTGGGTTCTTAAACCATATCAATATCATAATTACACATTTTGGCCGTGGACTACTGCATTAGAGATAATTGCCCGAAGCAGATTTGGTCAGCTCAATGAATGCAATATACTTTTCTCCAGTCTTGCATCAAGTGAGGAGCCTCATATTCATACTTTTTATGAATGGCTAAATCCAATGACGGATCGGGGAGAAGGTGCATATCCATTTAGAACAGGCATATCTGCTGTAAGATTATCTATTTTTGATATTCTTAAGAATACGGGAAGCAATAATAATAATGATAAATAAAATGAATGATATCGAAAAGCAACCAAAAAACTGGATTCCTTCTCCTTTTCAAAATGCAGCGAGGAATCTCGCTAAAGATGCAGTAAAACAGTTTGTTAACCAAAAAGATATCAAAGTTATAGGACTTGGAAGTGGACCTATGGCGGCGGAAATCGTGAGGCAGATGAAGATTGGTATAAAAAATGAAAAAACAATAGAATGTGTTGTTACTTCTTTTCAGATAAAATTAGAAGCAGAGTATAGTGGACTGAAAGTAGTTGACGAAGGTCGAATTCCTGAGATTGACGTTGTATTTGATGGCGCTGATGAAATCGATTCAAACTATAATATGATTAAAGGAGGAGGAGGTGCTCTGCTCAAGGAAAAAATTGTTCATTTGGCGGCCAAAAAAGTAGTTATTGCAGCAGAATCAAAAAAGTTTGTAAATAAATTTAGTTGGCCCGTACCTATTGAAGTATCTCCATTCGCAATTTCAATTGTAATAAAAGAACTTGAACAAAAAGCTGACGGCAGACCTAAATTACGGATGTTAAATGAAGGCTATCCTTATGTCACAGAGAATGGTAATTTTATACTTGATACGAGATTTGACTTTTCTACCATTAGTAACATAAGAAAGAAAGAAGTTGAGCTAAAGACCATTCCCGGAATAGTAGAGGTGGGTCTTTTTACTCGATATGCCGATGTTTACTATAAAGCAAACAGCGACGGTACCTTTGAAACCATTAAGTTATGATATCAAAGCAAGAGTTCTAATCTGGCGGGATGGATTAGAAAACGGTATCAAAAAGGATATGGTAATCCCAACACTCGATGTTATTTGATTGCGAATTAACTATTAACAATATAATATACTATATGTGAGTGAAGCAAATGATTGGAAGAATTTTTTGATTGAGTGATAAATAAGACACAACCAATAATTCCACCAATTGCTTGTGTTTAAGCAAACAAGTCTGCTGACTTTAACTATATACTATCTTGGATAAGGCGATGGCATTCACTTCTACAGAGGATTTGATGAAAAATTTGCCCAAAGCCATGGGAAATATTACAGGAATGATGGGTTGCGGTGGTCTTGGCGATTCTCTCACATTCAAGTTAAGTATGAGAGAGTATGAAGACATGGGCCTGAAAAGTAGGTGACAAGATATCAATAGAAATTAAGAGAAAGCAAGATAGTGGTATTTAATCTGAATTTTTATACAGACTAACCAATGACTGTACGACTCATCTGGAACGAACCATGATTGCTTCATCTAGTTTATTATGTACATTCTCTATATATAATTAGAGATGAGATTGTTGGAAAAGAAACTGAAAAGTATTGAGCCCTTTACATCAAGCAGTGAAAAGAATTCAAGATTCTGTATAGGATGCGGAGAACTTGCAACCAAGCTAGTCAAGTACAGTACCGAAGGAGCCGTAATATTAGAGAAATATTGTGATAAATGTGCCAAAGAAATTGAAGATAGTTCGCCAAAGTAATGCTAATTAAACTTAGTCACAGGTAGTTACATCATAATAGGTGCTTATTAGAAGAGAAATAAAGCATACGAGTGGCGGAGACATTCTATAAAATAAATTTAATTGTATGAATCCCACTCCTCGCGCATTACTTAATATTTGTATAAAATTAAATTAAATTTCACCGGCTTATTCGAATCTTTTCAGAAGAGACATACAAGAAAATGATAAACAAAACGTTACCGAAAATAAAAAAGAAAGAAAGGATTACTTCTCTTCTAACTCCTTAATTCTCTCTTTTATTCCTTGAACTTCTTTCTCAAGGCCGTCACTATACTCCTTCAGCAAAGAAATCCTTTCTTCCCTAGTTAGGAAGTTTCTTACTTGGTCAACTCCTATTCCGCAGCATCCGTATCCCATACAATCACCTCCATGTATATCATATCGGTCATACGATATATAGTAAATGATGTATTTATATATATCGGACATCCAATATAATGTGTGCGAGGATTCGATAACGAATGCTGTGATATGAGGGGATTATTGGGTTTTCTAGTCCTTTTTTTACTCTCAAAAAAACCAATGCATGGTCAAGAAATAGCTAATGAGCTCGCAAAAAGAAGGGGAGAAAAACCTAGTCCTGGAACTATCTATCCAGCTCTCAAGAGTCTCAAAGATTTAGGTTTTCTGAGTGAGGATAAAGAAGGCAAAACCATAACCTACAAACTTACATCTAAGGGTGAAAAGGCACTCGAAATAGCAAAAAAAAGATTCACGAGAACATTTTTGGGAGTTATTAAATAATTATTTTTCCGAAATCTGCGATTTTTAAATACTATCAACTCTACTATGGCATAAATATTGATCACACTTAAGAAAGATTTGGAGCATGTAACTTCAATTTTATACGAGACTTTTAAAATTACACCATTCAAAAGAGACTATGATTACTCGTTTGGAGAAATCGCAAATATCCTAAAGCGTTATGGGCTAAACGAAGTTCCAAGGGACCTACGTCTAAGATTTACTTTATTCATGCAGGAATTTTTTGATTCCATACCTGAAAACCAATGGAGTCTGAAAGATGCTAAATTCATAAAAGAATCTGAAGAATTTGCAATTACAAAGTTTAAAGAATGGATATTAGAACAAGTAACATAGTCTATGTTTCTTTCTCAATGCATTTTGTCAACATATCCATTACATTTATACTTGATTTTGTAGACCGTTACTATTTTAGTCCAGAATAGTTCATCAACGGTCTAATCTCGTAGTTCATAAAACTAGTGATTCCCAAAACTCAGTGGCTTAAGTTCCACAATAAGTTCCTGATTCCACTTATATTTTTCATTCATCGACTCTGAGACTCGGGCAGTCAATTCACTTTCTTTATTTCTATTGACAATTCGCGCAATACCATCAAAAGTAATACCGTCAATGCTGAATGTAATTTTTGGATTATAACCAATATTTCGAATCCAATGTGCGTTTTTTCCACATTCTGAAATTACGAAATATTTTTCATTGTGCTTTATAAACCAGATCTCTATTCTATGTTTTTTACCCGTCTTCCATCCAACTGTTGTCAAATATAGAAACTGTGGTTGATTCGATGGTTCATTCATCATGATTCAAATATTGTTACACATCACCTTCATAAATCCTAATTCATAATTCTATGTGCTCTTGCATTAGATCTAACCAATGATTGTAATCTTGAATCGATCTAGATTCTATAAAAATTCACAAGACTCTAATAAATCAGACTACGGGTGAATAATAAACAGGGATGCTTATCTGGAAGAAGAGTTCTATGACATGCTGACCTATTGTATACAGAATCCTAATGCTTCTGGAAATATTAGAACTATCTTTTCAAGTGGTAGTTACTAAAAACATTTTTGGCAGCAATTTGAAATATTACTTGTAAAATAGTTTTGTGTTAGAAACTAATAATATATCCTTACAATCGTGCTGACAGCAACGTCACTATCAGAAGTTCTACATAATAACATTTATTGGTAACTATAAAGAATGTCATTTCTAAATATTAACAAGAACAATTATTTTTTACAGATAAATAGCATGAGTTGTATATTAGAAATTAAGTTATGCTGAATTGAATCTGTATAAATCAATAACACCTTGCGCATTATGTCATGAACTATCTATTACTGATACAATGATTAATACAAAGTTAGGAAAAATATGTGTAAGGTGTGATATTCAAATGAACAAATTAAAGGAGATTAAGGATAAGAAAAAGAAAAATAACAACTAAGATTACTAAACTGAATAAGCAATTGAGTTAATTAAATATTCAAATTTTATAATACTTATATGTCAACTGAATGTTAAAGAAGCGGAGTCAGATTATGAAATCTGGAAAAAGAGAAAACTATGGGCTTCTCTATCAAACATCCAGATGCCATCCTTTCGTAAAATGGGCAGGAGGAAAAAGCCAATTAATACCTCAAATAGTTCGGCTCATTCCATCAAAATTAGGCAGATATTTTGAACCATTTCTTGGTGGAGGTGCTGTATTCTGCTATATCGCTTCCTATGATAGGAACGCATTTCTTTCTGACACGAATATGGATTTGATTAATGCTTATAAAGTAATACGAAACCATGTGGAAGATCTTATTACAACTTTAAAGTACTATCAAATAGAATACAATAAATCTCCAACAAAATACTATTATCAACTAAGAGATAGAACTAATTCACTTAACAATATAGAGAGCGCTGCTAGATTTATCACCTTAAATAAAACATGTTACAATGGATTGTATCGTGTAAATAAGCATGGTTTATTTAATGTTCCAATCGGAAGGTACAAAAATCCACTAATCTGTGATATGGATAACTTGAGAAAAATGAGTGTACTATTGAGACAACCTGGATCATATTTAGGGGTTAGTGACTATAAGAAAATATTACTTGAAAAAGCTACTAAAGGTGATTTCATATACCTTGATCCCCCTTTCCATCCAATCAGTAGCACTGCAAATTTTACTAGTTATACAGATAATGGTTTTACTTTTGAGGATCAGAAGGAGCTTGCAGTTATTTTCAAAGAATTGACAAGAAGAGAGTGCAAAATCTTACTGAGTAACTCAGATACTAATGAAATAAGAAAGCTTTATTCAAACTTTTCTCATCTTACTGAAGTAGCTAGTGTCAATAGATCTATCAACTCAGTTGGCTCTAAACGCATAGGACATAAGGAATTGTTGATAAAGAATTATGAATTATGAATGAATGATTATCAAAAATTAATTTATTTGATTATTGTATTTGAAAAACGAGAAAAATAAAAAATTATCTTGATTAATTATCACTGATTGTTACCGTTACTAAGGATTGATTAATCACTACTGTTCTTACTAATCTATGGAAAAGAAAAAAATAGAAATAAGGAGAAGAGAACGAAACTGTTTCTTTTTTTACATGATATATGATACAAAATAAATTACTGTATAATTTTTCGGTTAATTCTGTATTTTTTATTGGGATTGTACAATATCACTGCATTTATAACCATGTAGACAACAAATTATTTTCGTATGAGTTCACATTCAAGTGACACATCGAGTAATAGTGTGTTTCTTTCACCCAAGTCAATTGCAATCATTGGTGCCTCTGAAAAACCAGGAATAGGAAAAGCAATTTTTTCTAATATTAAAAATGGCTATAAGGGAAAAATCTATCCGGTTAGCCCTACTAACGAGTATGTATTTGGAATCAAGGCATACAAAAGTGTGCTTGAGATACCTGAAGATATAGATCTTGTCGTTGTGGCCACTCCAAACAGGATTGTCCCGAAGGTAATGGAAGAAGTTGGAATGAAGAAAATTCAAGGCGCCATTATTGTTTCAGCAGGATTCAAAGAAGTAAACGAACAAGGCGCTAATCTTGAAAAAGAAGTTGCCATGATTTGTAAGAAATATGGTACTAGAGTTATTGGTCCAAATTGTTTGGGCATAATGAGTTTATCAAAACAAAATATGATGAATTGTACATTCTTGAAAATTACACCAAAACATGGAAATATTGCTCTAGTGTCACAAAGTGGAGCTATTTGTGCAGCCACCGTTGAGGATGCTATGGCACAGGGAATAGGTTTCTCAAAAGTAATTAGTATGGGGAATAAAATAGATGTTGATGAAAACGATGTATTAGAGTTATTGTCTCAAGATCCTGAGACCTTAGTTATCATCATGTACTTGGAAGATATTCATGATGGTAGGAGATTCATGGAAATTGGCAGGAAAACAACCAAACAATACAAAAAGCCTATAGTTGTCATAAAGGCTGGAAGAACTCCAGAAGGTGCAAAGGCAGCCATGTCACATACTGGTGCTTTGATGGGGGCTGATGAGGCATATGATGCATTATTTTTACAAAGTGGTGTAATCAGAGTCGATACTATGCAGGAACTTTTCGATCTGGCCACTGCATTTTCAAAACAGCCAATTCCTAAAAATGAACAGGGCACAGTAATTGTATCTAATGCAGGTGGACCTGCCATCATATCCACAGATGCATGTTCAAAATATGGAATGAAATTAGCAGATTTAACCACATCGAGAGAGAAAATCTCAAACATTATACCTCCACATGGATCTGCAAGAAACCCAGTCGATATTGTAGGCGATGCGGACTTTAATCGATTTGAAAAGGTGCTAGAGGAAGTGGTCTCAAATCCTAATGTCGGATCAATTGTTACTATGTGTACTCCATCAGCCACTCTGGATTACAATGACCTTGCTAGAACAATAGTCAAGACAACTGCCAATTCGGGAAAAACCTCTCTTGCCGCACTTATGGGTCTTGCAGAGGGAACGGAAAATAGACAAATTCTATCTGATGGAGGAATTCCCTACTTTCCATACGCAGAGCCAGCAATAAGGACATTGAAAGCTATGTATGATTTTTCTAATTGGATTACACGAAAAGAAATAAAAATTAAAACATTTGATGTAGATAAGGAAAAAGTAAAAGAAATTTTTAATAATGTAAAGAAGGGCGGAAGAAAACATCTTTTGGAAGAAGAGGGTTACGATGTACTAAATGCATATGGATTTCCAAGACCAAAAAGTTATCTCTGTACAAATCAAGACGAATGTGTAAAGAGTGCTGAAGAAATTGGCTATCCTGTGGTTATGAAAATTGTATCACAAGATATAATCCACAAATCAGATGCAGGAGGAGTAAAAGTAGGTCTTAAAAATATGCAACAAGTTTCATCCGCCTTCAATGAAATAATTGCTAATGCAAAGAATTACAAAAAAGACGCAAATATTAAAGGAGTTCTTGTACAGCAGATGATAGAATCTGCTAGAGAAACAATCCTAGGTGCAAAACACGACAAGCTTTTTGGTCCTTTAATTATGTTTGGTCTGGGTGGAATCTATGTTGAGGCTCTCAAAGATGTGGTATTCAGGTTAGCTCCTATTGATGAACAGGAAGCAACGAAAATGATAGAATCAATTAAAACATTTCAGATACTCAAAGGTATAAGAGGACAACCGCCAGCAGACTTGAAGGTACTGGTAGATTGCCTCCTGCGACTCTCTCAACTGGTGACAGATTATCCTGAGATAATAGAATTCGATATGAATCCATTGTTGATACTAGAAGAGGGAAAAGGAGCTTGTGCAGTTGATGTAAGAATTGGGCTTACCTGAATAACTTTTGTGGTAATTATAATTCTCTTTTCTATTTGATTAACTATTCGTTAGCAATCTTTTTACCACATTCAGCACAAAATACCGCATCAGTTTCATTTTGATAACTACAATAAGAACATTTTCCCAACTGATTCGATTTTGAAGAGTCTGAATTTTCAAGTAAAATGATATCCCCAATTTTGGAAATATTTTTCCAGGCAATTTCAACATTTTGATTATCGTTCTTCTTGGGGATCTTGAGATTTATCTCCATTTTACCTTTAGAAGTTTTTTTAAGACCAATTTCCTGAACATTGCCAATCAGCATCGCATCCCAATCATACGCAGGCATCCCTACAAGAGATTGAATTGAAATAAACTGGT
>VBPX01000111.1 GCA_005877075.1 Nitrososphaerota archaeon | reverse complement strand
ATGCTCAAAAAAATTAATCATGTCCTGAAAGAAATTTATTATAGGTAAACCAAAAATAATATTAAATTCTATTCCTATATCGTTGTGAAATAAAATTCTCTATTACTAAATTTAGAAACTCTAATTATGACCCGTCTGAAATTCCAGATTAGTCCCTTCCGGCCCACCATATTTTCAGCACAATTTTCAATATTTGGTATATTTAATGGATAATTCGCGTTACAATTAGTCATAACGTTGTTACAATTAGCAGTAACTGGACATTTTCATAGTTTAGAAAGTTTGGATCATCAACATTTATCCAACGTCTATCCACAAATTTCTCTTTCAATTCTATTATGTGGCCGGTCTAGATCTAAACCTTGACCCCTTCTGTCTCTGAGTAATCTTATGAGAAATCCTTTTCTTTAATGAGTCACTCATTTGATCAAACATTTTTCCCAAATCCCAACCAACATTGACATAAGCATCTATCCTGTGTGTCGATATGATATTAGCGTCGACTTCGTATCTCTTTCTCGCTCCTTGAATTTCTTTTATCTTCAGACGACACCGTGCCTCTTCAATATCTGGATATGTCTTTTTTAAAAATTTAACTATATCTGCAAATTTTGATTTTGCAAGCTCGGCATCGAGCGGGTCGTCTGGTAAGCCTATGAGGAAAATGGGAATTTCTTCTTCGATTTTTTCTCCGAGTAGCGTAATTATATCTCGATAAGTGACTATTCCTTGTACTTCATCAAACGCCATTATGAGGCAGTATGTCGAATTTTGTGATACCATAAGATCTGTCACTGATCGGAGTGTATCGTTAGTATTTAAAGTGAGAACGCTTTTGTCTGCTATTCCACCTATGTCAAGATCAAGGCGATTTAGAGTATCATCTATCCCAAGTGACTTTCTACCAATTCTTTCTGTTGGTAACATTACGTGCATGATGTCCTTAGAAGTTACAATTCCGAAGAGTCGATTATCTTGAAGGATAGGTATGTGATCTATTCTCCTTCTCTTCATTATTTGCTTGGCAGAAGCAATTTTATCAGTCTTACTGATGACTATAGGATTTCGAGTCATAACGTCTGAGGTGCTTATCTTTCTAGTATGAGTCACAAGCATAGCATCTCGAATTTCCCGAACAATTCTTTTGGCCGAAATTTGACCTAAAATCTCATTTTTTTCCATAATTGGGAGAGCCCTAAGTCTGTACAGACTCAGGAGCCTGACGGCTTCCGCAACTTTACTATCACAATTAAGAGTTGGAATTATTTTTCCCAGTGTAGGAGGTTTTGAGGAAGTAATGTTTCTAATTCCTAATATATCCCTCATGGTTATGGCCGCCACTTTTCCTGATAGTGGTATGAATATGTCATTTGCGTTCCTATCAACTAAAATACCAATTATCTGTGATAGAGAACTATTACCGTCGGCAGTTACTTTAGGCTCGGTGAAATCATATACTGGTGTATTGCGTAATACATTGAAGCTTTCATACAGTTCTGATATTGACATGTTACAATAATATCTGGATTTACAGTTACTTTTATTTTATGCACTTCAGCTAACTATAACTCATTTCTTTTTGTCAATGTAAACAGGTTATAATATGAGTTTCAAGAGTTCACTTCTTTTTTTATGTTGTTTGCGATCTACAACGGCGACATACGACATACGCCCTTGCTCTTTCTTTTGAAATTCCCTTCTTTTTGGCTACTGCGGCGGCTGCTCTGTCAAAGCTTTTGTATTTCTTCTTTCCCATACGAATAGGCAATGCTTATTTCTCGCTCCCGTTCTTCTTAGGTTTTGCGGTATCGATTCCAATTTTCTGTCCCCTTTGTATGTGGTATATGTAGGTCATCTCTATTTTCCAATGACTGTTATTTATTTTCACTTCTCGTTCTTGCAGTTCTTCTGGTTAGCTCAACTCATTTTCTATATCGAGTCTAGTTAATCATCCAGATATTAGTGGTAGACATACAAAGGGCAAGAATTGGTAGAATCTCTGCTTAGGCGATGTGCAAAGGATATGAAAGTGGTCAAAGTATAACCGATCATAATGCAAAACTAAAGAACATTAATTCTGAATTCAAAATTGTGTTAATAACAATTCATAGCCTTTTTCTCCTTGATTGGTTATTCAGGACCTTAAAGGAAATATCCTAATAAGAAAAATCATTTCACAACTAGTACTGGACAATGGACGTACGTTACTACACCGCACGCCACACTACCTAGGAGCATTTTTTAAATCCAGAAATACCCCTGCTGCCAACTACAATTATATTTATTTTATTCTTCTCGGCATATTCTACAATCTCTTTTACGACAGATGTGATACCAATAATAACTCTGTCTTAGCCTTCACTTTTTTTTCTGTCGCCTTTTGTTTCACCCTGCCTACATGCATCTCACCCTTTTCCATTGCTATCATTGCAATTTTCTTGAATCTTTCTGTAATGCTTGTTCTCGATTCATCTGCTATTGTAATTGACATTCTGAGAATATAATGGACCAAGTTGCTCTAACAGAGTGGGAACGAATTTGATAGTAGCGCATGTTCAGAGTGTGGAAAAATAAGTAAATGACTTAATTTTATAGTTCTTTGTTTATTCCTTGAATTTGAATTTTTCATTTTCGGGATTAGTCAAACCTTGTGCAAGATCATAACAAGTATTCGCTGCTTCACCAAGCATTGTCTTTGTTGACTCAGGATAATTCTGGTCTGATATTTCTATAATCTTCATTAGGTCTAATTTACTTAATGTATAGCCAAGTGCATTTACACTGTAAAAAAGAACCGATGCACGTTGAAGATCAGCAGCATCAATATGCGCTTTATTGTTTACGGCTATGGATAATAATTCACCTATTCTTTTAGATTCTTTTTCAGTTAATTCCCTTTGTTTCATGAGTTTGATAAGTACCTCGTTGTTAAACGGCTCTTTTTATTTAATCTTGTAACCTTTTAAAAATAAAATACGATTATTGCGTTTGATTCTAAAATACACATAAAAAAATAGGTGTCGAGTTGACAGGTTCTTAGCAAAGTGCTACACAATTCTTGTTGTTGTTGTTTTTACCCTTATTTTGATTACCACTCAGAACTTTATTGCCATTGATATTCAATAGACTGGCCATTGCTTCTTGCATCGGGAATACATAGAACGCAGCAACTCCCAATATCATTCCTAGTAAATGGAACATTGCTACTTGCGTTTGCTTTGACGACATGGATATATTTATTAGGTAACGAATAATATAAGATCCATGTTTACAATCGGGTACAATTGATAACGATGTTGAACTATTGAACAACCGATAACAGCATTCAAAAGTCATGAAAATCAGTTCTTTATGCTGAAGCGTTATAATTTAGTGCACTACAAACTATAAAACACGTTGCGTAGAAGGTTATAAGAATTTATCAATTAGTAAAGTTCTTTATGGGAGAAATTAGAAATTCTAATTCAGACCCATCTGAAATTCCAGATTCTTCCCTTCCAATATTAGTGCTATTAGGTGTGTTTCATTAAAGATATGATTTCTCATAATAAAAAATGTTGAAGTACGAAAAACATAGTAACAACAGCCACAGCCATTATCATGACAGATGTCTATACTCCGATAGAATCTAGATACCAGATGAATCCACTTTTGATTAATATCTAGGCTTTATCTAGATAAGTTTTTAGCGATTTTATTATTGTTCAAGTTACAATGTTAGTTTGTAATCTGGTTGACGATGTGTACTTGGCAAAATTAGGCTTGAGTCCCTAAAAAAAAATCCAAACAATCAGAAAATGAAACAAAATACTAATCAAACAATAAGTTATCGAATGATAAGCAAGCCAGATAAACCGCTTGAATTCTAAAGAAAACGTGGAAACAATTCGGAACTGGCGTTTCTAAAATGCCCATTAAAAACAAAATCGTTAGCATAGTTGATGACGAATTAACGACTAGCAATTTATTCTATAATGCTTTACGGACAATTAGGGGAATCAATGTATTCTGGTTTACAGACCCAATTGAAGCATTAGAACACCTCAAAATGAACAAGCGGGATTACGCAGTTGTGATATCTGATTTGCGAATGCCTGTAATTAATGGGGTACGGTTATTACAGACAGTAAAGGACTTAAATCCTTCAGCAAGAACAATGTTAATAACAGCATATGATATTGATGATAATTTGCTTCAAGAATATACTAAAAAAGAGATAATAGACTGTTTCTTACAAAAACCAATAGGCGTTGATCAATTACGTTTG
>VBPX01000052.1 GCA_005877075.1 Nitrososphaerota archaeon | reverse complement strand
TACTTCCGTTTAATGATATAGATAAAGTACGTCTAGAGATGAACCCTTAAGTATATCGACCAGATAATTAATCGCGTGTATACAGTTTCATGTCGTGATGTTGGTAGAGATTGTGACTGTGTTATACAAGGCGAAAGAAAATAAAATCATATATACGCAAATCTTAGTGCTTGTTATCTAACGATATCCAACAATGGCAATGAACTACAGTAGAGTGAACTTTAGTGATAACCTCAGTCTAATTATATTCGTTAATAGTACCAATAAACTAAGTGTATTATATAGTTGGTATAAAGTCTGAAGATAGTGTTATGTTAGTAGAACCGTAATTCAAACTAAACATAATCTTTAAAGGAAAAGGAATATCAAATAATACTACATGAAAAGTGTTATTGAATATCCACCAGGACCAACTTATTTATTTCCATACACATTGGTTCGGAAATTCTTGCGCGATCCACTTAAAATATTAATTGATATATCACATACTTATGGAGACATAGCCCATTTTAAATTCGGAAAACAAAATGTCTATCTCTTAAACCATCCTGATTACATAGAAGATGTATTAGTTACTAACTACAGGCATTTCATCAAAAGTAGAGGATTGCAGGTATCAAAGCGTCTTTTGGGTAATGGATTAGTTACCAGTGAAGGGGAGTACCATGATCAACAACGCCACTTGATACAACCCACATTTTATCCTAAGCGAATCAAATCTTATGCGGATATGATGATAAACCAAGCACTTCGTATGTGTAATAGTTGGCACAATGGAGCAATACTCGATATTCATAAGGAAATGACACACCTTACATTGGCGATTATTAGTAAGACTCTATTAGGTTACGATATCAAGCCAGAAGATGACGAGGTAGGTGATGCGCTCCTGACATGTATGAAATATTTCAACCGTCTTCTGATGCCATTTGGTGAATTAATTGAAAAAATACCCCTCTTACCCATCAATAAAGGATTTCAGAAAGCGAAAAGAGACTTAGATTCAATAGTATATAGAATGATCAACGAACATAGAAAGAAACTGGATAAAGAACACAAGAAAGAAGATGATGATTTATTATTAACTCTTCTGCAAGCACAAGATGAAGAGGCAGGAATTGCAAGAATGACTGACCAGCAGTTGAGAGATGAAGTAATGACCATATTTTTGGCCGGACATGAAACAACTGCGAATGCACTTACATGGACATACTACCTATTATCTGAACACCCAGCAACTGAAACAAAACTTCAAGAAGAGCTTCAATCCGTCTTTGGTAACAACAGAACAAATGTTACAGTAGAGGATGTTCCAAGACTAGAGTATACAGAAAAGATTTTGACAGAATCAATGCGGCTTTATCCACCTGCGTGGGCTTTAGGCCGTCAAGTTATTGACGATTACATAGTGGGAGGATATACAATACCCGCAGGATCAATAATCTTAATGAGCCAATATGTAATGCACCGCGATCCTCGATATTTTCCCGAACCCGATCGTTTTTATCCAGATCGTTGGACAGAAGAGTTCAAAAAACAGTTACCGAGATTTAGTTACTTTCCTTTTGGTGGTGGCATTAGAGGATGTATAGGAGAACCATTTGCATGGTTGGAAGCAATTCTTCTGACAGCTGCTATATGCAGCCAATGGAGGATGAAACTTGTACCATCTCACAAAGTCGTAATGAAACCATTAATCACATTGCGTCCCAAGTTTGGAATGCATATGAAGGTAACAAAAATATAATTGAATTGGATAGAAAGACATCTGAATCTTTATTTTTAATTAATATATCAACTTATGATATGATGTAGAATGATTTCCTTCACAATTACTTCTAGTTTTGGCACTTTTTGGGTTAAAGCACCAAATACCTCAGATATGTTACAAAAAGTCTTGTCAGCAAAATGGATAACATACACTAGTGTATTACATCCCACCGAACCCGATATAAAATTTACACATTTCTAACATATTTCATGTAAATATTATAACATAATATATTATGAAAATCTGTTACTTATTTAAGATACGTTCTATGCACTTCTTAATGCTCTATTTCTCAGCTCTTATTGTTACCTCTATCCATTATATATTACAAAATCTTAAAAGCATAATAATATTATACATTTGTATGCCAAAGCATGGAAACATTCTAAGACTGATGTCTTTTATCGTTACAGTGGCTATATTTTTTATTTTTCCGCCGACACAGATCTATGCAGGAGAAAATGTTAACTGGAAGACATTCAATGAAAAAAAGTGGTCTTTTTACTATTAAATACCCTTCGAATTGGTTCCCAAGTAAAATCGATGAGTCTACAGAATTGATAAATATGTTTTTCGCTTATCAAGGTCAAGGTTCGTCTTTTGCTACTTTGAACCTGGTAGGTGGAGGAGAATCTATCTTTACTAATGTAACAGACCTATTGGATTCATATTCTGCACAAAGACAAACGTATGAAAAGTACCAATTGGTTGGAGCACTAGAATGTGATAAATATATGATAAATGGAATAAATGCTTNTTACCGGGAGAAACCATTAGTTAACCAACTAACTGTTGGTACTATAGATGACGACGGAACAGAATATATTTTGATTTATACCGCACCTAAAAAAATATTTGATAATTTTCTTCCTGTTGTAGAAGAGATGATTAAATCATTCAATGTTACTAGCAGTATTCCATCCTCAGAAGGTAAATCAACCCAAGGAACATCCGATTCTCCAGAACTGCCTCCTTTAACACAATCTCCAACAGTTAAAAAACTATAAAATAAATTTATGGTTGCCCATGATAATGATATGAAAAAATTAAGTACAACGTTGGTAAGATCGTACTACATAAAGGGCACTAATCGTTAACCGCTACATTTAAAAATCATAAAATTAAATCCAAACTTTATGGCAAAGTTCCTTGATGTCCATAGTTTGAAAGATTTTGATGAGGAAACGCTAAGAAAAATACAAAACTCTCCTAAAGATGAATTTGGTATAACACACGATAATATCATGTATAATGAAGAAGAAGATAGATTCTTTTGTCTCTTAGATGCTCCAAGTAAAGATGCTATAGTAAAGCATCATGAGAAACACGGTTTCAAATGTGAATGGATAACAGAAGTAAAAACAACACGAACTAATTGAAATAATAAATTCTGCGCAAATTGGAGATGTCATCGTAAGGTTGAACTGTTATTTGATCCCTAGACGGACTTTTCTCGTTTGAAAGGGGACACAAAATCTAGAAGATTCAAATTAGTCGGAGTTATTAGATTCCAATTATGAGTGAATACAGTGAGGCATTACTGCTATGCAAAAACTGATTTCCTTCGTTATAGTATCAAAAATCTGGAGAATAATATAGGTAAAAATGATAGAAGACTGTAAAACAATAATTAAAAGGTCAATTGCTATTAATGAATTCAAGAACGAGGTTTAATAATTGAAAACTGACCTTCCTTACTATCACCAAATAAAATCAATAATCAGAACGCTAAGAGGTATGAAGTGGAATTTAGATTTTAGCTACTTCAGAAAATGGATACTTATAGGTTTTCTACTTGGTGTTGTTGCGGGATTAGGAGCTGTAGCTCTATTTCTTTCTGTTGAGTTTTTCACGGGCCTATTCCTTGAAATAGGAACAGGATATACTCCTCCTTTACCAGGAGGCTTCCAAGGTAACCTTAGCTATACTCTGTTTATCGAAAAACCATGGTTAATACCCTTGATAACGGGTTTGGGTGGTCTTCTAGTTGGATTAATCACGACGAGATTCTCTCCCGAATCTGAAGGACATGGGACAGATGCGGTAATTGATGCATATCATCACAAAAGTGGTAATATTAGAGCCAGAGTTCCTCTCGTTAAGGCCGTCGC
This sequence comes from Nitrososphaerota archaeon, assembly GCA_005877075.1. Taxonomy (GTDB): domain Archaea; phylum Thermoproteota; class Nitrososphaeria; order Nitrososphaerales; family Nitrososphaeraceae; genus TA-21. The sequence continues at coordinate 9,526 of VBPX01000052.1, read as the reverse complement.
TTCATCTATCACCATAGGAAGTGGTGGAAGTGGGGGCACCGAAGGACCTGCCGGACAGATAGCGGCCGGCTTCGGCTCTCTCATAGGGAAACTATTCAAACTGAATGAAGACGAAAGAAGGATTGCAGTTGCGGCGGGTCTTGGCGCAGGTATCGGAAGCATATTCAAGATTCCTTTAGGTGGTGCTGTCTTCAGCGCAGAGGTTTTCTATAGAAGAGATTTTGAAGTAAGAGCTTTGATACCGGGATTAGTAGCCTCTGTAACTGGTTATACTGTTTTTGGCTTCGTTTTTGGATGGGATCGTCTCTTCACTATTCCTCTTGATCTTGTAAAATATACCCATCCAGTTTCACTAATTCTTTATGCAATAGTAGGTTTGGTCTCTGCTGGAGTAAGTATAGGATATGTAAAGGTTTTCTATACGATATCGGATTATTTCACCAAAATCCGAATTCCTAAATATCTGAAACCTGCTATTGGAGGGGTTTTAGTAGGACTAATGGGAATTGCATTTCCCCAAATACTCGGAACTTCGTATGGATGGTTACAAATAGCAATTAACAAGGACTACGTCCTATTTCCACTATTAATGATTGGTTCTGTAATTATCCTCAAGATCTTGGCGACTTCAGTGACGATTGGTTCTGGTGGAAGTGCTGGTGTCTTTGGACCTTCCATGGTAATAGGCGGCCTTCTGGGTGCATTTATTGGGACAGCATTCCACTTGTTGGGATTATTTACATGGATAGATGTTACTTCTGTAATCATAGTTTCAATGGTTTCATTTTTTGGCGCTACCGCAAAAACACCAATATCGTCTATAATAATGGGAAGTGAGTTAACAGGAGGTTATGCTCTTTTAGCACCTATGATGTTGGCCACTTTTATCGCTTACATAATGTCTGGACAGCATAATTCAATATTCCGAAACCAGGTGCTAAATAGATCTGATTCACCTGCTCATAGAATGGAGTATCAACGTGTTATACTAAGTGATCTTTATGTAAAAGATGTTATGAAAGACCCGGTGAATAAACTGTCAAAGGATATATCAATTATAGAAGCACTCCAAATAATGAATAGAAATAACAGCAAAATGATAATGGTAGTTAACGATAAGGATGCACTTCAAGGTGTAGTATACAGATATAAGCTATTTGAGTTTCCCGAAGAATATCGCAAATCAGTTAAATTAGAAAGCATTATGATAAAGGATCCATTTTTTGCGTATAGGTCTGATTCTCTTCACCATGCTTTAGTGAGGCTTTCGTCAAATGACCTTCAAGAAATGCCGGTCTTATCGAATGAAGATAATAAAGTCATTGGAATAGTAACAATAGCAGATTTAGTAAAACTCTATGACACAGAAGTAGAAAAGATAATGAAAAAAAGGAATCAGACTAATCTCAGCATTGATATCAATGGTGATGGAATCAATAAAAATGATGAGCATCATATAACAGATAAAACGACGAATAAATGATTAAAATGATGAAGAAAAAAGATAATTAATGCATATTCTGTCTCAAACCTTGTCTAAACTTATCTGACAGCTTTGATTATAGCCGCCAAGAGTGGACATAAGGTAAATTTCATTGTAAGCTAGGTATATAAAAAACTCGATCGATAACTGCAATTTTAATAGTTTAAATTATTAATAATAAATTCCTTTGATTTTTAGAGAAAAGTACAACCTTTAATCATTTAGTTTGGAATGAACGAATTAAAGGAATGCAAGACGATAACATTTAACGCGCGCTGTGCACAACATAAAAAAGAAAATGAACGACTTTCTACTCCTTGATAAAACCAAGGAACTTCAGAATGTTTGTAAAATAATGTCTAATCTAAAATCGCAATTAATAGAAGAGTTGCCACACTATGGGCATGATGCCCTTTTTTTAAAGAATGATGAGATAACTACCGGCCTCTTAAACAATATGACAGAAATTAAAATCCACTTAATCACTGGAGAGCTGCTTTACTTTCATAATGAGCAAGGATACTGTGTTGACTTAACTAATGATAATTCAATTGAAAGATTAAAAGAAATTGTTACCAGATATGAGCTCAATATGCCACAGACGGCTCCTTTGACAAATCTGCATATTGAGGACCTAACTTATTATCTTGAATTTGCAAAAAAAACTAATAGAAGTCTTGAACTATTCCGAATGAAATTAAGGAACCATTTCACTCAGGTTCATTTGTGGCCACACGGATTTGATTTTTCAGTAGAATGGTTTACTGAGAAGAAAGACGAACAAATTGGCGTAGGGATCTCTCCAGGAGATAATCATTATGAATCACCCTATCTATATGTAAATCCTTACCCATTTAATAAAAAAATCATAGAACTAGAATTATTTACGGGCAAATGGCACACAATTGGTTGGAAGGGAATCAAAGTAGAATGGAAAGACCTTCAAAATAAGCTAGAACAAGAAATCTCAAAAGAAATATATGCATTGTATCTAATTGCACAACGCAATTTTCAATGAAGGCAGGATTGTTGCTTCGGTCCTAAATCGTAAATTTATTTGATTAGATCAATACTAATATTAGTAACAAATCAACATTATGTGAAGTAAAGCTCTCTAAGTATAATCTAGAAATTCAAAAAGAATCGATTCTACTATTGATTGGCATTATCCGCATTCTAATAGAAGCGGTTCTGGTTATACCAAAAAATGCTGAATCACTAGAATAAACCTTATCCCAAATTCCGCCCATCTGGAATATTGATTGACAGGATGTCCACCTTGACATGTTCCTTCATGATATCTAATGCCTTGATCGCCAGCAAATCCTCCTGGTGTATTATCGTACACATTCTGGTCTGATTTATCTAATCCATTGGAGCCAGTAAATGTTAATATCTGGTAAATGACCTGTAATGTACGTGCAAAATGATGATAATTACGATAAGGGTAGAATGCCGACATCTGTAGAAATAGTAGATGTTGCTCCTTCCAATGCAGATAATGACACCGTTTCAAGAACCGAACTGTTTGCCGGGGTCACCGAGTTGAGTAAAGATGAACTATTCCGTCTGTTTCAATTAAGAAATTTAGCTTATGTGGGAACATTATCAAAAGATGGTTCACCTCATATCACTCCAGTCTGGGCAGAGATGGTTAACGATTTAATTTTGATTAATACATTCGAAGAATCAGCGAAGATCAGACACTTAACAAAAGACAAAAGGATAGCACTATCTGTAGTAGAACAAAATAATCCTTTCAATATGGTATCAATAAAAGGAAAGGTTGTGGAGCAGACAAGTGAAGGAGCTGATGAACATTTAAAAAAGCTTGCAAAGAGATATCTGGGAATTGGAAAATATTACTATCGCAAGCCAAATCATAAAAGGGTAATTGTAAAGATAAAACCAGAAAAAATCATGGGTCTTTCAATTCATCCGGCTTTCTATTTTCTTGCATATTCACCATGGATGAGGTGACAGCGTTTGAAATTTAAATAAGGACTAAACTACGAATTTATCAGTTTTGTTTGCACTTTCCAGAGACGTATGAATTACTTGTCGATCTGATCTTTTTGTATCACTGTTATAATTTCCTATTTGTGTTACTAACGTTGTCATCACTCGCAATTTTTTCCATAAGTAATTTCTTATCATATCTGTATCTTGACAATCTGGAGTTGAAGGTGCAGACTTGAATTATTACTACTGCATTTATTAATTTAAATTAGAGGCTTTTACTTTACTACAAAGGGTAATCTTGAGTCTAAATTTAATAACACAAAAATAATTAGCCAACAAACCTCACAAGCTCAGCATTAACTTTTTCTTTCTCCTCGTAGTAAAATCCGTGTCCTGCTTTCTTGATAGAAACAAGCTCCGAGTCTTTGATACCATCATGCATAACGGTGGCTAGGTCAAATAAACATATTTTATCATCCGAACCGTGAAGAATGAGTGTTGGTATACGTATGGTAGCAAGATCTCCCCTTAGATCTCTGTCCCTTAGCTCAATTGCGCATTGGACTGTAGCATATGCTGAAGCTGCTAAACCAAGACTTAAATTCCAAATTTTGAATTCTGGACTCAGCTTTTGAGGATTTGCAAAGAATATTTCGCTAAAATTCTTGAGCATTAATGGACGATCTGCGTATGTTTGGCGGATAAGATCATCAACTGCAGCTTTGTCTATGCCATATGGAAAATCTTCTCGTTTGGTAAAGCATGGTGCAGCGGCCCCTAACAATGCCAATTTGGTTACACCAGATCCTTGGTGGCGAGCCATGTAGTGGATAGCAATTGCTCCTCCCATAGAAAAACCAACCAGAGTCACACCTTGTAAATTGAGGGCATCAAGAACAGCTCTCAAATCATCTGCCATCGAGTCATAATTATAACCATCCCATGGCTTGTCTGAGTCGCCAAAACCTCGTAAATCTATTCCAATGCATCGATAACCGTGTTTGGGCAGTTCTGTAAATTGGTACTCAAACATTTTATGGTTTACCGGCCAGCCATGGAGGAAAACAATTGGTTTTCCAGTACCAACACCTTCAACATTAATATTTACTCCGTTGACAGCTTTTATCTTGTGACTCAAAGATAATTCTATTAGATCTTAGAAGTTTATATACTCTTTACTTGGAGTATGCGCTTAAGTTGATAAGAATACATTATGTTTTCAATAATCGAAAAGACATAATAAAAACTGAAAATATTACTGCAGCGCTAACTAGAAAAGTAGCTCCTCCAATCAAATTATACAAGAGTCCTCCCGCAATTAATCCAATAATACTCGCCATGCCTCCAAAACTACCTGCAATACCCTGAACAGCTCCTTGAAGTACTGTTCCTGCACGCCTAGATAGTATCGACATAAAAGAGGGCCACATAAGACCGTTACCAAGTGCAAATAATATCACAGCCCCACACACAGAGATAATATTATTTGATACAAATAAAACAAAATTTGTACCTAAAATTATGCTACCAATTATAACTAGTTTTTCCTCGGAAAATTTTTTTAAAGCTTTACGTAATACAGGTCCTTGCACGAAAACCATGATTCCACTCAAAACTGCATAAAATATCCCTAATTGTGTTATTGACCATTTTAGATCATTAGCCGCGTGAGTGGGAAATGAAGCATAGTATAAATTAAATCCAAGGAATATCAAAAAATATAATACAAGCAAAAAAGAAATATGTTTTAGTTTAAAAACATCTCGCATTCTAGGTTTAACAGTACTTACCGGCACATAGCAATCTTTACACTCCTGCGCAAAGACCTTTCTAATAGTTCCTTCTTCGCTAACTAATACTGGATCCGATCTAATCTTGGATTCCCTTAATAGAAATCCTATTACAATTAACGTAATGAAAGATAGTAATAGTGCTGCTAGAACAGGCAATATTGCTCCATAAATTGTCCCAGCTAAAATTCCAGCTAATGCAGGACCTAAAATAAATCCCAGGTTAGAAGATATTGCCATTTTCCCAAAGTTCTTACTCCTATTTTGGTCCGATGAAATATCAGAAAGATAGGCATTGGCAACAGAAATATTTCCACCAGTAATTCCATCAATTGCCCTAGCAAGAAATAAGACAAGTAACGGAAATACAATAACTATTGTTCCAAGATAGGCAGAATTAATACTGAATGTCGCTTCAAATGGTAAAATTAACGCAAAAAGAAAGAGTACCCAACCAATTGATGTTCCCACATTACTTAATACAAGAACCTTTTTTCTTCCATAAATATCAGACCATCTTCCTAAAACTGGAGCTCCAATAAGTTGGAAAGCAGGGTAAGTTGCAGCCAGAAGACCGTAAACGACAGCATTACCTCCAAACCTCACAACCAAAAATATTAAAAATGGTAAAACAATACTAAATCCTAGAGTACCTATAAAATTAACCAACAATAAAGGAAAAAGTTGGTTCCGTTTTTCTCTACTAATCATGATTTAGACTTTGTAATATATATTAAAAGTTTGAAGAATGTTGAACCTGTTTTCATTTTGTAAACAAGAGTACTATTTTGAAGCACCGCTTGAGCAGTAGGCTCAATTCTGCCGGATTCAGTCTTGCTAAAGCAATGTGTTGGCATAAGTTCTGCAGCTCCACCAAGTCTGCTCTCCCATTTTGGTAGCATAGCTTGTACACATTTTTCATTAACAGCATAAATATATTCATTATCTAAATGAACAATTTCGTTTACTGCTATAATGTGCACGCGAAGGAAGTGATCCAGTTTCGTGAAAATGGACTTCAGTGAAACCTTTCTCTTTCAAATAATCTTCAATGGTTCCAACATATTTCGTCACCTTATTTTCTACAATATTGAGATCTGAAATATTTAAGGCAACTTTCTTTTCATAGTCTATTTCCCATAATTCTTGTTCATCATCATTTAGGACTACAAATTCATTCACCTTATTCATATAGACAATGAATTATTTTAATATATAGAAAAATTGTTGAAGCATGGAAGCATGGCAATTAATAATTCGTTATTACTAGTTGCTAGATTTTGTCTTACCTTTTGATTGAAAGACGAGTAGGGAATTTTTCTGCAGTTCAAGTTATTCACAAATATTAAAATAATTCCCTCAAATCCTCCGTATTTTGCCCTCTTTTTCCTTTCTTTAAATATACTATCTCAGTTTCACATATTTAATTTCTGATGAAGCTTTCATTCACCATACTTAGTGACTATTCCACATTTATGTTGCACAGTGCAATTATTAAATACTGGGAGATGACGTAATAAATCCTTGAAAGGGACTGAAACTACAACGAAAATTAAAGACACTAAATTCAACAATGCCGATGCTTAATGAGTATATCACAATATCTAGATATAGAACATAAAAGAGAAATAATAGAACTTAGATTATAATGATCTAAAGGATGTCTGAACATACTAAGAAATTGTCTGTGCCAATAAAAAGGGATTACGATCATATCCAAGGACCTATTAACGCGTCAATAAGTTTAGTAGAATACGGTGATTATGAATGTCCATATACAGGTCATGCATATCCAATAGTTAAGGAAATAACAAGAAGATTAGGTGACTCCATATGCTTTGTATTTCGTAATTTCCCACTTAATAAAATACATCCACATGCACAACACGCAGCCGAAGCATCTGAGGCGGCCGCGATTCAAGACAAATTTTGGCAAATGCATAATTATCTGTTTGAACACCAAAATGTATTGGACGATAGTCATTTATTGGAATATGCACAGAAGGTAGGACTAGATATCAAGAGATTCGAGAAAGAAATATCTGAGCATATTTATGCACCCATTATAAACGATTCACTTATGAACGGAATTAAAAGTGGTGTTGAAGGCACGCCAACTTTCTTTTTAAATGGTATACAGTACGAAGGTTCTTGGGATTTAGAAACTCTGTTAAAAACACTCAAATCCGCAATAAAAAAAGATAAGTAAGCAAATGACAGAAGATAAATTCTGTACTTATTTGAGTTACAAAGATAGTACTTGGATTTTTCATTTATTATAAATAACATGTCTATTTTCAGTATTATAATAGAACCTGCAGTTTGTTACTAATTTAATATCCTCTAAATGTTTAAAGGCTCAATAATGTTTTATTATTTGCGAGGCGATTTAATCTATGGTTATGATTTTAAATCAGGAAATAAACCTAAAATCCAAATTGTTTCTTCATGAAGGTTTGAAATTCCTTATCAGAATTATTACTTTTAACTTCTAAAATAGATTTTGCATCCTCGCCTACAATATTTCTAAAGTCAGGGTTATCGGATATGACAGCTTTAAGAATAATTCTGGCCACCTGTTCTGGCGGTATAGCATTTTGAGTCATTTTTTCAAATGATTCAGTCAATTTCTGTATTACTGGTCTATAAGGAGAATCTTCAATATTTCGGGTTAATTTCAGATTTTTCCAAAAATCAGATTTCACCGCACCAGGTTCTATCAAGACTACTTTCACTCCAAATGGCTCGATTTCATATCGTAATGATTCGGAGAGACCTTCAAGTGCGAATTTTGACGCGTGATAAAAAGAATCAAACGGGATTGCGACTCTACCTCCCATTGAGGTAACGTTGACCATTATGCCCGTACGTTGATTTCGCATTATAGGTAAAACTGCTTTAATAACTCTCAAAGTTCCAAAGAAGTTTGTTTCCATCTGTGCTCTTCCGTCCAGCATACTTGTTTCCTCAAACGCTCCTACGAGAGCATAACCAGCATTATTAACAACAACATCAATTCTGCCTTTATCATTTATTATCTTTTTAATGGTATCATTTACAGATTTATCATCGTCAACATTCATTTGTAGAACGGTTAATGGTAAATCTTCTCTAGCTGCTTTCGACGTGATGTCAGCAGATTTATCCAAATTTCTCATTGTAGCGTAGGTACTAAATCCCTCCTTTGCCAGTACCAACGAAGTTTCTAGGCCAATTCCAGTAGAGCTGCCTGTCACAACGGCAACCTGCATTTGCTTTTCCTGATCGTTCATTTTTTTCCAATAATGAATTACTGCGTGACTTTACTTAAAGTTATAGCAATGCGTAGGATGCCTGGACGCCTGAAGCGCCTTGAATTGATTTATTATTAGGCTTATCTTCTTGGTCTTTCGTGAAGGAACTTTAACCTATAGTATGTAACTTATCAGACATCTATACGTATTGGATATACGATATATATAAATATGTTAATCTCTATGTATTATATCGTATGACCGATATGATTTATGAAGAAGTGAATATAAATTGATACCAATGTCAGAAGAATCAATTGTTACTGCAGTCGAAAAAGTCAGCAAGAGTGTAGTTAACATTGCCAGTGTTAAAATGATGCAAGACCAGCTATTCAGGGTGTTTCCAATACAAGGTGTTGGGTCAGGTATCATCATTGATAGTAGGGGACATATACTCACAAACAATCATGTGATAGAGGGGACTGATAGATTAAGAGTAACTCTTGGTGATTCAAAACAGGTAAGTGCAAAAGTTGTAGGAACAGACGAAGAAACTGATTTAGCCATAGTTAGAGCTGAACTTCTTGAGATATACGGTAATGATGAGGTTAAATTTCAACCTGCGAATTTTGGAAACTCTGAAGAGCTTAAGGTGGGACAAATAGTCATGGCACTAGGTAATCCCTTCGGCCTAACTGGCGGACCAACAGTAACTGCTGGAATTATCAGTTCATTAAATAGAAACGTACAATTTGAAAATCGAATCTTAGAGTTGGTACAAACTGACGCTGCAATAAATCCAGGAAATTCAGGTGGTCCGCTAATTAATACAAAGGGTGAAGTAGTAGCAATAAATACAGCAAAAATTCCGTATGGACAAGGGATCGGATTTGCAGTTCCCATTAATATAGTTAAATCGATACTGACCGACTTAGTAGAGAATGGACATGTGAGACGACCATGGCTAGGTATAAGTACAGTAAAATTAAATCCTAGAATAGCAAGCTTTTACAGACTACCCATAGTACATGGTGCATTAATAGTCAACGTTGAGCCAT
>VBPX01000042.1 GCA_005877075.1 Nitrososphaerota archaeon | reverse complement strand
ATACTTTATTTTTAACGCTCTTTCGGGCTACGAGTCCACGCTTTTCCGCCTTAAGGAGCATTTTATGTCCGTATCCATATGCACCCAACTTAGTTAACAGTTCTCTAGTTGGATATGCTTTTCCAGCACCAATTGTCTTTAACAACTTCACTAGTGCCTTTTCCTCCACAAGTATTTTTAACAATCTTGCTTCTTTCATCGTGCATTAGTATATATCACTCATTATATAATCGTTACTTATTATTAGATACAAATTTCAATATTTTTAATATCAAAACACCCTTATACAATATCAAAATACAGAAATATTCAAAATTATTACTCATAAGATTATAAACGTTCTATTTTATTATACGTGTATCCCGTAAGTAAAGTTAGTTATTTATCAAAATGTGTTATAAGCCACAGATATTATTAAATTACACACCTTCTGAAATAAAACATAAATTAACTCTTGTTGGTATGGGCTCGGAGGTTTGTGAACCATTTTTGACTCTAATAAGCGGCTCAAAATATATTATCATTTTACTAGAAGAAGGAAAAGCAATACTTTTGTCCGCATTCGGCGGGATTCGGACACTGCTGTATATGGGTTCTACTACCTTCTATTTTAGTTTTGTTTGTAGTAACTTTTACTATTTCTATCAGTGAGAGAATATGGTTTTTTATTTCACTGCCTATACGTAGGATTCCAACAGAACCAATATATCACTAGAAGTGACTATTTTAACTGAATTGGAATTAATGTTCTTGTGTTAGGCTTACGCTAATCTGATGTGAAAACCAAAGACCGACATATCTGTTGTTATCACCAATCGAAACACAATACGTACTTTCGTTTGAGCAAATCCGGTCAGCTACAGCAACGACAGATCTGGATGAGCCATAAATTACTGAAATAAGTAAAACGCATATAACGACAAAAATCACAAATTTAGTATTCATTTTCATCACCTACTCTTATCAATCTATTAAAGTTTTTTCACAGCTTTGATTTAACCTATTTTAAGAATAAAAATATCTTATATCTAGGGGATTCAGAGAATGACAATCCCGCATTTAGAAAAGCAGATGTGTCAATTGGAGTTAAATCAGACGCCCGATTAAATCCAAAACTTACCTGTCAATATTTAATTAATTTTAGTCAGTTACCAAGTTTCTTAATAAACCTTTCAAAAAACGACTTTAATTTTTCTTCAAATCTTTTCCAATGCTCCTCAGTCTTTTTACTATGTTTCCATTTATGCAGTGTGTCACGATCGGGAGATAATATTAGCATCCATTCATCAAAATGTTCCTTCTTAATAAAGCGAGGATAAATTCTAGTAATTAAAATTCTAGTGCCGTCCGATTCATGTCTATCATCGTAAATAGACCTGGTTTTAATCATACATTCATTATCAGATAACAGATAAATAAGGAAAAAGCCTTTTAATTAAATACGAAATGGAATTAACTACTAGGATACTCGCTATATTTGCTATCATTGCAGTAACTGGTTTAATATGGACGCTAACTGTATCGGAGTCAGCAAATGGTTGGCATTCAATGTTTGAAAGCAAGAAGGCATGCTTAAACTGGTTTAAAGCACTTGGTAATACCACATCGGAAGGCGAATTTGCATGTGATAATGTAGTTCCACATAATCAAACCAACTCTACATAACGCTGTTATCCAAGAGAGAACTTACTTTTTTTAACTTTCTCAAGAATTAACTTTTTGGACCAATAATCACCTTCAATTAGTAGTTTTTATCTTTAATAATTTCATATAAAAATATATTGTACTTTTCAAACAACATAGCTTGAAAGACTTAATACGTTTATACTCAAAATAAACAGTGTAGAGTTGAAAACTTTTACAAAACCAATTATTGCGATGATGTTAATATTCATCTTTTTTGTCACAAACTTTAGTCTGTTTAGTAGAGCCCAAGCAGAAACGGGCGTAGGGACAGATGTATTCAAGGTTATCGTATCGTTGTTTGGAATATCGAATTCAACAAAAGATATTGTCACCATAGTTAACGTCGGTGATCAGACCAAGGTAAAGGTATACAATGCTGAAGATCCTGAAAACGAAGGACTGGATAGGGTAAGTTATACAATAACATTTCCAAATTTGGCTGTAAATGATGGAGAATCGTATAATGTGTGTACTATGAGTGTAGATGATTTTAAACTGAAGTGCAAACAAGGCAGCAACTCTCCTCTTAACAGACCCGAATTTGTAGACATCGACGTTTCCAAGTAAATATTATCTGTTAAGAATTATTACGAATTGAAAAATATCTGATGTTGGTATCACTTTTATAAATTTTTTTATGAATATCTATAAAATAGAAAAAGCTATTTTTGTGACTATCAATTCCTATATATTCCCAAAATTCTTTTTTGAGCCTTTAATTTATACCTACTATAACTGATTTTTATCTTGCCAGAAGGTTATGTATGTGTCCTGTGTCCTGTGTGTGTTATCTCCCTATGCTCACATTCTGTTCCCTCAGGTGGATTTAACTCATCGGCAGAGACACAAGCAAAAAATAAATCTCCTATTTTGATGGCGCCAATTTCAGGATTCTTGTAAAAACGATTAGTGTATTGTCATCAGATTTTTTGAACAACTTTCCTGCGTCTATTGTCTTGGACTTTAATTCCTCTTTAATCATGGTGACCACTTTGAGATCCTTTACGTCTTTTCTATCAGAAAGTGGTATCCCGATTCTGAGTTACATCCTTTACTTCCTTACCGTTGACAGTTTGGAACGACCCAGTAGACAAGGTACTCCTACTACCCGAACCTATGTTTACTGTATTTTTTCCATTTGGTTGCTCCATATTATCCTCGACACAAGCATACGATTTCATTTTATTTGTATTCGCATTAAGAGCATAGGCAGATACAAAATACTCATCGCGACTGGCAGCAGTAACGACATTATTCTTCTTGTGCGTACCACAATTCTTGTTGCTGCATTATAATTCCTGTTACACTTGACTAATACAGCTCGAAGTATCCTACCATCAGCCAAGGGAAATGCCGGTATCAGACTAAATGCACCTAGCATTATGTTAACAAAAACACCGTATCATAGAACCCATTTATCGTTTCCAAGACTCTTCGAGAATTGCCGCCTGCAAAAATTTCGTTTAAGAAACTAAACAACGAAAATATACCTGCTAAAGCTAGGCTAGGTAGGATATGGATTTTGATACCCGATTATCAAAACAACAAAAAACTATAGTCTTTGGATCCTGGTTTGGATGGGCCCTTGATGGCTATGATTTAGTTTTAATGTTATTTGTAATATCTTCTGTAAATCAACTTTTCTTTTTTTCTGATGATCCTACACTCAGTCTATTGGCTACATTTGCAACGTACGTAGTGGCACTTGTTATGCGACCAGTTGGAGGGGCAGTATTTAGAAATTTTGGAGATAAATATGGAAGGAAAAAAATAATGGTAATAACAATAATGGGATTTTCAATCGTTACTTTTGTAACTGGTTTACTTCCAACTTTACAAACAGTTGGAATAGTTGCTCCAATATTACTTATCATTTTAAGATTTGTCCAAGGATTATTCTCTGGGGGTGAATGGGCAAGTGGTTCTGTAATTACAATGGAGATGGTGCCAAAGAAGGCGCGAGGACTGCTTTCGGGATTTGTTCAAAGTTGATATTCTTTTGGATTTGTACTTGCGTCTTTTGTTTATGGATTAATGCTTTCTATCTATCCAGGACAGTTATTTATCGAGATAGGGTGGAGAATTATGTTTTTCACAGGAATTGTCCCCGGCTTAATAGCCTTAATCATTAGGGTAAAGATGGTTGAATCAAAAATATGGCTAGAGTCCAAACAACAAAAAAAGGAGATACACAAAGCCCCTTTGAAAAATATGATATCTGATAAAGTACAAAGGAAACGAATCTTGCATTGATAATTATGACTGGTCTTATGTATTCTTATTATACTTCTATCGGTTTTATGCCCGTATTCTTAGAAAATTAAGTAAAGATAAGCAAAAACGATGTTGCCCTAATAATGATTGTAGTAACAGTAGCGGCTTTAATATGTACGGTATTTACAGGATTCATAAGTCAAAGTACAGGAAGGATGAAAACATTGACTGTTTTTGCATCTGCATCTATAGTACTATCTGCACCATTGCTCTACTTCGTGTTCATTTCAACATACATTTACGAAAAAATATTTTATGCTTCTATATTGATATTTGTATCTGCAACAGCCTTTGGACCAATACCTGCATTCCTGTCAGAAAGATTGCCAACCGAGATAAGAAATACAGCTTCAGGGCTAGTTTATAATGGTGGATTGATAATTGGTTCATGGTCTCCAATTATTGCCATAGGTCTTTTGTCAAATACAAAATCTTTCTCTCCAAACCTCATTCCATTAGCACTTGCATTGAATATATCAATAGGTGGAATAATACTATTGATAGGTGCTATATTAAACCCAGATACTCGAAATCTGAATCTAAATTAACTGCACAAATCAAATTAGACAGGCTTAAACCAAATGATAGATTGGTTGTTGCATTACATTATAAATAGAAAAGTAATCGTTGGTTAACGACTAGGTTCTGACATTATATTTATCTATTTTATATTGGTATAAACAGTATGGTGAATGATGCATGGAAGACTCATACTTGGGAGACTATAGCAATTAGTCATCTGGGAGTAACTAGAATTACTATGCAATATTACGCTATTGGTTCATCACTTCTAATGTGGATTTTTTTCTGCACATTGTTTGTTGCCTTAGGTTTATTTTTCTCTTCCATATCCATGAATTCGACATATGCTCAAATTGAGCTTACAACTGATGAGAATATCTCCTCGCCAATATTTAATAGGACGGTAAGCGAAGATGCTGTGCCAAGACCCGATATATTGTATTCTGCATTACATTCCGACACGATAGTGGGTGAGGTGCTTAATAACTTTACGTATCCTATTGAATTAGTCCACATAACCGCCAGTGTATATGACAAGAATGGTCTAATTGCAGCAACTGGGGAGTATAACGCTAACGATTATCAGATAAAGCCAGGGAGCAGGTCTGGATTCCATGTATTCTTACATGAAAAGCTACCAAATAATAGTAAATATACCTTAACAACCAGTTTTGAGAAATCTGAAGATGATAAGCCTGCGGCTCTGCTACTCAGTGTGGACACAAATTCTAAAGGTCCAGGGAGTTATAAAGTTCTGGGCGAAGTGATAAATCAAGGTCCAGATGATGCAAATTCGGTAAAGGTATCCGGTATATTTTATGACAAGGATCACAAAGTCGTAGACGTCGATTATACATATACAAATCCGGACATAATTAAATCTAATAATAAAGCACCATTCGAATTGTCATTCTACACAGATAATTCCAAGAAAATTAATTCAGTAGCTATCAATGCTCAAAGTGATGAGTATTCCTTAATAACAAATAACACTCAAAATAAAACAAAATCAGATCCGTGAACGTAAAACCACTCACGTCAGTGCCGTTGGATTCTAGTCGTTTCTAAATCAAATCACAATGTTTAGGCTGTTAAATTAATTTTCTGATTTGAATTCCATTCATAATTTCTTTATTGCCTCTTCTGCAGACCACTATTCATGTCATGATGAAAACATGTGAAATCTCTACACCAGTAACAAAAAGCGCAGGTGGGACATAAGGATTTTGAACGTGTTGGATGAAATTCGGTGTAGCAATTAAAACAAATCATCAATTTAAATTAGTAACAAACTTTCAAATTATACTAGTTAGAGTATTTACAAAAGATGAGTTAGAAACATGTAAATTTATATCGGGCCCGGAGGCTTGTGAAGCATTTTTGACGCGATTTTTGTGCCCAAAGTAGAATTGTAAAACGAATATCGTGAAACCAAGCAACAACATGAAGGAAAAATGGCGATTCAACCTCCAATATTTAATAATGTATTGTGACAATTTATGAAGACAAAGACTAGTGAGACAAAGACAGCCATCCGCCAAAACAAAAACAGCCCTGCAAGATTCATGCGTACTACTTGGATGCGTGTAATTGCGATCGGGGATGTCCATGTCAATTCAATGCCAAACCAACGCATGGCTATTGTGACGTGGTAAGTGGAATTCATATAATAGATGGTAGTTACGGCAATGATATTAAACTCGACGGATTTAATATGGCTTTGATTGGTTCGTGGCCGGGAGCAGTACATGAGGGCCGTGGAAAAGCCGGCTACTAAATAGATGACCGATCCAACGATAGACAGTTTGAAGCATTATCAGAAATAATAACACGAAGGGCGGGAAGTGGGGTGCCTTTTTAGTTTATGTATGCTAGTACATTTTTCGGATCAATCGCTAACACTTTATCAAACCAGCTAATTGCTTCTTCATACCTCCCTAGTTTAATACGGGCTACTCCTTTGTTGTTTGAAGATGAAATTCTTCATCATAAGCCTTAACTTCTTTACTAATATTCTATACTATCTCGATTTGACTAACTTTGGTTATTGATTCTCTCTTTTCTGGTACTTGAATTTGATTAAAACAAAATTATGTTGTTAGAATATCTTTTCACTTCCAATAGTTCTATTGGTGAGTCTCTAAATTCAATTGGCTATTACGATTTACTCTTTTTTAATGCAAAGAAGATGAAGGTATAGTCAAGCCCAGTAACATCATAATGGACAACTTTATCTTCATAGACAAAGTCTATTGGTTCGGTAAGCACTAAACTATTCTGTTCTGCAGCCTTGAGCACATTCTTCTCCATTTCTTCTCTACTGAAAACATTATCAGGATGATGCTTGGGATTATGTTTTGTCTTTACTATGTTGAGTATCTTATCAGGCCAGTAGTCTGTAGACGTCAAAAGTATTCCATCTTTCTTCATTATCCTGTTCATTTCCTTGAAATAGTTTTGAATATTAACCCCATGTTCTATGACTGACAATGATGTAATATAGTCAAACATATTATCTTGGAAATTAGTTTTTTCGAGATCTTGAATCGAGATATTAAATGTCTTGTCTTCATACATTTCGATAATTGGTTTATAAAGAGGGTAAACAATGTCCGTTAAGGCTGCGTATATCTTTTTTAGGGATAGGTCGCAACCATACAGATTTTGAAATCCAAGTCTTTTCAATATGGAAAGAATAGGGGAGCCGTTACATCCTACATCAAGGATGAAGGAGCTTCTATCTGCTTTGTTTATTATATCAACCATTTTATATGTATCCCATGACTTTACTTTATCAGGATGTGGGAAAACACCTAGAGCGTCTAAGCGATCGATGGCGTAATTTACTTCAGATAAATTTTTCAGGACAGAATTATAAATCATGGTTATAAAATTTAGAATTACTATATTTATAAAGTATTAAGACAGTAATGTAATAGTGGATAACATTATCGTAATTAGAGTCAGGCCAGAATTGCAAATTATACGACTTAGATAATATCAACAAATGTCGCTCTTACGATATTGAATGCTAGACCTTCTTCATATGGCCCTTTTGATATAACTTTCAGAATACCTTGCTGTATTGATTTTAATCTTTTCCTGTCTAACATGATGTCTTGGGGAATATCAATTTTTATTTCCATTTTTAGTAATACTTCTTTACTTTTAACCAATAATGACATATTGAAATTAATATTTAAAAACGTTAAACTTTTCAAGTATGTGAATACGAATTGGCTAAATTAGTACCATAAAGTAGAAAAAACACTTGTGTTATTATAACATAAAAGAATCTTTATTAAATAGGAAAAAAAATCTTTCTCATGTCGGAGGATAACGAGCGACTCTGGAAAAGGCTACAGGACATGTATCCGTTTGCATACGCTTTAACCAGACAAATAGGCATAAAATACACTCAAATTTACAAAGATATCTTTCCCAACTCCCAATTCAAACAAGGCGAAACGAGGCCATTAACATTTCATGTAGGTATGGATAATGAGAGAAATCCAAGATTGGCAATGGATCCACATTCTATAATATTGCTTACATCAATCGCTGAGTCATGGTTGGAATCAGTACTTGAGAATTTGGCACCTGGTAAGAATTTGGAAGAAATTGAAAAGAATTTCATACAAGAGAGTAAAATTTGTCCCGATCCAAAATGCGGAGCCGTAAATAATATCACGGATAAATACTGTCATGAATGTGGGACAGCCATAACGTAATTATGTATCGATAGCGGGCTATGAGAGATTAGTATGATTTTCCATGTTGGTGCTAATGAAAGTAACTTAAGGTATTACAAGAAAGAGTTTTATCAATGATCTGAAGGATTATATATTCTGGTATTTGATAAGTTCTCTCCTTCCTTTTTACGCCAATATTTTTCAGCTTCATTCGGAAGCCATCGAAAATTGTGCTGAAAATATGGTGGGCCGGAAGGGATCAGGTTCAGATCTGAATGTAATACCTATGATAGCTGAAGAAAGGGTAACTAAGATATTTTACCAGAATCAGGAAATGATTTGCCTATAGGCTCGAGCGCTTTCGGAATATACGGGCCCTGTATCTACAAGATTTAAAGAGGTTCTGAATGTACAACGACTCGTGAAGCTCCGGTCTCCTTTATTATAATTTCCTGAACATCTGTCGAGATCTTATGGGCCTCTTCTATCGAAGTAACCTCTTCCCCTTCTTTGGCCTTAATGACTATCGTAAGTGTTATGTGTTGCTCATTATTAACTTCGACAATTCCAATGTCTTTACAATCTATCACCCGATTTATCTGCATAGATAAATTACGAATATTCTCTGTATAAGATCCACTTGCTTTTTTCTCTACTCCCATTACATCTGCCTCTTCGGTACTTTCGATTTCAATGTGAGTTGTGATATCCTTCACTTGATGTATCTCCGCTTTGATTCTTTGTTCAAATGATTCGGTGATATCATGTGCGGTTTTCAGATCTAGATTTCTATTGACTTGAAGGTCAAGATACAAATGAAGATGGAATGAAGATGCATTTGCATTGAATTCATGACGGGTCAATGAATCGGATGTTCCTAATTCATGGCTCTTGGTTTCCATTGAAATTGCGTCATGTCTTGAGCTTTTTTTCGAACGAGGCTCAATAATCCTTGAGAGATATATTGAATGAACATTCTTTATCCCATCTGTTTCTGCTGCAATTAATCTAATTCTATCAGTCAGTGTTTCTGTAGATGTTTCTATTGCATCAACGTGTACTAATACGTCACAATTTGGCATGACTTCTCTTATTCTATTTTCAACATTCGTAGCAATTCTATGAGCCCTATCATGTGTTGATGTTCGTGGAACTTCAATATGTAGATCTACAGACATTGTAGATCCCATGTTCCTAATGCGAATATCGTGCGCCTTGGATATTCCGTCTAATCCTGATATTGACTCTAAGAGAAGATGATTCATTCCTTTAGGAGCTTTATCGAGTAAAACGTCTATGGTTCTTCTTCCAAGACCTAGACTTGTATAAATGATCATAGCCGCTACTATGAGCGCGGCAAAAGCATCAGCATTTGGAATATGAAAAACAAGTACAAAAACCAATCCCACAATAACAATCGAAGATGAAAACATGTCTGCTTTAAAGTGAAGTGCATCTGCTTCCAGTGCTTGGCTTCCATATCTTCTTGCAGCTCTGTACAGTACTCTGGAACGCCATAAATCTACCACGATAGATATGGTCATTATTACAAATGAGAATATTGTAATTTCCGGTTGAGTATTTTTGAAAAGTATACGATCTAAACCTTCGTAAAAGATCCAGCCTGCAACTGTAAAAAGGAGTATTATCGCAATAAGGCTGGAAAGGCTCTCAACCTTAGCATAGCCGAATGTAAATCTTACGTCTGGGGGTCTTATTACAATTCTTATCGCATAGAGGGTCATCAAGGCTGCTATTACATCAAGGCCAGCGTGCATTGCTTCTGATAAGATTCCGAGGCTGTTTGTGGAATATCCAATTACAAGTTTTGTTGCAGCTAAACCTACAGATGCGAATACAGATGCTAAAGCGAGTGTTCTCTTTTCTCTATATGCATTAACGTTTTCTAAATTATATGAAAATTCTTTCTTATTTGCATCGTTCGAATTTCCACGATCAAAGTGACTATGATCTTTTACCACGATTACTTTAGGGAATAATGCAATGATCTTATATAAGTACTAGTCAATGATAGTTACTTTCATAAGAATATAAGATGTGTTGATGTCGTCCTCGACTCGGTCATTAATTTAAATATAATATCATAATTTTATCAATTCTAGTTACGATGTTTTTTTCAAAGCTTCTTAGCCAGAGGAAAAAATCAATACAGAGGCTTCTTCTTTACACAGGTCCTGCACTTCTTGTTAGCATGGCCTATATGGATCCTGGTAATTATGGCACAGATATTCAGGCGGGCGCATTACTCAATTACAACCTCCTGTGGGTGGTATGGCTTTCTAGTGGGATGGCGATGCTGCTCCAGTACTTGTCTGGGAAACTCGGTATAGCGACGCGCTTATCGTTACCAGAAATAATACGGGAGAAACTAAAGAAAAAAAAATATATTATACCATATTGGCTGGGTGCCGAGGCGGCGGCAGCAGCTACCGACTTGGCTGAATACTTGGGCACTGTGATTGCCCTCAATTTACTTTTTGGCATTCCCATGATTTATGCGGCAATATTTGGTGCTTTAGATGTCCTTATAATTTTGACGCTAGCAACCCAGAGCAGATTTTATATAATAGAGCGACTCTTTGTGATTTTTGTATCGATCATAGGTTTTGGATATTTCTACGAAATTTTCATTACTAAGCCCGATCCATCTGGTATATTATTCCATTCCTTTGTACCCTCTTTAGCGACTAGTAATGCTATACTTCTTGCTGTAGGCATAATTGGAGCTACCGTAATGCCGCATGCACTTTTTGTTCATTCTTGGCTTACAAAAAATAAAGTAGAAGAGAAACCGCTGGAAGAAAGAAGACGAATACGAAAGTTACACCTTGTGGAAAATGTAGTTCTGCTAACTATCGCAGGAATGATAAATGCAGCTATTATGATAATGGCTGCCACAGCATTCCATTCCCACAATCCAGGAGTGGCTTCGATATCTGAGGCTTACAAGACTTTGATACCATTATTTGGAGCGACAGCAGGTATTGTTTTCTTGCTTACTCTTCTTTCTTCAGGTATTGCATCATCTGTAGTCGGTACGCTTGCAGGTCAGGCTATCATGGAGGGTCTTTTAGGAAAAAAGGTAAATCTATGGCTCAGACGATTTGTAACAAGATTTATCAATGTCATTCCAACTACCATCGCAATCCTGCTAGGTCTCGATCCTTTGAATATTCTTGTCTACAGCCAAGTTGTGCTGAGTATCATGATACCAATTCCTATGATTCCCCTCGTAATTGCAACAGGAGATAAGAGATTGATGGGGGAATTCGTTAACAAAAAGATCACCACATTGCTTGCCGTGATTTTTGTTGGAGTAATACTTGTGTTAAACTCCTACTTGCTTTTTAGTGTGCTGGGTATTGTGTAAAACCTCGAGCTGAAATATGCGAATATCATAATCCTTATCATTGAAAAATTTATCAGAGGTGCAATGCGAGAGACGGGTTGAGAACGGTCCCCAAAATCTGACTATAAGTAGCTGAGCAGGACCTGTAAATATTTACATCGGTCGTCCGATACGAAGTCCAACATTCTAGTATAATTTGCTATATCCAGATAAATTATTCTTATTAAGCTAACTATAAACTAGAAGAGAGTCATCTGGTATTATAAGATAAATTTTTAATCGGGGTGTCAGGAATGCCCTTTGCCGTAAATCAGACACTCTAATCGTTATAACCTTTATTGTCTATTAATGATGGTAGTAGGTGTGGGCATATATGATAATAATATTCGAGAAGCAAAATATATCAAATAAGATAAAAGAAAAGTTATTTAAAAAAGGATTATCATTAATCGGAATGTCAGATAAAGAAATAATATTTTTTAAGTTAAAACCTTACGCATTTTAAATACAACTATTACTATGAAAATTAAATCAAATTTTCTAGTCCGCCATATTGCAATTACCTACCTAATTTTTATTTCATTATTCACCTTGCTTCCTCATCTAAGCTTTGGACAAGTGCAAGCGAATGTAACTTCTAGGTGTGAAAATGGAAATTGCACTACGACGATTTGTGTTAATGATCAACCTTGCAAAACTACCAATTCAAATTCCACAAATATTACATCTTTTGGTGGTTTAATAGAAAATAAAACTATTCCAGCGCCGAAGATGCCTGGCGAACTTCTGTGAGTAAAAGAAATAGTTCTTTTTCTGATGAGTTTGTTTTCCTAAATGATAATTTTATATCGTTCTTTATTGTTTGTCCGCCCAGAAGGAATCGAATTTGCTTACAAAATGAATCCACATCTAAATTAAATCGTTATTAATGGCTATGATCAATTCTGCATTACTTCCGAAGCGATTGATATTGTGTACAACGTGAATCCTTCTCCTAGAACAGGATGAAACATAATTAGAAACAATATTTAACATAATCCATAGAAATATATTATGATTTGCTTCATATAATACTATCTCACCTCGAAAGCCTGATAAATTGAGAGTTTTCTGGCCGAAGTGAATTATTTTTCATTAACTAGGTTCTTGGTGCTAATTGAATTTATTTACTCTTTAACTTTACTAGATTTCATTATTTTAACAAATTTACATCAAATAATTTAAACCTTTAATATAATTTTTTTCAAGTTCATTCTTTAAAGCTAAGCTTCATGTGTATAGAAAAGTATTGCCAAAGGATACCAATGGAATTCATTATTCGAATAAAAAAACATATGCTAGTTTAGTAACTGAGCAGCTCGACATCCTTTCAAATCTATGCAAGCTCACCTTTACCAGTAAACTAAGGCAAGATTTAATTACAAGAGAATTGAATAATATAACTCGAATAATCAATGTTAACCTAGAATATGGAAATTCATCCATTTCCTCATTGAAGGAAATTAACGAGCTAATTTTGGAGATTAATATATTTTTAAAAAAAGCACTAGATAAAGGACTGATATCAAATGAGACTCTGGATAAAAACATATTGAGTTTAGGTAGGACTCTAAGTTTATGCGATAGGGTACCAAGGGAAATTACAAAGGATTTAATTTCACAGTTGAAAGATTAGCCTATTTTGTTTTTATTAATTGAACGATTTGTTTGAGTTTTCTGAATTAATAATTCTGCAAATATCATAAAGCATAGAATTATGAAATGTTTACAATACTCGGAAGGGACTGATCTGATTTTTCAGATGGGTTGTAATTAGAAATTCTAGTTCTTGTAAATTGGACTAAGTGAAAATTCTATTCTATTTTTGTTGCGTATTGCATCCTTAATAGAATCTTTTATCAATAATTCGTATTGAAAGTTTTCAAATATTAAATTTCAGATGAACTTTTTACAATAGATGTAAAGTTATTATCAAGTGTCATCTTATTTGATTAGAACTTGTTTGGACAATTCTCAGAGACTTAGTCCTGATTGATAAAGTCAATTTCCAGAACTCAAATCTTGCAGGAACAAAACTGAGCACGGAAAATCCTGAACCCGTAATTTTATCTCTGCGGTCATCAAGTTGTACATAATAACGTTTCAACCTACCAAGAATTCGAAATTAGGAATAAATTTTAAAGATGGTCTTCTAAAAACACATTGTGGAAAGTATTAATTTTGTATGCCTTGGTCAAACCGAATTTGTAAAGGAGTTAGGGAAGAAAGGGCACTCAAGTGACATTACAACATATGATAGTAAAAAAGATGACAGAATCATGACCTACGTAATACCATCAGGCTTTCCTGACAAGATCCAACCATTAATTACTGCGGCAAGTTTAGCAGAGTATTCTATAGTTAACGTCGACAAACTAGATAGGTTTCTAGGAGAACAAATAGTAGCCTTAGATCTACTGCAACTAGATAAAGGATTCCTCCTTCATTCTTACGGAGTTGAGAGCGAAGCTCTTAAGAGTCTTTTAAAAAATACCGTTGCGTCATCATTCAAGGTTGAACAGAATATTGAAAGTCTTAAAGACAGTATCAGTTCTTTATCTTCGGTGAAAAGAGACGGACCAACAATTATCCATATAGATAACATATTTAATGTAAAAGGAGTAGGTGTGGTAGTATTGGGTATGCTTAAACAGGGAGTTATCAAAGTACACAATGAGCTAATACTATTTCCTCAAAAGAAAACGGTTACAGTTAAAAGTATACAGATGCATGATAAAAATGTTGAAGAATCACATAGTCCGGCTAGGGTAGGTCTTGCTCTAACAGGCGTTTCTTTTGATGAGATAACTAGGGGAGATATTCTTTCCAATTACAACCATTTTACTTCTACAGTCCAGGAATTGATTATTGATTTCGATATGGTGCCATTTTATAAGAATGACCTTTCAGAAAATCACTCCTATCTTTTGTCCATAGGGATTCAGATCAGGCCTGCAAAGATAGAGAAATTAGGGAACAATAAACTTAAGATTTTGTCTGATAATATATTTTCATTTAAAGCCGGAGATATTGCAATCCTCTTAAATCCAGATAGTAAAGATATACGAATAGTGGGTTCAGGAAGAATAAGTGTATGATATCTTTGGGTATATCTCGGTTTATGAGTTCAGGTATTGTACTTGAGTTTGAAACCAAAATTTAGTAAATAGATACAAAAAGCCAATTTATCCATGGTAAGCTAGAATTAAGAAATATGGGTTAAAACGTAAAGGTATGTCATGGCAATATTGAAAGTTGAATTCAGCACCACTTAATTCTAACAATAATTGGAAAAACAAAATGCCAAATCAAACTAGATCTGATCTAATTGAGTGACCGGAAGGGATGACGTTCTGATTTGAATGTAATCTAAATTTGAATTTCAATAGTGTTATAGGGGAGCCAGTGGTTTGTGAATCAAATTTTCAACTATGTAACGTAACTAAAGGAATATTGATTTACCTGCCAGATCCTCCTCCCTTATTTCCCTTACCGCCGCCTTTTCCTCCTCCCTTATTTCCCTTACCGCCGCCTTTTCCTCCATCCTTCTTTTTTGTCTCAGCTTTGGGTTTATCTGGCTTCTTATCTTTTGAGGTATCCGATGAATCGGCTTTTGTTTGACTTTTACCATGATATAGTATAGAATCGGCACAGTGTTGATTTAAAATTGTATTGTGTACTCCCTTACTTTCCTTGATAGGTTTCTTCACAGCCTTTGTGATGTTGAACTGATCAAAGAAAGAACCATGACTATCAATAAATTTGACATCTAGTACGTCATCGGAGGACTGTATGTTCAAGATTCCAAACTTTGAATCTTGTTGATTTGCCATAAATGAGGACTTCCCAGCTAGCCCATGCAGGTTTACACCACCCGTACCCACTATTGCATACACCTGTCCCTCAGAACTATTGTAAGAGCTTTTGTTACAACTTGTTACTATTGGATTAGAGGGATTTCCTGAATTATACATGATTGGATAGCTACGCTGATAGTTATGGACGTGTCCTTCTAAAACAAGATCCACTCCATATTTATCAAATAATGGATGGTAGCTATCCCTCAAAGCCTTGTCACCTTCACATGCAGGATCACCACTGGTGTTCGGAGATGAATAAAGCGGTGCATGCATGTTAACGATATTCCATTTTATGTTTGGATTTGTCGCAGCCTGTTGCAAGTCATCTAGGACAAAATTATACTGTGCGCTTCCTACTGTAAATTGTTCTTCGGTACTCATTGTTAGAACATGGACATTTTGCATATCGTAAGAATAATACTGCTTTGAAAGACCAAAATGTTTCAGGAAAGAATCAAGCAGAGTAGCGCTTCCATCATCATGGTTTCCAATATTGATCCTTGTGATACCATCAATTGGCTTTATTATATTAAACCAGCAATCCGGAGTACTCGCATAAGAATAATCTCCAAGGGCCAACACCATACCCGCGTCCCTGCTCTTAGCAATATTTACTATCTTCTGTGTGTTCTCCGTACATCCCCAATCTCCTACTGCATAGACGTCAAGGTCTGAGGCCGCAAATACTCTGTCTAAGGAGCTGCTGTTAAATACCATTCCAATAAAAAGTACAATAATGGTAAATAATTGATGAGAGTATCGAAAATTGCGATAAACTCGAACTTCGATTCTCATACATAATTGGTTTTTCAACATACATAATAAAACCCTTACCGATCAATATTTATTTTCTAAAGCTGTATTGTGTGATTTATTTTTGTTGGAACTTTCTTCTTGAAAAGTAATATTTCTAAGTTCAGAGGTACCATTTTTTATTATAAGTCTTTATATACCGTCTATAAATTTCTGATTCAAAAACGTTAGGTACGATATTAATGGAAGTATATTAATGCTAATTTACAAACGACTTGCAAATGGATAAAAAAAGTTCAATTGACATTTAATGCAGGAACATTTGGATACTATTGTACTCTTCATCCTTATATGAAGGAAAAAATACACCGGAATGAAGGTCGGTAGAACTCACAAATGGTATTACGACAAGGGCGAATGGAAGAAAAAAAGTTAACTCCTGATAAATGGCAATTTAGCTATAATGTTACAAAAAGAAGAGCAGGAAATGCTCCAGAGGGTTCAGGTGTTCCTGTGGGAATAGAGTATCATTGGTATATCCTTGCAAATCAAAATGTGAAAAAAACTTGATGCAAATAATTATACCACTTCCATGATAGGTCTGAAATACAAATTGGCCCATAAACGTGTGGAAAGGAATAACTGGAGCTCAACTGATAATGCACAAAGAAAAAGATTGATAGAAATACTTCAGGATTTAATTGAGCAGGTAAAATTGGAAATGGTTAGTAGTTCAAAAATTACTTGAATAAATCAAGGACAGCAAAATAAGATATGCCCTAGAACTAACACTTAATACAACCTTTTTCAATGGATTCTTTTTAGTATTTTAACTAATAATTGTCAATACTTTCGTATTTTCCAATTCTCATTTTTGATAATGACGACAGTGCAATGCAGAGCACATTTCAGTACTTGACTTAGCGTATTACTAAGACAGGACAATGGGCATATGTAACAACCCCTGATGCAATACTGCCTAACAACATTCTCTTAAATCCAGTAATTCCTCTTGTTCCCATAATTATTAGAGTTGTATCATCTTTTTCAGCATATTCTACTATCGCGGAAACAATAGATAGTGGTGTGGTAATGACATCAGTTTTTATTTTTTCAATTTGAAGCCTGTCTTTTTTTATCTTATCTATAATTTGGTTAAACCATTTTTTTGCTTCATTTTTATATTTCTTAAAATAGTGTGGCGGAATCGCACCAAAAATACCAGATGAATCTCCATACATCAGTTTGGATGGGAGTATGGATAACAAAGTAATGTGGGATTTATCTTTCATTGATAACTGGATTGCATACTCGGCAGCGTTAAACGAGTATTCAGAACCATCGATTGGAACCAATATCTTTGAAAAAAGGGTCTTCATTCTAAGTAGGAGTTTAATTACTAGGCTTAAATCATTTTGGTTCTTTTAGAAACTACTATAATTCCGAGAATATAATAGCGCGGATTCTTTGAATAGATCTCATCAATAAAGTATCCTAGTATCAGAGGGAGGATTTAATTATAATAGATAGGGCAGCATAATGGCTTATTCATTTATTATTACTTGCTGGTCACTAATATAATTCACTTCTTTTTGGTGGGTGCTCGCAACCATTTGGCCCACCATTCTCTAATCTTCATACTATTTACAGAACTAAAAACCAGGTGGGTTTATAACCTGCAAGCTCACATGTTATGTATGGAATTGAGTCTTCATTCATTGGAGATTAAATTCAACGGCAACTAACAACAGAATTGTTAGTATCGTCGACGACGAGTTAGATATCACCGAGCTGTTTCATGACGCTTTATGCGGTAATATTGATGGTATTTCAGTTGTTAGTTTTAATGACCCCGTGATTGCGTTAGAACACTTTACTGCCAACAAGGAAATTTATGCCCTTGTCATTTCTGATTTAAGGATGCCCAATCTAAATGGATTGGAATTATTAAAGAAAGTAAAAAAATTAAACCACGATGTCAGAACCATACTCACAAGTGCTTATGAAATCGAAAGCGACGCAGTTTTTCAGCATTACTTACAAGAAGGAATTATCAATTCATTTATGGAAAAGCCTGTTACCATTAATCAGTTATGTCAAAGAGTAAGGGATGAATTTCAGGTCTATCAGTTGGCATCGATTCTAAAGTAAATGAAATGGCGTTGTTCGAATAAGTATCTGATTCTAGAATGTCCAAAATTTGTTAAATAAGTCCATCATGCATTTCTTTTCTGTTTATTCATTATTTTTGTCATCCTCTTAGAGTACCCTCAGGGTACGACAAATAATCTGTGACTTTAAGATTTTTACTTTCCTTCACTATCCTTCTTATCTGTTTTCTGTACGTCATTGTCCCGTTGATTTTGGAAAACTGTCGCAGGAATTCAATCTCTTCTTTTAAGAATCCCGTACTAGAACCGTACATTTGATTAAAGACAATTTTTTGATTTATCCGTTCCAAATTCCAAAGCCTGCGATAAATTTTATCGGCTCCTTCTAATATTCCGTTGTTATATAACATATCTACAAATTTTCTTTTTGGTAAATTGAACATTCCAGTGTTTATAAGTCTGTCAAATATCGATAAGATGGTTGTGATACGAACCATCTAATCGATTCTTTAAACAATGAAAATTATGCTCAAAATATGGTGGACCGGAAGGGACTGATCTGGTTTTTCAGATGGGTCGTAATTAGAATTTCTAAATTTATTTGTTTTAATCCTTTGGATTATTCAATAACAGAGTAGAACAAAAAGGTAATAAAGTTTAGGATTGCTCGACATGTATAATTAATTGGTAAAATGACTAATGGTATTCTCTAAATATTGTCTAAAGCGTTGAAACTTCCACTTTCATTTTGATTCTTAAACTCTTTCATTATATTTTCCCCCACCAAAACCAATAGTCCTAAATTTAGTATTACGTTATCTTTGGTAAGTTCATCTATTCGTATAAATCGATACGCGTTCATTCTTTCTAGGTTATAATTATTAGCAATCAATTCTAATTTCACCTTCGGTTCAACTTTTTCTTTTACTGAACGAAAAAGTTTCATTTTTAATTGTCTGTCCTTAACTGCTCGAAATGCTTTCTGATCAACATCTTCAAATATCCAACCACATCCGATAATAATTGTGTCTTTAATCTTGAATTTCTTAGGATAGGTAAACATGATAGGAGGTCTGTCATTCTTGCTTTTGGATCTAACATGAAAACTGAAATGAGTCTTTGGATTCTTCCAAGGCGTTATTTCATA